>JAEYYP010000372.1 GCA_023428425.1 Pseudomonadota bacterium
GCGCAGGTGATCAAGGCCCTGGCACGCTACAGCGGGCCGCCGCCCGTCGCCGCGGGCGTGACCGAGGCGGCCTGATCGGATAGGCGGCGCGGGCCGGTTGCCCCTTCCATCCCGCGTCGCCCCTCCCTAAGTTACCGGGAGACCAAACCCTCCTGTCGAGTACCCCATGTCCGAACATCCCGCCTTCGAACTCGTGCGTGAGCAGCACATCGCCGAGATCAGTTCGCTGGCGAAGCTCTACCGGCACAAAAAGACCGGGGCAGAGGTCCTGAGCCTCATCAACGAGGACGAGAACAAGGTTTTCGGCGTGACGCTGAAGACCCCACCCGAGGATTCCACAGGCGTCGCGCATATCCTGGAGCACTCGGTGCTGTGCGGATCGCGCAAATACCCGGTGAAGAAGCCCTTCGTGGAGCTGCTGAAGGGGTCGCTGCACACCTTCCTCAACGCCATGACGTTTTCGGACAAGACCGCGTACCCGGTCGCCTCGCAGAACCTCAAGGATTTCTACAACCTCGTCGATGTATATCTCGACGCGGTGTTCTTCCCGCTCATCACCGAGGACACGTTCCGGCAGGAGGGCTGGCACTACGAACTCGACAACACCCAGGGACCGATGGTGTTCAAGGGCGTAGTCTTCAACGAGATGAAGGGCGCCTATTCGTCGGCGTCGGCGGTGCTGGGGAAGCTCAGCCAGCTGTCGCTTTATCCGGACACAACCTATGGGGTGAATTCGGGCGGTGACCCCAAGGCGATCCCCGACCTGACCTACGAGTATTTCAAGAACTTCCACGCCAAGTACTACCACCCGTCGAACGCCCGCGTGGTGTTCTACGGCGATGACGATCCGGCGAAGCGCCTCGAGATGCTGGAAGAGTATTTCGGCCAGTTCGAGCGCATCGACCCCCAGTCGGAGATCGCGACACAGCCCCGGTGGACCGAGCCGCGCCAGATCCGCGAGACGTATGCGGCGAGCGCCGACGAGGCCGAGCCGGGCAAGAACTCGGCGATGGTTTCGGTCAACTGGATGCTCGACGAGATCACCGACCCCGAGCTGATGCTGGGGCTGAACGTGCTCGAAAGCGTGCTGGTGGGGACGCCGGCCGCGCCGCTTCGCAAGGCGATGATCGATTCCGGACTTGGTGAAGGGCTGACCGGTTCCGGCTTCGCCGATGGCATCAAGCAGCCCTATTTCACCTTCGGGCTCAAGGGCATCGCGGATGATGCCGGGCCGGCCGTCGAGGCGCTGATCATCGAGACGCTGGAGAAGCTCAGCGCCGAAGGCATCGATCCGCTGACCATCGAGGCGGCGATGAACACGGCGGAGTTCGCGCTCCGGGAGAACAATACCGGGTCGTTCCCGCGCGGCATCGCGCTGATGTTCCGCTCGATGGGGACGTGGCTCTATGGCGGCGATCCGCTGAGCCCGCTGACCTTCGAGGCGCCGCTGAGCGGCATCAAGGAGAAGCTGGCGCGGGGCGAGAAGTATTTCGAGGGGCTGATCAAGGCCCACATTCTCGACAACCGGCACCGCACCACGGTGCTGCTGACCGCCGACCCCAACAAGGCAGCCGAGGAAGCAGCCGAGGAGCGGGCGCGGCTCGATGCGGCGCAGGCGTCGCTCGACGCGGCTGGCATTGCCGAGGTGGCGAAGGAAACCGAGCACCTCAAGGCGCTGCAGGAAGCGGGCGATCCGCCCGAGGCGCTCGCCAAGATCCCGGCGCTGACGCTCGAAGACCTGCCGCGCGCCAACAAGGCGATCCCCATCGCCAAGGAAGAGCTGGCGGGCATTCCACTTTACACGCACGACCTGCCGACCAATGGCGTGATCTATCTCGATCTTGGCTTCGACCTGAAGGCCGTGCCGGGTCGGCTGCTGCCCTACCTGCCAATCTTCACGCGGGCGCTGACGCAGACGGGGACATCGAAGGAAGACTTCGTGGCGCTGACCCAGCGCATCGGCCGCACGACCGGTGGCGTCGGCGCGTCGCGCTGGAGTTCGACGCGGCGCGATGGCGGCGGCACGGCGGCCTGGCTGTTCCTGCGCGGCAAGGCGACGGCCGAGCATATCGGCGACCTGCTGGGCATCATGGGCGACGTGCTGACCGATGCGCGCTTCGACAACAAGGCGCGCATCAAGCAGATGGTGCTGGAATCGAAGGCCGGGTTCGAGAGCGGACTCGCCGGCAGCGGCAACGGCATCGTGTCGATGCGGGTGCGGGCCGGCTACACCGAGGCGGACTGGCTGAACGAGAAGCTGGGCGGCATCAGCTACTACTTCTTCCTCAAGGAGCTGGTGAAGCAGATCGACAGCGACTGGGGCGCGGTGCAGGCGGCGCTCGAGGAAATCCGGACTCTGCTGATCGGGCGGAAGACGATGGTCGCGAACGTGACGGCGGACAGCTTTGCGCTTGCGGCGCTGAAGCCGGAACTGGCGGCGTTCATCGAGACGCTGCCTGCCGGGCAGGGTGCGTCGAGCGAGGGCTGGGGTTTCGTGCCCGCTCCGCTGTCGGAAGGGCTGACCTTCCCGGGGCAGGTCAACTACGTCGCCAAGGGTGCGAACCTGAAGGATCTCGGGTTCAAGCCGACCGGTGGCACGGCGGTGGCGATCAAGCACCTCAACACCACCTATATGTGGGACAAGGTGCGGGTGCAGGGCGGGGCCTATGGCGGCTCGTCGGGCTTCGATCCGTTCGCCGGCACCTTCGCCTTTACCTCGTATCGTGACCCGAACCTCGTCGAGACGCTCGACGTCTACGACGGGGCGGCGAAGTTCCTCGAAGCCGGTGTCGGCGAGCAGGACCTGGTGCGCTCGGTGATCGGCGTCATCGGCTCGGTGGATACCTACCGGCTGCCGGATGCGAAGGGCTTTACCTCGCTGATCTGGGAGTTGTCGGGGGACACCGACGAGGACCGGCAGCGGCGGCGCGAGGAAATCCTCGGTGCTTCCAGCCAGGACTTCAAGGCGCTGGCCGAGGCGCTCAACAAGGTGGCCCAGCAGGGCCAGGTGGTGGTGCTGGGCTCGGAGAAGGCGATCAAGGCCGCCAACGACGAGCGCGGCAACTTCCTGAAGGTCACGAAGGTGCTGTGATGGCTGAGGCGCGCATGATCGTCTGCCCGCATTGCGGGAGCACCAATCGGGTGGCGGCCGACAAGGCCCCCGGCGAGGGCAAGTGCGGCAAGTGCCACGAGATGCTGTTCGACGGCCAGCCGGCCAACGTCGATGCGGCGACGTTCGACAAGCAGATCATGCGGTCGGACGTGCCGGTGGTGGTAGATTTCTGGGCCGACTGGTGCGGGCCCTGCCACATGATGGCGCCGAGCTTCGAGGCGGCGGCGCGGTCGCTCGAACCGCGCATGCGCTTCCTCAAGCTCGACACCGAGGCCAACCCGCAGGTCGCGGCGCGCTACAATATCCGTGGCATCCCGAACCTGATCGTGTTCCGTCACGGCCAGATCATCGCGCAGAAGGCAGGCGCGATGGATGCGCGGACGCTGACGGGTTGGCTGGAGCAGTACGCGCGCTAACCCCGTGTATCAGTGCCCGAACATGTCGCCGCGGTTCACCGGGGTGTAACGGCCACCATCGGCGGTATTCAGCGACGACAGGATGCGCCCCAGCAGGCCGCCCTCGGGCTTGCCGGCATGATCCTTCGTCAGCTGCACCAGGTACGCCGAAGTGGCATCGAGCCGGTTGGCCATCAGCCAGGCGATGCGGAAAGTCAGTTCGGGGTCGGTCTTGAGGTACTGCTGAGCGTTGCGGATAACCCGCACGGTGCTCGGCTTTTCTGCCTGCACGGTCGCGGTGTTCAGTGTGCCGAGCACCACCGACATTTCACCGATCAGGGCGCCGGGCGTCGCCACGCTGGCGATCCGCACGCCATCGCGCTCGACTGCAAGCTGGCCGCTCTCGAGAATGAAGAGGTCGCCGCCCTCGAAACCCTGTCCGATCAGAATCTCTCCCGCGGCAAGGGTGCGGGACGGGTGCGCGGCGGCGAGTGAAAGCAGGCTCTGCATTATCGACTCCGGTATGGCTTTGGTCTGGCGACGGACCCTATTCCCAAGAACTTGCCGCGACTAGTGTGCCGAACTCTATTCTGGTGCGTTGTTCGGCTCTGGCAGTACTATTTTCGATCGTCATGCACGCCCCGTTTCTCGACCGTGACCTGCGCGTCACCCCCATCGATGCCTATATCGATCCGCCGCAACCGCGGGCCCGGGCGATCATCACCCACGGGCACGCCGATCACGCACGGTCTGGCCATGGCGCGGTATTGGCGACGCCCGACACCATCGCCATCATGAAGGTGCGCTACGGCGAGGATTGCGCCGGGCAGTTCCAGGCGCTGGAGTTCAACACGCCGCTTCAGGTGGACGATGTCACCATCACCCTTGTTCCGGCCGGGCACATTCTCGGTTCCGCGCAGGTGGTGATGGAACATCGTGGGCAGCGCATCGTCGTCACCGGCGACTACAAGCGGCTGCCTGACCGCACGGCACAGACGTTCGAACTGGCCCAGTGCGATCTGCTGGTCACCGAGGCGACGTTCGGCCTGCCAGTGTTCCAGCATCCCAGGCCGCTCGACGAGATCGGCCGCCTGCTGCGCTCGGTGGCGACCTTTCCCGAGCGGTCGCACGTCATCGGCAGCTATGCGTTGGGCAAGGCGCAGCGGGTGATCGCGCTGTTGCGCGATGCTGGTTGGGATGCGCCGATCTACCTCCACGGAGCGATGATCCGGCTCTGCGAGCTCTACGTCGAGCGCGGTATTCCGCTGGGCGTGCTGAAGCCCTCCCTCGAAGCGACGAAGGTGGAACTCAAGGGACAGATCGTCATCGCGCCGCCTTCCGCGATCAAGGATCGCTGGAGCCGTCGTCTGCCCGATCCGGTGCTGGCAGTGGCCTCGGGATGGATGAGCGTCAAGCAGCGGGCGAAGCAGGGCGGGGTGGAACTGCCCCTCGTCATCTCCGACCACGCCGACTGGAACGAGCTGCGGCAGACCATCGCCGATACGGAGGCGCAGAAAGTCTGGGTGACGCACGGCCGCGAGGACGCGCTGGTCTACCACTGCCAGCAGCAAGGGATCGAGGCTGAACCTCTGCGGATCGAAGCCTACGAGGATGGCGAAGAGGACGGCGAATGAGAGCCTTCGCCGCCCTCATGGAGACCCTGGTCCTCACGCCTTCGCGCAACCGCAAGCTCGAGGCAATGGTCGAATACTTCCGCTCGACGCCGGACCCCGACAGGGGTTTCGGCCTTGCCATCCTCACCGGTGCACTGACGTTCAAGAACGTCAAGCCGGCGGTACTGCGCGACGTGGTGCTGGCGGAGGTCGACCCGCACCTGTTTGCCCTGAGCTACGACTATGTCGGCGACTTGGGCGAAACCATTGCGTTGATCTGGCCCCACCATGGCGGCACGGAACCGCTGCCGTCGCTTTCCGACCTGGTCGAACTCTTCAACATGACCAGCAAGGCAGAGCTCCCGCGGCTCATCGGTTCACTCCTCACGCGCGCCACCATCAACGAGCGATGGGCGCTGGTGAAGTTCGCCACGGGGGCGCTGCGCATCGGGGTCTCGGCCCGGCTCGCCAAGACGGCACTGGCCGAGATGTCGGGCAAGCCGATCCAGGAGATCGAGGAGGTCTGGAACGGCCTCACGGTGCCCTATACCGAGCTCTTCGACTGGCTCGATGGCCGATCGGAGCGCCCCGATATCGACCACGCCTCACGCTTCCACCCGTTGATGCTGTCCAATCCGATCGACGAGGAGAAGGACCTCGAGAAGCTCGATCCGAAGGACTTCGCAGCGGAGTGGAAATGGGACGGTATCCGCGTGCAACTGATCGCGGCGGGTGGAAAAGTCTCGCTGTTCAGCCGCACCGGCGACGATATTGCCGACGCCTTCCCCGACGTCACCGAGGCAGTGTTCGGCGATGCGGTGCTCGATGGCGAACTGCTGGTCGGCCATGATTTCGAGCCGGCGTCGTTCAACGACCTGCAGCAACGCCTCAATCGCAAGACGGCGCTCGGCAAGCACCTCACGGCCTATCCCGCCTTCATCCGGGTCTACGACATGCTGTTCGACGGCTCCGAGGATATCCGCCCGTTCCCATGGAGCGAACGCCGCGCCCGGCTCGAGGCCTGGTTCGACAGGAATCCGCAGACCCGCCTCGATCTCTCGCCGATCGTGCCGTTCGAGAGTTGGCAGCAACTCGCCGAGATCCGCCGCAAGGGCGCGGCCGAGCATGGCCATGAAGGCGTGATGCTGAAGCTGCGCAACTCGGTCTACGTCCCCGGCCGGCCGAAGGGCCTGTGGTTCAAGTGGAAGCGCGACCCGAACGTCGTCGATGCCATCCTGATGTATGCGCAGCGCGGCCACGGCAAGCGCTCGAGCTTCTACTCCGACTACACGTTCGGCGTGTGGAAGGGGAACGAGATCGTCCCGATCGGCAAGGCCTATTTCGGCTTCACCGACGAAGAGCTGAAGCAGATCGACAAATGGGTGCGCAACAACACCGTCGCCAGCTTCGGCCCGGTTCGCGAGGTGAGCAAGGAACTGGTGTTCGAGGTCGCGTTCGACTCGGCGCAGCAGTCGAGCCGGCACAAGTCCGGTGTCGCCCTTCGCTTCCCGCGCATCAATCGGATACGCTGGGACAAGCCTGCATCCGAGGCGGCAACGCTCGCCGACATGCAGGTATTCCTCGACGCAACCTGAGGCCCGCGATGTCTCTCGCCAACAACGACCGCAAGATCGCCGCGCTCGAAAAGCAGATGGCCGAGGCCGTGGCGCGCGAGGAGTACGAAGCGGCCGCCCGCTACCGCGACGCGATCCACGAGTTGCGCGGTGCGGTGAAGGCGAGCCAGCCGCCGCCGGGGGCGATGGGGCTCGGCACCAATGTCCCCGTCGTCGAACCGCCCAAGGGCTGGACTCGGCCGAAGAAGCCGGACCTCAAGACCAACGTGAAAAGCCGGAAGCGCTAGCTACTCGGCGACCCATCCGTTCGCAGCCTTGCTGATGACGGCCGGGGTTGGTGCATCGGCATCCTCGGCGACCCATGCGACCAGCGGTTCGGTGGCGATGGTGCCCTTTCGCATCAGTGCGATCAGGTGGTCGAGTGTCGCGCGCTTCGTGACTTCGATCCCGCCGTCCGCCTCGCCGAGGTCGAGCGCGATGTCTGGAGGCGAGGCGGCCTTGGCCTTCTCGAGCGCCATGGCGCCATCATCGGCCAGCAACATGCGGATGACGAGGATCTGCCCCTTCACCCACGCGGTTCCGTAGAGTGCGCCGGGCTCGTTTCCGGCAACCGAGAGCAGGTAGCCGTTATTGTCCAGCGGCACGAAACGCAGGGTCATCGAGTTGTCGGCCGCCACGTAGGCCTTGCCCGAAAGCGCGAAGCTGATCGGCGCTTCCTCCGTGCGCCGCCACCCCTCGTCCGCGCCCTGCTTGTAGCCATAGACGACAATGCTTGCCGGCAGCGGCGTCACGCCTTCCTCGGCGCCGACCAGTTGGGTCGGCGAGGAGATCGTGCAGGCGGCGAGCAGCAGCAGGCCCGCCGCGACGGCAATAAGGTTCAGCAGTGGTCGAAACATGCTCTCAGGCGCCTTGGGCTAGTCGGTCGTCGGCGAGCTTCCGGATTTCCTTGAGCTCGGCAATGGTCGTCTGCAGGTCGCCCAGCTGCCCCTCGAGCAGCTTCAGCCGCTCGTCGACCTTCTGGACCAGGAGGTTCACCTGCGCCGTTGCCGAATGGGCATCGTATAGGCTCAGGTAATCCGAAATGTCCCGCAGGGAGAACCCTAGCCGCTTGCCGCGCAGGATGAGGATCAAACGTGCGCGATCACGCCGGCGGAACACCCGCGTACCGCCCACCCGCTCCGGTCGCAACAGGCCTTTGGCCTCGTAGAACCGGATGGCGCGGGTGGAGATGCCGAACTCGTTGGCAAGGTCGGCAATGGCGAAGAGATCCCGGTTTTCCTGCTCAGGCCGGTTCATTCGACTTCTGGCGGGTCTTGTAGTCCTCGCGCAGCTCCTTCTTGCTCAACTTGCCGATCAGGGTCTTGGGCAACTCGTCCTTGAAGATGATTTCCTTGGGCATCTCGATCTTGTTCAGTGTCTCGCCGAGGAAGGCCTTGAGCTCCCCATCGGTCACCTTGTGGCCCTCCTTGAGCTTCACGTAGGCGACAGGCGCCTCGCCGCGATACTCGTCGGGCACGCCGATCACGTTGGTTTCCTCGATCGCCGGGTGATGCATCAGCGCCTCCTCGATGACGCGCGGGTAGACGTTGAAACCGGAGCAGATGATGAGGTCCTTGATGCGGTCGACGAGAAACACATAGCCGTCCTCGTCCATGTAGCCGACGTCGCCGGTGCGCAGCCAGCCGTCCATGAAGGCGTTCCTGGTCGCCTCCTCGTCGTTGTAGTAGCCGAGCATGACCTGCGGTCCCTTCACCTGCAGCTCACCGCGCTCGCCCAGCGCCACGACCTTGCCTGTCTCGACGTCGACGAGGCGGATGTCGGTGCCGGGCAGGGGCTGGCCGATCGACAGGGGCTTGGATGGCACCGCCAGCGCGGCGCAGCAGACCACCGGCGAGGCTTCGGTCAGTCCGTAGCCTTCGGCGAGCAGGGCCTTGCTGACCTTGCTCCAGTTGGCTCGAACTTCGTCCGACAGCGGGGCACCGCCCGAAACGGTCACCTCAAGTGATTGCAGGTGCGGCGCGGCCTTGTCGCCATGCTTCGCCAGCGCCTGGATCAGCGTGGGTACAGAGAGGAGGACGTTCGCGCCGGTGCGGGTCATGGTGTCGAGGAAGGCCCGCATCTCGAAGCGCGGCAGCATGATCACCTGCACGCCACCCGCAAGCGGCAGGTTCATGCAGGTTGTCATCGCGAAGATGTGGAAGAAGGGCAGTACGGCGATCACCCGGCTCGGCGGATGGAAGAGGTGCCCGCCCCAATAGTTGATCTGGCTGACCTGCGCGGCAATGTTGGCGTGGCTGAGCATGGCGCCCTTGGGAACGCCGGTCGTGCCGCCGGTGTATTGCTGCACGGCGCAGTCGGTCGCCGGGTCGATGCTGACGGGGGTCGGGGTCAGCTTCATGCCGACCAGTGCGTCGAAGTCGGCGATCTTGCTGGCAATGGGGCTGGCCGAAACCTTGGCGAGGTCGCCGGACTTGGCGATCTTGAACAGCAGCTTCTTGGCGCCGGGCAGGGCCTCTGGGAAATTGCAGACGATGAGGCGCTTGACGTGCCCTTCGGCTGCCAGCTTCTCTGCCTTCTCGAAGATCAGCTTGAGGTCGAGGGTGATCATCAGCTCGGCGCCGGCATTGCCGACGATGTGACGGAGCTCGCTCACGGTATAGAGCGGGTTGCAGTTCACCACCGTGCCCCCGACCCTCAGGATGGCGTAGTAGGCCGCGACGAAGAACGGGGTGTTGGGCAGCAGCAGCGCAACGCGCGTGCCCTTCTTCACACCGAACTGCTGCTGAAGCGCGCCGGCGAAGGCGTCGATGCTGCGGGCGAGGTCGCGGAACTTGGTCTTCTTGCCCAGGAAGTCGAGCGCATCCGCGTCCGGCGCCGCTGCGCAGGCGCGCAGTACCTGCTCATGCACCGGTGTCGTGTCGATGGGTACGTCCCATGCGATGCCCGGCGGATAGTGATCTACCCAGGGTCGATCATGGTCGACAGAGTTGATGGCCATGTTTCCTCCTCCGGGATGTTCGAGCATCCCTTTGGCAAGGGAGAGTGCCACTCGTTGACGTTAGCGTCAAACATGCGACGCGAAGTCGTGAACGGCCCGTGTCCCGCAACAGGGCTATCCTGTTGCTCGAGGCATATGCCGTTTGCGGCCTTAGATTGACGTATACGTCAACCTGCTCTATCTTTCATTTGGCATCTTGCCGTGCCTGCCCTGAAACGCCGGGCGATTGCCGAGGTTGCGAGGCGGGTCCGGGTCGCACTGTCTGGTCGAGGAGGGCCGCACATGTTTCCCATTCTGGTGGTCATCGGGCTTGTCGGCTTCACCGCCCTCGCCATGCGCCGGGCGCCGGTCTGGCAATGGGCGGCACTGTGGATCGTGCTGGCGCTCCTCAACCTCGTGATCCTCGATCCTTTCGCGCTCGTCGTGGCCGACCCGTTCCGCTGGTTGCTGCTCGCGCCTGGCCTGATCCTCGCGCTGTTCGCGCTCAAGCCCCTTCGCAAGCTCCTCCTCACCGGCCCCGCCTACGCGATGGTCAAGCGCATCCTGCCGCGTGTCTCCCGCACCGAGCAGGAAGCGCTCGATGCCGGCACCGTCGGCTGGGATGCGGAACTGTTCGGCGGCAAGCCCGACTGGAGCAAGCTGCTGGGGGTGCGGAGGCCGACCCTTTCCACCGAGGAAAAAGCCTTCCTCGAAGGTCCGGTCGAGACCGTCTGCGCCATGATCGACGACTGGGACACGCGCAACAACCGCGCCGACCTGTCCCCGGAGGTATGGAAATACCTCAAGGAAAAGGGCTTCCTCGGCATGCTGATCGGCACCGAGTATGGTGGCCTCGGCTTCACCGCGCAGGCGCAGAGCCAGGTGGTGAGCAAGATCGCCAGCCGCTCGATCGCAGCGGGCATCACCGTGATGGTGCCAAACTCCCTGGGGCCGGGCGAACTGCTCGAAAAATACGGCACGCAGGCGCAAAAGGACAAGTATCTGAGCCGCCTCGCCAAGGGCCTGGAAGTGCCCTGCTTTGCCCTCACCGGTCCGCATGCCGGCTCCGATGCCGCCGGCATGCGCGATGTCGGCGTCGTCTGCTACGACATGTACGAAGGCAAGAAGACGCTGGGCGTCAAGCTCAGCTGGGACAAGCGCTACATCACCCTCGCCCCTGTCGCGACCCTGCTCGGCCTCGCCTTCAACCTCTACGATCCGGACCATCTGATCGGGGAGGTCGACAATATCGGCATCACGCTCGCGCTGGTGCCGGCCAAGTTCAAGGGCGTGAAGATTGGCCGCCGTCACTTCCCGGCGCGCTCGGCCTTCATGAACGGCCCGACGCAGGGCCGCAACGTCTTCATCCCGATGGATTTTCTCATCGGCGGTACCCAGTATGCCGGGCAGGGATGGCGCATGCTGATGGAGTGCCTGTCGACCGGCCGCGCCATCTCGCTCCCGGCCATCGGTACTGTCTCCATCAAGTACGCCCTGCGGGTTACCTCGGCCTATGCCCGCATTCGCCGCCAGTTCGGCATCCCTGTGGGCACCATGGAGGGTGTCGCCGAGCCGCTCAGCCGACTGGTGCGCTACGCCTACACCTACGAGGCCGCGCGGGCGCTCACCGCCTCCATGGTCGACGAGGGCCAGCGGCCGTCCGTGCTGTCCGCGCTGCTCAAGTACCGCACCACCGATGCGATGCGCGAGGCGGTGAACGACGCAATGGACATCCACGGCGGTCGCGCCGTGCAGGACGGGCCATCGAACTACCTGTTCTCGGGCTACATGACGACGCCTGTGGCAATCACCGTCGAAGGCGCCAACATCCTCACCCGAACGCTCATCACTTTCGCGCAGGGCGCACTGCGCGCGCATCCGTACCTCTACAAGGAGATCGCGGCCGCGCAGAATGCCGACAGGCGCGCCGGCATCGAGGCATTCGATGCGGCATTCTGCGGTCATATCAGCTTCATGCTGCGCAACATGGCGGGCAGCTTCCTCCACGCCATCAGTTTCGGCCGGTTCGCGTCGACGCCCGTGGGCCACGAGATGGCCCGCTGGTACCGTCAGCTCAGCCGCTACACCCAGAGCTTCGCGCTGGTGGGCGACTGGACCGTGGCGTTCCTCGGTGGCGACCTCAAGCGCAAGCAGCGCCTATCGGGTCGCATGGCGGACATCCTGTCCGACCTCTACCTGCTGTCGGCGACGCTGAAGCGCTACGAGGATGATGGCCGGCTCGAGGCCGATCGGCCTCTGGTCGATGCCATCGCCCGCGACCGCATCTTCGCCATCGAGCAGAGCTTCGCCGCGGTGTTCGCCAACTTCCCCAATGCGGTGCTGCGGAACCTGATGCGCGTTCTGGTGTTCCCGCTGGGTCGGCACGCCAAGCCGGCCTCGGACCGCGCGACCTTCCGGCTGGCCCGCGCCGCGATGGTTCCGGGCGAGTTCCGCGACCGGCTCACCAGTGGTGTCTACGTGTCGACAGATCCCAAGGACATTACCGGCGTGCTCGAAGACACGCTGGCCAAGGTGATCAAGGCCGAGGATGTCGAGAAGAAGTTCATCCGCGCCACCAAGAAGCATCAGGTCGACCGTAGGCTCGATCGTGACGCCATCACCGACGCCGTCGATGCAGGCATCCTCACCGAAGCCGAGGCCGCCACCCTGCGGCTTGCCGACCAGGCGACCGATCGCGCCATCCGCGTCGATGATTTCGAGCCGGACGAGCTCGGCTCGAAGCAGTTGAGGCGCGAGCGGCCGGCCATCGACCTGGCCGCCGAGTAAGACGAGAGGAGTGACGACATGGCCGACACCCTGCCGCATCTCAAGCACTGGACCTTCACGGTTGATTTCGAGGGCCTCGGCTGGCTCACGATCGACACACCGAAGTCGCCCGTGAACACGCTCAGCCGAGAATCGATCACTGAGCTCGACACCATCGTCACCGCCATCGAGGGGATGATCCCGGCCGGCGAGCTCAAGGGTGTCATCCTGCTCTCGGCGAAGGATTCCGGCTTCATAGCCGGGGCCGACGTCACCGAGTTCGACGACATGGCCGATCCCGGCGTGCTGACCGGCGCCCTCAACCGCACCCACGGTCTGTTTGACCGCATCGAGGCGCTGAAGGTTCCGGTAGTCGCCGGCATCCACGGCTTCTGCCTCGGTGGCGGGCTGGAACTGGCGCTCGCCTGCCGGTACCGCATCGCCGTCAACGACGACAGCACGCGCATCGGCTTCCCCGAGGTCAACCTCGGCATCTTCCCGGGCTTCGGCGGCACCGGCCGCTCCGTTCGCCAGGCCGGGCCCGTCGACGCCATGCAGATCATGCTCACCGGCAAGATGCTGCGCGCCAGGCAGGCGCGTGGCCTCAACCTGGTCGACAAGCTGGTGCGCCACCGCGACAACCTGCGCTGGGAAGCTCGCAAGGCCGTGCTGCAGAAGCGCTCGAGCGACGAGGCGCCATTCGTGAAGCGCGCCGTCGCCATGGCCAGACCGGCGCGGAAGTACATTGCGGACCAGATGCGCGCCGAGGCTCGCAAGAAGGCCAATCCCGAGCACTTCCCGGCGCCGTACTCGCTGATCGACCTCTTCGAGGAGCACGGCGACGACTGGCGCGCCATGAAGCAGGGCGAGATCACCCGTTTCGTGCCGCTGATGGCTTCGCCGACGGCAGCCAACCTCCGCCGCGTGTTCTTCCTGTCGGAATCGCTGAAGAAGCAGGGGGTGCGCGGTGCCGACAAGCCGGTGTTCCGACGTGTCCACGTTGTCGGCGCCGGCGTGATGGGGGGCGACATCGCCGCCTGGTGCGCGCTGCGCGGCATGGGCGTGACGCTGCAGGATCTCGACATGGAGCGCATCAAGCCGGCGCTCGATCGCGCGAAATCGCTGTTCAAGAAGCGGCTCCGGACGCAGACCGAGATTACCAACGCCATCGCAAGGCTCGAGGCCGATGTTTCCGGCAAGGGGATGTCGCGCGCCGACGTGATCATCGAGGCGGTGGTCGAGCGGCTCGACATCAAGCAGGCGGTGTTCGCCGATGCCGAGGCGCGGGCGAAACCCGGCGCCATCCTCGCCACCAACACCTCTTCGATCGAACTCGAGCGGATCGCAGAAGGGCTGAAGAATCCGAGCCGGCTGATCGGCCTCCACTTCTTCAATCCCGTCGCGCAGTTGCCGCTAGTCGAAGTGATCCGCTCGAGGTTCAATACCGACCTCGATATCGCGCGCGGCGCCAGCTTCGCGCTCGCCATCGGCAAGTCGCCGGTGGTGGTGAAGTCGGCGCCGGGCTTCCTCGTCAACCGCGTGCTCATGCCGTACATGCTCGCCGCCGTGCAGCGGGTCGAAGCGGGCGAAAGCAAGGAGCAGATCGATGCGGCTGCCGTCGCCTTCGGCATGCCGATGGGCCCGATCGAGCTCATGGACACCGTCGGGCTCGATGTCGGCAAGTCGGTAGCCGAGGAACTCGGATCGTCAGTGCCCGAGGGCAGCCAGTTCGCGCGGCTGATTGCCGAAAAGAAGCTCGGCCGCAAGACGGGGCAGGGCTTCTACACCTGGGCCGACGGCAAGGCAGTCAAGGCCGATGCCCCGCCGCACCCGGACCTCGCCGGCCTCGGCCGCGAACTGATCCAGCCTCTGGTCGATACCACCGAGATCGTGGTGTCCGAGGGGGTGGTCTCATCTGCCGACCTCGCCGATATCGGCGTCATCTACGGCACCGGGTTCGCGCCGTTCATGGGTGGACCGATGAAAGCACGCAAGGATGGGAGGGCTTGATCATGGCCGAACTTCGTAGGGTCGCCATCGTCGGCTCGGCGCGCATCCCTTTCACCCGTGCCTACACGGGTTATGCCGAAGAGGGCAACCTGACCATGCTCGGCGCGGCGCTCGGCGGACTGGCAGAAAAATGTGGCCTACGCGGCGAAATTATCGGCGAAGTCATGGCCGGTGCCGTGCTCAGTCACAGTCGCGACTTCAATCTCACCCGCGAGGCGGCGCTCGACGCCGGCCTGTCGCCGCGCACCCCCGGCACCAACATCCAGATCGCCTGCGGTACCTCGCTCCAGGCGGCGCTGATCCTCGGCGCCAAGATCGCCACCGGCGAGATCGACAGCGGTATCGCTGCCGGCACCGACACCGTCTCTGACGCCCCCATCGTCTTCGGCGACAAGTTCCAGCACCGGCTCAGCACCCTCAGCCGCGCGAAGACCGCAGGCGAAAAGGCCGCCGCCTTCAAGGGCTTCAACCTCGGCGAGCTCACCCCCGTCGCGCCCTCCACCCAGGAGCAGCGCACCGGCCTCTCTATGGGCCAGCATTGCGAACTGATGGCCCGCCAGTGGGGCATCACGCGCGAGGAGCAGGACGAGCTGGCGCTGAGGTCGCACCTCAACGCTGCCCGCGCCTACGACGAGGGCTTCCACGACGACCTCATCGTCCCCTTCGCCGGCGTGCTGCGCGACAACAATGTCCGCGCCGACACCAGCCTCGAAAAGATGGCGACGATGAAGCCCGCTTTCGACAAGGATTCGGGCAAGGGCACGCTCACCGCCGCCAATTCCACCCCGCTGACCGATGGCGCGGCGGCCGTGCTGCTGGCGTCGGAGGACTGGGCCAGGGCGCGCAACCTCCCCATCCTCGCCTACCTCACCCTCGGCCAGGTCGCCGCCAACGACTTCGCGCATGGCGAGGGCCTGCTCATGGCCCCCACCATTGCGGTCAGCGAAATGCTCCGCCGGTCGAACCTCACCTTCGCCGACATCGACCTGTTCGAACTGCACGAAGCCTTCGCCGCCCAGGTCCTTTGCACCCTCAAGGCCTGGCGCGATCCGGACTACAACCGCACGGTACTCGGTCGTGAAACGCCTCTGGGGGAGATCGATTCCGCAAAGATCAACGTGAAGGGATCGAGCCTCGCCTATGGTCACCCCTTCGCCGCCACCGGTGCCCGCATCCTCGGCCTCACCGCCAAGCTGCTCCAGGCCGAGGAGAAGCAGCGCGCGCTGATCTCGGTCTGCACCGCCGGCGGCATGGGCGTCGCGGCCCTGGTCGAGCGGGCAGAGTAGACAGCGTTCTCTCGGCGTTTCCACACCGGTTGACGCTTACGTCAATCCGGCTTGTCAGGCTTTCCGCCTTGCCATAGGGTCCGTACCCAATCCGGCGGTTCCGACCAGTCCGGCGAAGTGAGGGGCATGGCGTTTCAAGACCATGGCTTCTAGGGAAACGACATTCAAGGGAATGGGACAAAAATGAAAATAACGCAGGTCCTCAAAGCGGCGGCGACCGCTGGAGCGCTGACCATGCTGATGAGCAGCACGGCGCTCGCGGTCACGCTGAACATGTTCAACGGCTCCGAGCCCGGAACGCTCGATCCGCACAAGGCTTCGGGCGACTGGCAGAACCGCATCATCGGCGACTACCTCGAAGGCCTTGTTGCCGAGGACGCCAAGGCCGAGCCGATCCCGGGCCAGGCCGAATCCTGGACAATCTCGGACGATGGTCTCGTCTACACCTTCAAGCTTCGCCCGGGCATCGTGTGGAGCGATGGCGTGCCGGTGACCGCCGGTGACTTCGAGTACGCCTTCCGCCGTCTGTTCAACCCGGCGACCGCGGCCGAGTATTCGTACCTTCAGTTCCCGGTCAAGGGCGGCTCGGAAATCGTCGATGGCACCATGCCGGTCGATTCCGCCGATTTCGGCGTAAAGGCGCTCGACGACACCACTCTCGAGATCACGCTGGAAGCCCCGACCCCGTATTTCCTCGGCGCGCTGACCCACTACACCGGTTGGCCGGTGCCGAAGCACGTCGTCGAGAAGGTCGGCGATGCGTGGACCAACGTGGAGAACATCGTCAGCAACGGCCCCTACACCGTCAAGGAATGGGTGCCTGGCAGCTACGTGAAGTCGGTCAAGTCGGATACCTACTACGACAAGGACAACGTCCAGATCGACGAAGTCTACTACTACGTGCAGGACGACCTGGCGGCGGCGTTCAACCGCTACCGCGCCGGCGAATACGATATCCTCGTCGACTTGCCGGCCGACCAGCAGCAGGTGGTCAAGGACACCATGCCGGGTGAGGGCCGCTTCGCTCCGTTCCAGGGCATCCACTACTACGTGATCAACCAGGAAAAGGCGCCGTTCGACAACGTCAACATCCGCAAGGCGCTGTCGATTTCGCTCAACCGCGAGATCATGGGGCCCGACATCTGGGGTTCGGGCGAGCCGCCGGCCTACGCCTGGGTGCCGCCCGGCACCGGCAACTACGAGGGCGTCACTCCCTACATGCCCGAGTGGGCTTCGGTTCCCTACGACGAGCGCGTTGCACAGGCCAAGGCGTTGATGGAGGAGGCCGGCTACACCACCGCCAATCCGTTGAAGCTGCAGCTGCGTTACAACACCAACGACAACCACCAGAACCTTGCCATTGCCATTTCGGCGATGTGGAAGGAGATCGGTGTCGAGGCCGAGCTGTTCAACGCCGAAACCCCGGTGCACTACGACGCCCTGCGCGCCGGTGATTTCGAAGTGGGTCGTGCCGGCTGGCTCAACGACTACTCCGACCCGAGCAACACGCTCGAGTTGCTCAAGTCCGGCACCATGAGCGATGGGGCGATGAACTGGGGCAACAACTACGGCCGCTACTCGAACGCGCAGTTCGACGCGCTGGTGACCGAAGCCGCCAGCATGTCCGACCTCGGGGCCCGCGCGCTGAAGCTCGGCGAGGCCGAGAAGGTAGCGATGGACGAGTTCGCTGCGATCCCGCTGATGTGGTACCTCGCGAACAACGTGGTGAAGCCATACATCACCGGCTTCGAGGACAACGCCAAGGACGTGCACCGCACGCGCTGGCTGACCAAGACCGAGTAAGTCACACCGTCTTGACGATACGGCCGCGGGCACTTGTGTGCCCGCGGCTATTGTCTGTTGCAGGGCGCGACAGCGCCTGCGGAACCAGAAAGGTATCGGCCGGATGCTCGGCTATGCCCTCCGACGCGTACTATCGGCGATCCCGATCGCGTTCATTGCCATCACGGCTTGCTTCTTCATCCTGCGTCTGGCGCCCGGAGGTCCGTTCGACACGGGCCGGCAGTTGCCGCCGAATACGATGGCGAACCTGCGCGCCTACTACAATCTCGACCAGCCGCTGTTCAATCAGTACCTGATCTACCTGGGCCGGCTGGTCCGCGGTGACCTCGGCCCGTCGATGGTCTACGACGACTTCTCGGTATCGCAGATGCTCGGCATCGGCCTGCCTTTCACGATGATGCTGGGCTTTTCGGCCTTCCTCGTGGCCACCGTGGTCGGGCTCATCGTCGGCGCGCTGGCTGCCCTCAATCAGAACCGCTGGCCCGACTACGCGCTGGTCGCCCTGGCGATGGTCGGCCTCGTTGTGCCGAATTTCCTTATGGGCAGCCTCCTGCAGCTGGCGTTCGGCGTCTATCTCAAGTGGGTGCCGGCGGGGGGCTTCATTGCCGGGTCCGTTCCCCATCTCATCCTGCCGATCACGGTGCTGGCCCTGCCGCACGCGGGGCGCATCGCGCGGTTGACGCGCGGCTCGATGATCGAGGTGCTGGGGACCAACTACATCCGCACGGCCCGCTCGAAGGGCATTGGCGCGCGGCTCATCCTTGCGCGTCATGCCCTCAAGCCGGCGCTGATCCCCGTCGTCTCCTACCTCGGGCCGGGTCTCTCTTACCTGCTGACCGGCTCGCTGGTCGTGGAGCAGATCTTCGCGCTGCCCGGTATCGGCAAGTTCTTCATCACGGCCGCGCTCAACCGCGACTACGGCCTCGTGCTGGGAACGACCATTCTCTACGTCTTCATCATCCTGGCGCTGAACCTCATTGTGGATATCATCTACGCCTGGCTCGATCCCAAGGTGAGGTACCGCTGATGGCTGGCATCACCGGCAAGGACGCCGTTCTCACCAACTACGCCGATGCGTTACAGAATGCGCCCAAGGGGCGTTCGCTGACGCAGGACGCCATGCGGCGCCTGATGAACAACAAGGCCGCACTGGTCTCGATCTTCGTGCTGATCGCGATCGTCCTGTTCGCATTCGTTGGTCCGTTCTTTGCGCCGTGGTCCTACGACAAGGTCGACTGGACCTCGATCCGCAAGCCGCCGAACTTCGAGAAGATGCACTATTTCGGCACCGACGCGAATGGCCGCGACATGATGGCTCGCGCGATGCAGGGCACGCAGATGTCGATCATCGTGGCGTTTGTCGCCACTTTCGTGTCGGTAGTGATCGGCATTACCTATGGCGCGATCGCCGGCTATTTCGGCGGCAAGGTCGACGCCATCATGATGCGCTTCGTCGATATCATGTATGCGCTGCCCTACATCCTGTTCGTGATCATCCTTGTGGTGATCTTCGGGCGATCGCCTGTGCTGTTGTTCGTGGGCATCGGCTGTCTCGAATGGCTGACGATGGCGCGTATCGTTCGCGGGCAAACGCTCAGTCTCAAGCATCGCGAGTTCATCGAGGCGGCAAAGGCGGGCGGGGCAGGGCCCTTCACCATCATCTTCCGCCATATCGTGCCCAACCTCACCGGCCCGGTGGTGATCTACGCGACGCTGACCATCCCTGAGATCATCATCACCGAGAGCTTCCTCAGCTATCTCGGCCTCGGCGTGCAGGAGCCGCAGACTTCGCTGGGCGCACTCGTCTCCGCAGGCGCGCCGGTGATCGAGACGCTGCCCTGGATGCTGCTGACCCCTGCCGCCATCCTCATCACCATGCTGCTCTGCCTCACCTACCTCGGTGATGGCCTGCGCGACGCGCTCGATCCGAAGGACCGCTGACATGTCCGATGTGCTGGTCGTCGACGACCTCGACGTTACCTTCAAGCTCCACCAGTCGGAGGTGAAGGCGGTCTCCGGCCTCAACTTCTCCTTGGCGCGCGGCGAAACTCTGGCGGTTGTCGGCGAATCCGGCTCAGGCAAGAGCCAGGCCTTCCTGTCGATCATGGGCCTCCTGGCACGAAACGGCCGCGTCACCGGGCGGGCCATGCTCGGGGAAACCAACCTCGTCGGGCTCGATTCCGACGAACTGGACAAGTATCGCGGCAAGGACATCGCCATGATCTTCCAGGATCCGATGACCTCGCTGAATCCGAGCCTCAGGATCAAGACGCAGCTCAGCGAGGTGCTGGTGCGCCACCAGGGCTACGCGCCCGAACAAGCGCTGCGGGCAACGATCGAAATGCTGGAGCGCGTGGGTATCCCCGAACCGACCAAGCGTGCGAATGCCTATCCGCACGAGTTGTCGGGTGGCATGCGGCAGCGCGTCATGATCGCAATGGCGCTGCTCTGCCGGCCAAAGGTGCTGATCGCCGACGAGCCGACCACAGCTCTCGACGTCACAGTGCAAGCGCAGATGCTTGAACTGTTCAGGAACCTATCGAATGAATTCGGCACGGCGCTGGTCCTCATCACCCATGATCTCGGCGTCGTCGCCGGGGTCGCCGACCGAATGATGGTGATGTATGGCGGCCGCTGCGTCGAGAAGGGCCCGACCGACAGCCTGTTCTACGACCCGCGTCACCCCTATACGCTGGGGTTGCTGCATTCGACACCGCATGTTGCCAAGCGCGCCCGACGGCTCGATCCGATCCAGGGGCTGCCGCCCAGCCTGGAACACCTGCCCCAAGGCTGCGCATTCCACCCGCGTTGCGCCTTCCGCTTCGATCGCTGCCTTGCCGAACGCCCGCCGCTGCTCCCCGTCGAGGACGTGCGCGAGAAAGCCTGCTGGTATCAGGGCGAACTCGACTATGAGGAGGTCGCGTGATGCCGGCCGCTTCCGCAGAGGACCTGATCAAGGTCGAGAACCTGTCCAAGTATTTCTCGATCAGCGCCGGCCTGTTCACTCGGCCGCTACAGCTGAAGGCGCTTCAGGATATCTCGTTCACGGTCAAGCGCGGCGAAACGCTCGGCATCGTCGGTGAATCGGGCTGTGGCAAGTCCACGCTCGGCCGCTGCATCCTGCAACTGCTGTCGCCAGACCAGGGTCGGGTGATGTGGCTGGGACAGGACATCGCGTCCCTGCCGGCCGAGGAGATGCGCAAGCATCGCAAGGACCTGCAGATCATCTTCCAGGACCCCCTCGCGTCGCTCAATCCGCGGATGACCGTAGGCGAGATCATCGCCGACCCGCTCAGGACGCTGATGCCGGAGCTAAAGGCGACCGAGCGGCGCGAGCGCGTCCTTCGCATCATGGAGGCCGTCGGGCTCCTGCCCGAGATGATCAACCGCTACCCGCACGAGTTTTCGGGCGGGCAGGCGCAGCGCATCGGTATCGCCCGGGCACTGATCACCGAGCCCAAGCTCATCGTCTGCGACGAGCCGGTCTCGGCTCTCGACGTGTCGATCCAGGCGCAGATCCTCAACCTGC
This sequence comes from Pseudomonadota bacterium, assembly GCA_023428425.1. GTDB lineage: Bacteria > Pseudomonadota > Alphaproteobacteria > Rhizobiales > Devosiaceae > Devosia_A. Next base: position 21,066 of record JAEYYP010000372.1, read on the forward strand.
TTGCCGACCTCAAGGACCAGTTCGGCCTCACGCTCATCTTCATTTCGCACAACCTCAGCGTCGTGCGGCACGTGTCCGATCGCATCATGGTGCTCTATCTGGGTCGCATCGTCGAACTCGCCAATGGCGATGACCTGTACGATGATCCGAAGCATCCCTACACAAGGGCGTTGCTCACTGCCGTGCCCATCCCGGATCCGAAGCGGGCGCGACAGCGGACCATCGATGGGCTTGTCGGAGAGATACCTTCGCCGATCAATCCGCCCTCCGGCTGCACCTTCCGGACGCGCTGTCGGTACGCGCTTCCGGTTTGCGCCGAGCAGCGCCCGCCGCTCGAGGATACGGGCAGCCGGATGGTCGCCTGTCATCGCTGGCAGGAACTGGAGTTGCAGGCGGGAGCGTAGTCGGCCCCTACGGAGCGTCCTTCTGGGGGGCAGTGGCGGTTGCGCGGCGCTCGCCACCTTTGAACTCTGCCTTGCGCCGGCGACGGTCCGGGCCCTGGTAGCCGCCGCCCTCCACGAACTCGCGCGGCGCGCTGAAGATCGAATTGAGCCGGGATTCCACGTGTACCGCGGCGAATGGCTTGCGCAGGAACTCGGTCACCCCGGCGTCGCGCGCGGCCAGAATCCGCGCGGCGTCGGGCGCCGATGACATCATGATCACCGGTGTCGTACGGTTGAGGCCCTGCTCGTTGGTGCGCAATGCCCGAATGAGTTCGACGCTGCCGGTTGGGCTCAGAAGATCATCGAGGAGTATGACGCCGAACTTCCTGTTGGTCAGCGAGGCGAGCGCGGCATTCGAACTCTGCACCTCCTCCACCGCATGGACCTTGAGGTGGCGAAGCATCTGGCCGATCAGCGAGGCCATGTGTTGGTTGGGATCGCACACGAGGACGTCGAGTTTTGCAAATCTCTCTTTTTGCATGCCGTGTGGCCGATTTGGGGTGTGCTGGTCTGGCGGGGAGTATTCGCCGGTGGAGCTTGCCGGCCGGTTAACTCCGCCATCGCAACCGCGCCAACCGGTTGAGGACGAGAGCTGGGGAGGCGGGCAATTTCCCTTTGACAGCCCCCATATTTCCCTTTAGTGACAGGCCGAATTCGAAGGGCGCGGCGCGCCTCTTTTTGTTTCGACCAGAGGTTAGAATGAAAGTTGCCAATTCGCTCAAGGCTCTGATGGGTCGCCATCGCGCCAACAAGCTCGTCCGCCGCCGCGGCCGTGTCTACATCATCAACAAGGTCGACAAGCGCTACAAGGCGCGCCAGGGCTGAGCCCGGCGTTCGACCGTGTTTCAAGGCCCGCTTCGGCGGGCCTTTTGCTTTTCTGCATTCCGGTCTGTTGCCGGCCACCCGGAGGTGGCC
>JAEYYP010000375.1 GCA_023428425.1 Pseudomonadota bacterium
GGCCGCTTTCGGGCCGAAGCTCAACATGATCGGTTCGATCTGCGCCATCGGCTGCTTTGGCCTCGACAATCCGGGCGCCACGGGCTCTGTCAACTTCCAGTTGTCGATCCCGATCTATGCCGGTGGCGCGCTGGGCGCGTCGATCCGTCGGGCCAATATCGAACAGATCAAGTCGGAGGTCGATGCACTGTCAGCCCGCGACCAGATCCGCGAGTCGGTGATCTCCGCTTGGTCGAGCCTGCAGAACTCCAGTGCCCAGATCGAATCGGCGCAGTCGGCCGTCGCCTCGGGTCAGCTGGTCGTGGATGGCACCGTGCAGGAGCGCGATGTTGGTCAGAAAACCACGCTCGACGTGCTCAACGCCCAGGCCGAGCTGACCTCGGCGCGCGAAGGGCTGATCCAGGCGCGCGCGTCGCGGATGATCGCCGCCTTTGCCCTGCTCGCCGCATCCGGCCGGCTGTCGGCAGAAGACCTGCGCCTCGACGTGAGCATCCACTCGGCAGACGGCTACATCGCCAAGGTCGAGGATGTCTGGCAGGAACTCCGCGCGCTGGACGAGTAGGCTCGCCTGTCGCAACTGAACCAGGCCCGGCAGCCGAAAGGTGCCGGGCCTTGTGCTTGAGGGGGTGCGGCCGGCGACAACCGCGCCAAAATTCCCAAAACTCCTGGGGGAAGGCGCCGGTGACACAGCGTCACTGATTCACAAGGCGGCTCCGCTTGGACTAGATTGATTGTGCTCGATTCGGCAGATTGCCGTATGGAGCTTCATTAAGGACGTATTCGGCCCGGGGTTGTTGGGCGGGTATTGTGAGGCAGCGATGAACAAGCCAGCGCCCAAAGAGCCGTCGATGGACGAGATCCTGTCGTCCATCCGGCAGATCATCGCCGACGATGACGCGAGCGCCGTGCGCAAGCCCGCCGCGCCGCCGCCAGCGCCGCCGCGCAGCTTCGCGCCAGTGCCGCCCCGTCCGGAACCGGTTGCCGAGCCGGAGGCCGAACCGCTGGCGTTGTCCGCAGAGCAGATCCTGCGCGAGACCGCGGCGGCTGACGAGCACGGTGGTAACTCCGGCATGAGCTTCAACGATCTGATCGGCCAGGAATCCGAGGAACCGGTTGGTCTCGTCGATCCCGATGACATTGCGTTCGAAGTCGCGCCCGAGCCTGTTGCTCCGCCGCGACCCGCTCCCGCCTATGAGCGACCGCGTGCCGCCCCGGTGTCGCATGCCGCGCCGCTGCCCGATCCGCGCCTCACCAGCGATATGGCTGAACAATTGCTCGAACCTGCCACCCAGTCGGTCATCGGCCGCTCCTTCTCCAAGCTCACCAGCCTCTCGACGGTGGGCTCGAACATCACCATCGAAGAGATGATGCGCGACATGCTGCGCCCCATGCTCAAGGACTGGCTGGACGAGAACCTGCCGTCGATCGTGGAGCGCATGGTCGAACAGGAGATCGCCCGCGTCTCGCGAGGCGGGCGTTAGTCTCCTCCTGCTTTACCCTTCCGTCCCGCCCAGGTCTGCGAGCCTTGCCTTGTAGTAGGCGATCGCTCGTCTGTGACTTTCCAGCAGTTTGGGCCAGTTGGCAGTCTGAACCGGCCCGGCCGGTGGCTGCCTGGTAACCTGCTGTTCCAGGATGGTCAGTTGGGTATGTTCGAATTCGAGTGCTTGTTCTAGTTGCTTCCTTGTCTGTTCTCGCATTTGTCCTTCGGGTCCGGTCCGCCTCCGTGCCCCCATGGCACTTCCCCCCTTGGGAGGCGGGACCTGCACCCATACTGCGCGAAGCCGACGCGATGCTGAAGCCTGAATCGACAGCGGCAGCAACAATCGGAAACGCGACCGTATGCGTTTGTGTTGACTTGCGGCCTCTGCCTTTGCTTTAGACCTCACACCGAATTCCTTGCCGCCCGCCGCGCGTATCCGCCGGCCCGGGCGTTATTCTGTTGGACACCCGATGCTCGAGAAGACTTACGAACCGTCCGCCGTCGAAGGCCGTATCTACGAGGCGTGGATGAAGGCCGGCGCTTTCAAGGCCGGGGCAGGCGCCAAGCCCAGCGCCGAAACGTTCTCGATCGTCATTCCGCCGCCCAACGTCACCGGTTCGCTGCATATCGGGCACGCGCTCAACAACACCATCCAGGACATCCTCATCCGCTTCGAGCGCATGCGGGGCAAGGATGTGCTGTGGCAGCCGGGCACCGACCACGCCGGCATCGCAACCCAGATGATCGTCGAGCGCCAGCTGATGGAGCGGCAGGAGCCCGGCCGCCGCGAGATGGGGCGCGAGAAATTCCTGGAGCGCGTGTGGGAGTGGAAGGCCGAGTCTGGCGGCACCATCCTTAACCAGCTCCGCCGCCTCGGCGCATCCGCCGACTGGTCGCGCGAGCGCTTCACGATGGACGAGGGCCTTTCCGAGGCCGTGCGCAAGGTGTTCGTGGGGCTCTACCAGAAGGGCCTGATCTACCGCGCCAAGCGGCTCGTGAACTGGCACCCGGGTCTCGAGACTGCCGTGTCGGATCTCGAGGTCGAGAACATCGAGACCGCCGGCAAGATGTGGCACCTCCGCTACCCCATCGAGGGAACGGACGAAACCATTACCGTCGCCACCACGCGCCCGGAGACGATGCTGGGCGACATGGCCGTCGCCGTGCATCCCGAGGACGAGCGCTACCAGCACCTCATCGGCAAGCAGGTAATCCTGCCGATCACCGGTCGCCGTATCCCGATCATCGGCGACGAGTACGCCGATCCCGAGCTCGGCTCGGGTGCGGTGAAGATCACCCCGGCACACGATTTCAACGACTTCGAGGTCGGCCAGCGGCACGGCCTCAAGCCGCTCAACATCTTCACCACCACGGCGAAGCTGAACAACAGCGTCCCCGCCGCCTATCGCGGTCTCGATCGTTTCGAGGCGCGCAAGAAGGTGCTGCAGGACCTCGAGGCGATGGGCGTCCTCGCCTGGATCGAAGACAAGAAGATCATGGTGCCGTTCGACGAAAAGTCGAAGCAGGTGGTGATCGAGCCGTTCCTCACCGACCAGTGGTTCGTTCGCGCCGAAGTGCTGGCCGAGCCAGCGCTCGCCTCGGTGCGCGAGGGGCGGACGAAGTTCGTGCCCAAGCAGTACGAGAACACCTATTTCGCGTGGATGGAAAACATCAAGCCGTGGACCATTTCCCGCCAGCTGTGGTGGGGACACCAGATTCCGGCCTGGTACGGCCCGCGGCTGAACACCGATCCTGATTTCAACAATGGCAGCGCCGGCCCCAAGGTCTTCGTCGCCGAAACCGAGACCGATGCGATCGCGCAGGCGGAGGCCTACTACGCCGGACGCAAGATCGAGGTGTATTCCAAGGGCCTGAACGCCTCCGACTACGCCAAGGCCTACACCGCCTTCGACACCACGCAGCGCGACCGCTTGAACGCAACCACCTGGTCGATGCGCAAGCAGCGCGACCCCTTTGCCGAACTCAGCGACTCCAAGGTGCCGCTGCATCGCGACGAAGACGTGCTCGACACTTGGTTCTCGTCGGCATTGTGGCCGTTCTCTACCATGGGCTGGCCTAACGACACAGCCGAACTCAAGAAGTACTACCCCACCGACGTGCTGGTGACGGGCTTCGACATCATCTTCTTCTGGGTCGCCCGCATGATGATGATGGGGCTGGAGTTCACGGGCACCGAGCCCTTCCACACGGTCTACATGCACGCGCTCGTTCGTGACGAGCACGGGCAGAAGATGTCGAAGACGAAGGGCAACGTCATCGATCCACTGAAGCTCATCGATGGCTACGGTGCCGACGCCACGCGGTTCACCCTGGCCGCGATGGCCGCCCAGGGCCGCGACCTGCGTCTCTCGATGGCGCGTGTCGAGGGCTATCGCAACTTCGTCACCAAGCTCTGGAACGCTGCGCGCTTCCTCGAGATGAACGACTGCATTCGCCTCGCCGGCTTCGGTCCACGTGACAACCGGCTGGCCCTCAACCGCTGGATCGTCGGCTCGACGGCCCGCGCGGTCGAGACCGTGACCAAGGCCATCGAAGACTACCGCTTCAACGAAGCGGCGAACGCAGCCTACGACTTCGTCTGGGGCACGTTCTGCGACTGGTACCTCGAACTCGCGAAGCCCATCCTTACCGGCGATGACGAAGGCGCCAAGATCGAGACCCGCGCCACCGCGGCCTACGTGCTCGACCAGATTTTGAAACTGCTCCACCCCTTCATGCCCTTCGTTACCGAAGAGTTGTGGGCGGAAACCGGAAAGATCGGGCCGAAGCGTTCGAAGCTGCTGGTCCTCACCGAATGGCCGGACATGACCGGCCTCGAGGAGCCCAAGGCGACCGCCGAGCTCGACTGGCTGATCGCTCTGGTCTCCGGCATCCGTTCGGTGCGCCAGGAGATGAACGTGCCGGGTGGTGCGAAGATCAGACTGGTCGTCGTCGGAGCAGGGGAGGAGACCGGCACGCGTGTCGAGGCTCACCTCGGCTCGCTGACCCGCCTCGCCCGACTGGAGACGGTCGACTACGCCTCCGACGTGCCGCCCGAGTCGGCCCAGATAGTGCTTGGCGAGGCCGTGTTCGCCCTGCCGTTGGCCGGCGTCATCGACATCGCCGCCGAACGGGCACGCCTGCAGAAGGACATGGCCAAGGAAGACAGCGAGATCGACAAGATCGACCGCAAGCTCGGCAACGAACAGTTCGTCGCCAAAGCCCCGGCCGAGGTGATCGACGAGCAGCGCCAGCGCCGGGCCGATGGGGTCGAACGCCGCAACCGCCTTGCCGACGCGCTTGCCCGACTGAGCTGAACCGACAGGGGGCCGCAATGGGCGACATTCCCGGCTCCAACACCCGCCCGCCCGTCCGCGACTGGATGACCATCGTCCAGTTCGACGGGCGCGGTGGCGTTCGCAAGCTCGAGGAGGCCGAAGAAGCGACCTTCGTGACGCCGACCAAGGGCTTTGCCCTTATTTCCGGCAACTCGCGCGCGCCGGAGTTCCGCGTCTGGCTGAAGAAGGAGCTCGGCGAGTTCTACGCCGACCTCATCACCGTGCCTTCGACCCGTTCTCGCTGCACGGTGATCGACGACAAAGCGCTGGTGGTGTTGCGTGTCGCCCGGCCCGGTGCCCAGCCCGAAGATGTCGGCCGCCAGTTGCTGTCGCTGTGGCTCGAGAAAGGCCGCGTCATCATCGCATCGGAGCTCAACATCGTTGAGTTCCTCGGCATCGGGCAGTGGCAGCAGACGCACCACGCGCCGCAATCGCCCGCCGACCTCGTCGCGCGCCTGGCGCTCCGTGCCGCGGACCGCATCGAACCGCTCACCGAGCGACTGGGAGACAGCCTCGACGTGATCGAGGAGCAGCTGATGATGAATCGCAACCACGATTCCCGCAGCCGCCTCGCTCATCTGCGCCGCACGCTGATCAACATGCGTCGCCTGATCTGGCCGCAGCGCGACGTGCTGACCACCCTCGAAATCGAAGACCTGAGCTTCCTGACCAACCGCGACCGCGTCCGCCTGCGCGAGGCTGCGGCCCGCACCGCCCGGCTCGGCGACGAGATGCAGACGCTTTCCGAGCGGGCCGTGCTGGTTCACGAACAACTGCTCGACACCCGCGCCGAGCAGATGAACCAGACCATGCTGCTCCTGGCGGCGGCGACCGTGGTGCTGATGCCGCTCACCGTCATCAGCGGCATACTCGGCATGAACCTGCCGATCCCGTTCGCCGATCAGCCCTGGGCCTTCTGGGCCGTCTGCGGTGGCCTCGCGGCGATGGCGGTAGCGATCTTCCTGTTCATGCGCAAGCGAAAGTGGATGTAGCGGTACCTCCAACCTAGCTTCGCTACGTCGCTCTGCTCCCAGCTTCGCTACCCTGCCCACAAGGGGGAGGGAGGCCACCGTCTCTGGTCCAGCCGCTACGGTAGGGTGGGATTACCGCGGTAAACCGTCGATACCCCCACCGCCTTGGCGTGACTACATGCGGCGTGCTAGACACCCCGCCTTGCCGCATGCCGCGGCAACAATTCATTGGAGATGAAAATGATCAAGGTGACGTTCCCCGACGGTGCAGTACGCGACTATGCGCGTGGCACCACCGGGACCACCGTGGTCGAGTCCATCTCCCCCAGTCTCGCCAAGAAGACGGTGGCGATGAAGTGGAACGGCGTCCTCTCCGACCTGTCGGATGCGCTGGAGGATGACGGCCGCATCGAGTTCGTGATGCGCGACAGCGCCGACGGCCTCGGGCTCATTCGGCACGATGCCGCGCACGTGCTCGCGGAGGCGGTGCAGGAACTGTGGCCGGATACGCAGGTTACCATCGGTCCGGTGATCGAGAACGGCTTCTACTACGACTTCAAGCGCGACACGCCTTTCTCGGAGGACGATTTCCCGGTCATCGAGAAGAAGATGGCCGAGATCGTCGCGCGCGGCGCCGCCTTCACCAAGGAAGTCTGGACCCGCGACGAGGCCAAGCGCGTCTTCGCGGCCAAGGGCGAGAACTTCAAGGTCGAGCTGGTCGACGCCATCCCGGCCGACCAGATGATCAAGATCTACAAGCAGGGCCAGTGGTTCGACCTCTGCCGCGGCCCGCACATGCGCTCGACCAAGGATATCGGCACCGCCTTCACACTCACCAAGGTGGCCGGTGCCTACTGGCGCGGCGACAGCAACAACCCGGTGCTCAGCCGCCTCTACGGCACGGCCTTTGCCAGCCAGAAGGAACTCGACGAGTACCTCCACATGCTGGAGGAGGCCGAGAAGCGCGATCACCGCCGCATCGGCAAGGATCTCGACCTGTTCCACCTGCAGGAAGAAGCGCAGGGCTCGGTGTTCTGGCACCCCAAGGGCTATGTCCTCTATAACCAGATGGAGGCGTATATCCGCCGCCGCGTGAACGCCAACGGCTACAACGAGGTGAAGACCCCGCAGCTGATGTCGTCGAAGTTCTGGGAAGCGTCTGGCCACTGGGGCAAGTACCGCGAGAACATGTTCGTGGTGCCGGACGAGGTACCCGGCACGGAAGACGAAGGTCCGGTGCTTTCGGGCAAGGGTGACCTCATGGCGCTGAAGCCGATGAACTGCCCGGCGCATATCCAGATCTTCAACCAGGGCATCAAGTCCTATCGCGACCTGCCGCTGCGCATGGCCGAGTTCGGCTGCTGCCACCGCAACGAGGCGCACGGCGCGCTGCACGGCCTGCTGCGCGTCCGCCAGATGACGCAGGACGACGCCCACATCTTCTGCACCGACGAGCAGATTCAGTCAGAGACCGAGCGTTTCGTGCACCTTCTGTACTCGGTATACGAGCACATGGGTTTTGAGAACGTCGTGATCAAGCTCGCAACGCGGCCGGAGAAGTTCGGCGGCACCATCGAGCGCTGGGATGCGGCCGAGAAGGCTCTCGGCGACGCGCTCAAGGCTACCGGCTACGATTTCGTCATCGCCGAGGGCGAGGGCGCTTTCTACGCGCCCAAGCTGGAGTTCCATCTGAAGGACGCCATCGGCCGCTCCTGGCAGGTCGGGACGCTCCAGCTCGACTACGTGCTGCCCGAGCGGCTGGGCGCCATGTACGTGGCCGAGGACGGGACGAAGAAGTATGCCGTGATGCTGCACCGCGCGATCCTCGGCTCGCTCGAACGGTTCATCGGCATGATGATCGAGCACTACGCCGGGAAGATGCCGCTGTGGCTGGCCCCGACCCAGGTCGTGGTGGCCACCATCGTTTCGGAAGCCGACGACTACGCCCAGAAGCTGGTCGATCGCCTGCGTGCCGGTGGTATCCGGGCCGAGCTCGACGCGCGCAACGAGAAGATCAACTACAAGGTGCGCGAGCACTCGGTGCAGAAGGTGCCGCTGATGTTCGTCGTCGGCAAGCGCGAGGCCGAGGAGGGTACCGTGTCGGTCCGCCGGCTCGGCACCGAGGGCCAGAAGGTCATCGCCGCCACCGACGCCATTGTCGAACTGATGGCCGAGGCCGTACCGCCCGACCTCAAGCAGGCAGCGTAAGTGTGAAGGGCGCCCCGTGGGGTGCCCTTTTTCATTCAGGCAGCAGCGATGTGAATCGTGATCCGGCAGCTCTCGCGGGGGCGCTGCACCGGCGCCGTGCGACAGAGAATGCGCGTCGGATCATCGGTATCGTTGCGATAGGCGTACCAAGTGCTGGCGGGGATGCGGACGAAGTCGCCACCGTGCACCCAGCCGGTCATGCCGTTGATCATCACCTCCAGCACTCCGTGCTCGACGAGGATGATCGTCTCGGCCTGCTCCTGCATCTGGGGTGCCACCTGCGCGCCGGGCATCACCACGTGTGCCTGCGCGTGATAGCCGAGGCCAGCTCCGCAGGGGTTGGCGATATGGAACACGTGGTCGCCGGCAATGAAAAACGCGCGTCTCGACATAGCTTGAGTCCCCCAAGAGCGAAGCCACCCTCTTCGCCGTCGGAACCTAGTCCCGACGCGATGAACGGCAGTTGAACGGCAGGGGGACGTCCGGCTTTGTCAGCGGGCTCCGATGGCGTCGTGGAATTGGACGCCCAGTTCTTTCAGCGAACGCCACATCACCGTGCAGCCCTGCGGCCGCACCTTGGCGACCATCAGATCGAAGGTGCGCGGGATGTTCGAGACGGTGCCGCTGACTACTTCCAGCTTGGCACCGGTGTCCGAGAGGTTGCGGATAATGCACGCGATGCGAGTCCGGCCGCCATCGAAGGCGATCGTGGCCTCGATCATCGTGTTGCGGCGAGGGGAAAGGCGCTGCTCCAGTCGGGTATCCACTATTGGCTCCTGAAACCTGAGCGGACCCTGACAGAGCTGGGTGAGGAAATCGCTACCGCGAAGGGTAAAATTAGTCCTGCGCCGGTGCTGCTGGTCAGGTCAGCCCGGCCAGCTTCAACCCCTGCAGGTAGCGTGACAGCAGCGAGGGATACATGAACCTCAGCCCATCGCCGATCGAGGCGAGACTGACCCCGGCATGGGCCTTCCGGAACTGATCCAGCGCGTCGCTGGCGGCGGCGAGTTCACCTTGGTGCGCGAGGTAGACGGCGAGGTCACGATAGGGCCAGGTCAGACCCGGCCGCTCCGACATGGCGCGGCGTACCCAGCCCACCGCGTCCTGCGGGCGCCCGGCAGCGAAGTGGGCGAGGCCCATCCCCAGGTGCATGCTGAAGGCAAACGGATCCATCGGCGATAGCCGCGCCGAGGTCTCGAACGCCGTCAATCCCCTGTCGGGATTGCCGAGGTAGACATGGCCCCAGCCACGCCGCAGCCACGCCCAGGCGTGATTCGGGTCGAGTTCGATCGCCCGGTCGGTGAGCGTGGTTGCCTGGCCGACATCGCCGCCGAGCATCATCATCGCCGAGGCGAGGGCGGCGAGGGCGGTCGGATCGTCGGCGACGTTCATACTGGCCGTCTTGATGAGCGCCGCCGCCTGCCGCCGCTCGCCCGCAAAATCGGTGGACCAGTTGTAGGCCACCTGCTGGCCGTGCGCCCACGCCGCCAGCGCCGCCGCCAGCCCGTAGTCGGGCTCCAGCGCCAGCGCTCGGGCGAGGTACTCGATCGCCTCGGCATTGTCGTCGGGGCTATGCGCCCACAGATGCGGAAACGCGCGCATCACCAGGTCATAGGCGGCGAGCGTGTCGGGCCGCTTCTTGCGCGCCCGGTCAACCTCCGCTCGGCGGATCGAGGGCTGCACCGCACCTGCGACCTCGGCCGCCATGCGGTCTTGCAGGTCGAACAGGTCGGCTACCGCGCCATCCACCTTGTTGGACCAGATATGGCTGCCCGTCTCGGTCTCGACCAATTGCGCGGTAATCCGCACCCTTTCGCCGACCCGGCGCACGGACCCCTCGACGACGTATCGCACGCCGAGGTCCCGACCGACCTGCCGCACGTCGATACCGGCGCGCCCCTTGTAGGCAAAGGACGAGTTGCGAGCGATGACGAAGAAATCCTTGACGCGACTGAGGGTTGCGGTGATTTCTTCCACGACCGCATCAGCGAAGTAGCTCTGATCCACCTCGCCCGAGAGATTGTCAAACGGCAACACCACCAACGATGGCCGGCTGGAGGGCGGCACCGGCGGCGGCGCCTCGTTCTTCACCTGACGCAGAGCGCCGCCCGGATGCCAGGTGTAGATGCGGACGGTCTTGGTGATGTTCTTGAGTTCGGTCGGCCCCATGTCCGTGAACTCGAGGTCGATGGTGCCGTCCAGATATTGGTACATCCACTTGGTGATGCACATTCCCCCCGCCGGCGCGTGGCTCTGCACCCGGACGGCGAGGTTGATTCCCGAGCCGTAGAGGTCGTCGCCGGCCACCAGTACGTCGGCCAGCACGATGCCGGCGCGGACCTGAAACATCTCGCCGCCCGGACCGCGGATCTTGCGTTCGTGGATTGCGCGCTGCACGGCGGCGGTCCATTGCACGGCCGCCACCACCGAGTTGAACTCGGCGAGCAATCCGTCGCCCATGGTCTTGAAGACCTTGCCACCCGCGGCGCCTATTGTGCGCGCGATCAGCCGGTCGTAGACCCGCTGCACGAGGCGCAGGGTCTGACGCTCATTGCGTTCCACGAGGCGGGAGTAGCCCACCACGTCCAGCGATACGATCGGGACCAGGCGACGGTCGGGTTGTGCCATGCGGGTATGCTTCTGATAAAGTGTGTCCTTGTAGCATCGGTGAATATGACACCGGTAGCGCTAGCAGAACTCTCGCCGGTTGTTGCCGCAGATTTCCCGCTTGTGCTGCACGACTGCAAGTCAAGGCAGTCACGACGCCTCGCGCCACCCCGGGCTGCGCAGCATCGATTCGAGCGTCTCGGCCGGCATCGGCCGGGCGAAGGCGAAGCCCTGCAGCATGTCGCAGCCCAAGCCACGCAGAATGTCCGCCTGCTCGTAGGTCTCGACGCCTTCCGCCACCACCTTGATGCCGAGCGAACGCCCGATATCGATCAGCGAGCCCACCAACTGCTGCTGGCTGCGCGAGGTCGTCAGTTCGTCGAGGAATTGCCGGTCGATCTTGAAGCGCGTCGGCCGCAGCTTCAGCAGGCTGAGGATCGAGGCGTGCCCGGTGCCGAAATCGTCGATGGAGAGGTCGATACCCAGGTCGCGGATGCGGTCGAGGTTCCAACGCACCATGTCGTCGAGGTCGTCGAGGAAGATCGATTCGAGCAGTTCGAAGCTCAGCGTACCGGGCTCGAAGCGAATGTCGCGCAGCGATGCCATGAGGCGCTCGTCGCGCAGGCGGCGGAACGAAACGTTGACCGATAGGCCCGGCACCTTGAGCCCGGCGGAGCGCCAGGCGTTGAAGTCGTCGAGCGCCTTGTGCAGGATCACGCTGTCGATGGCCGTGACGACATTGAGATCCTCGGCCATCTTGAGGAAGCGGGCAGGGGGCAGCACGCCTTCGATCGGATGGCGCCAGCGCGCCAGCGCCTCCACGCCGCTCAATTCCATGGTCCTGGCATCAAAAAGCGGCTGGTAGTACGGGAGGAACTCGTCCTGCTCGATCCCCTGGAGGATCTCGTCGGCAAGTCGCTTGGTTTGCACTGCCTCTGCCTGCAGCGCCTCCGAGAAGAACTCGAAGCCGTTCTTCCCGCGCGCCTTCGCCCGGTAAAGTGCGATATCCGCGTCGATCATCAGCCGCACCGGATCGACGCTCGACCCATGCTGGGCGGCGATGCCGATCGATGCGCCGAACCGGCAGTAGTGGCCGTGGTAGGGCACCGGTCGCCGCATCTGCTCCACGATCGTTCGCGCCAGATCTATCAGCCGGTTCTGCTCGCCGGAGTATGAGCAAACCACGATGAACTCGTCGCCACCGACCCGCGCGACGAAGTCGCCCGGCCCGAGGTTGCTGCGCAACAATTCGGCGGCATGCACGAGCATTGCATCGCCGGCGATATGACCGAGGGGGTCGTTGATCTGCTTGAAGCGGTCGAGGTCGATATGGAGAAGGGCAACGCTCGCGCCGGTGCGGCCGACTTCCAAGGCCCGTTCGGTGAGGACCTGGTCGAGGTAGCGGCGGTTCGGCAGGCCGGTAAGAGTGTCGTGAAGCGCATTGTGCTCGATGTGGGCTTTGGCGGCTTCGAGCTCCACATTGCGCGCTTCGGCGAGTTCCTTTGCCCGCTGCAGTTCGCGGTGGGCGGCGACTTCCTCGGTGACGTCCCAGTTCACGCCGAGCATGCGGGGCGTGCCCAGCGAGTCCCGGTACCACCGTCCCTGCGTCCTGACGATCCGCACCTGACCATCGTTGTGTCGTATGATCCGAAACTCGGACTCGTAGCTCGACCGGCTTTTGACCGCTCGTTCGACGCGGTGGCGGGCGAGCGCGGCATCGTCCGGGTGTAGCGAGTCCTCCCAGAAGGTAAGGCCGATCGGCGTGTCGTCATCCACGCCGTAGATCGCGCGGACCTGCCCGTCCCAGAAGAGTTCGCCGGTTTCAAGATTGGATTCGAACAGGCCGATGCGCGACACTTCAAGCGCCAGTTCAAGTCGGCGCGACAGCCGCAGCAACTGGTCCTCGGATGTCTTGTGTTCAGTGATATCGGTATCTGTTCCGATGATCCGTTTCGGCTTGCCATCGGGAAACCACTCGATCGGCGAGCCCAGGCTCGAGATCCAGATATATTGCCCGTTTCGGTGCCGCTCGCGATACTCCATGTGCACGCGCAGCAGTTCGCCAGCGTGCTGTCGACGAATGAGGTCCAGAACCTTGGGCAGGTCCTCGGGGTGCACCCGGTCGGCCCAGACGTCCTGGGCGTCCTCGGCATCGCTGTCGGGATCCATGCCGCGCATCTTGCGCCAGGTGCGCGAGTGATAGACGACGCCGGTGCTGATATCGGAATCCCAGACGCCCTGGCGGGCGCTTTCAAGCGCCATCTCCCATCGACTCTCCGAGCGGTCGAGGGCAGCTGCCATGTCGCGTACCGCGCTGACGTCCTGCACAAGACCCCAGAGCGTGTCGCCATCGGCCCGGACGATGCCCGTCGAAAGGTGCCGGTTGCCGTCGGGCAGCGGGATGGCCAGTTCCATCGTCGGTGCCGCGATGCCTGAGCGCACCTGACGGATGGCCTCGAACAGAGGTCGTCGGCCACCCAACTGGCGCAGCAACGGTCGGATGGCGGGTTGGTCGGTGCGGCCTAGCAGCGCAAGCAGGCCGGGTGAGCAGACAAGGCCATCGACCGGCGACCAGGACCATCGTCCCAGCCCGGCCAGCCGTTCAGCCTCGGAAAACTGCCTTGCAAGCTGATCGGGCCGCAAGTTGCCTGACGCGGATTTGCTCCGGGGCTGCTGCCGGGAAGCCTTCATGCTGCACTATCCTCGCGGCCCAACCCCTCGGACCTTCAGGTGAGATTGACCGCGACGGCTTTAAATTCCCTTACGGAATGGCCTCACCGTCGACAGGGCTGCAGGCCCTGGCCCGTTCGAGCAGCAGGTTTCGCTCAGCCTCGTTGCGGGTCAGCCCGGCGGCGCGCTCGAACTCCATCCGCGCCTCGAATACGCGGCCCAACTTCATCAGAAAGTCGCCGCGCACCGACGGCAGCAAGTGATATCCCTTCAAGGCTGGTTCGTCGGCGAGCGCATCCACCAATTCGAGCCCTCGCCCCGGACCGAAGGCCATGGCGTGCGCGACGGCGCGGTTGAGCTCTACTACGGGGCCCGCCGTCACCTCGGCCAGAAGGTCGTAGAATCCGGCGATGGCCTGCCAGTCAGTATCCTCGGCCCTGACGGCCCGGGCATGGCAGGCGGCGATCGAGGCCTGCAACGCATAGGGTCCAGCGGCCCCGCCCAGCGCCACCGTTTGATCCAGCGCCGAAAGCCCGCGCCGGATCAGCATCTGGTCCCATCGGCTTCGATCCTGATCGAGCAGCAGGACCGGCGCCCCATCGCGTCCCGTCCGTGCCCGCATCCGCGAGGCCTGCAACTCCATCAGGGATACGAGGCCGTGCACCTCGGACTCTCCAGGAGTCAGTCCGGCGAGGACGCGACCGAGTCGCATCGCCTCTTCGCAGAGCCCCGGCCGTGTCCAATCGGCACCCGAGGTAGCTGTATAGCCCTCATTGAAGATCAGGTAGATCACCTCGAGCACAGAAGCCAGTCGCGCCGCCCGCTCCTCGCCGCGCGGAACATCGAAGGGCAAGCCGGCTTCGGCGAGGTTTCGCTTGGCGCGGACGATCCGCTGCGCCACCGTCGCCTCGGTCACCAGGAAGGCCCGGGCGATCTCGTCAGTGGTCAGCCCGCCCAGCAACCGCAGCGTCAGCGCCACGCGGGACTCGGCCGAGATCGCGGGATGGCAGGAGGTGAAGATCAGCCTCAACAGGTCGTCGCCGACATCGTCGTCGAGCGGCGTGTCGAAGTCGGGAGCCGTCTGCTCCTCCTCCCGCAGGTCATGCCCTAGTTCGGCGAGCTTGCGTGCCGCCATCTTGTTCCGTCGGAAATAGTCGATGGCGCGGCGCTTGGCCGTCTGCATCAACCAGGCGCCCGGGTTGCGGGGCACACCTTGGGCCGGCCAGTGCGCGAGCGCCACGGTCAGTGCGTCCTGCGCAAGTTCCTCGGCGAGCCCGACATCGCGGACGATGCGGGTGAGCCCGGCTATCAGCCGTGCCTGCTCGAGGCGGAACGTCGCCTCGATGACTCGCCGCGTTTCACGTTCGGAGGTTGGTTCAATCATGGGCCGGAGCAGACCAAATACGATCTGCCGCAGCAAGCCGTGGTGTCGATTGTTCGTCTTCAATGAACACTGCGTTACCTAACGCGTGCCCCTGGCGGCAGAGGCGAGGAACATTCGGGACCAAGACACCCAGACAGGCCGGGAGAAGCCATTTCCTACAGGCCTGTAACTCCACGCACACGGCTGTAACCAGGTGTCCTCGATGTGCCCCTGCTTCATCGGCGTGCCTGCTTGCGGGAGACGGGTCTGGGCACTTATTTCGCCCCAGTCACATTTTGATACTGGAGTGCAGCAAATGTCCAAACCCAAGATCGGCGTCATCATCAGCTCGACCCGCCCGACCCGCTTCGGCGAGAAGCCGGCCAAGTGGATCCTCGAGCACGCCAAGGCACGCGGCGATATCGACGCCGAGCTCATCGACCTCCGCGATTTCCCGCTGCCGCTGTTCGACGCCCCGGCTTCGGACTTCTGGATGCCGACCCCGAACGAAGTCGCCGCCAAGTGGCAGGCCAAGCTCAATGAATTCGACGGCTTCATCATCGTCACCGCCGAGTACAACCGCTCGATCACCGGCGCGCTGAAGAACGCCATCGACTGGGCCTACAAGCCCTTCATGCGAAAGGCCGTGGCCTATGTCGGCTATGGTTCGGTGGGCGGCGCCCGCGCCATCGAGCACCTGCGCAACATCATGGTGGAACTGCAGGCCGTTTCGGTCCGCCACGCCATCCACATCGGCGGTTCGGACTTCCTGCCCGTCATGATGGGCCAGAAGACCTGGGAAGAGACCGCGCCGCGCTTCGACGCCTTCGTTCCCGAAGTGCTCGACAACCTCGTCTGGTGGACCAATGCCACCAAGACGGCCCGCGACGCCGACGCCGCCAAGGCTGCCCAGGCCGCCTGATCCGGTTTCCGGGGCATTCTCCTTTCGCGGCCCCGGACAGTCGGGAGCGGTGCGCCCTTTCGCGCCGCTCCCTTTCCACCTCTGCTCACCAATCGACGCCCATTGCATTGCGCATATGCATCCAACCGGGCATTTTGGCGGTTGAGTGCCGAGGGTGACCGGGTGTAATGACCCGCCCACCCGATAAACGGGTGAGCAAAGCGCATATGACGCAGACCACTACGACCGGCACGCATGCGTCCGGCGCTGCGACGGCCGAAGATACCGGTCACGCCAGGAAGAACCTTCCCCTTCTCGTCCTCGGAGCCTTTGGCGTCGTCTACGGCGACATCGGGACGAGCCCGATCTACGCGTTCCGCCAAGCCATGTCGGTGCGGCCGGGAGCGGCGGCGTCGGAAGCCGAGGTGCTTGGGCTGCTCTCGCTCATCGTCTGGGCACTGACACTGACGGTTACGATCAAGTACATCTTTTTCGTTACCCGGGCCGACAACAAGGGCGAGGGTGGTACGCTTTCGCTGATGTCTCTGGCCAGGTCGAGCTTCGCCAAGGGCGGCTGGATCACGGCGCTTGGGGTCATCGGGGCGGCCCTGTTCTTCGGCGATGCCATCATCACCCCGGCCATTTCCGTGCTCTCGGCCGTCGAGGGCGTCAAGCTCGTCGCGCCGCAACTGTCGAACTGGGTCGTGCCGATCACGGTGGTGATCATCATCGGACTGTTCTCGGTGCAGCGCTTTGGCACCGCGAAGGTGTCGACCGTGTTCGGACCGGTCATGGCGATCTGGTTCCTGACGCTCGGTATCACCGGGCTCATCCACATCTTCGACAAGCCCGAAATCCTGCTGGCGCTGAATCCGGCCTATGGCGTGGGCTTCCTGTTCACGCACGCGGGCATCGCCTTCGTCGTCATCGGCGCGATCTTCCTCGCCATTACCGGTGCCGAGGCGCTCTACGTCGACCTCGGGCATTTCGGCCGGCGTCCGATCGTCGTGGCGTGGTTCATCCTGGTCTTCCCCTGCCTTCTGCTCAACTACTTCGGGCAGGGGGCTTTCGTGCTGTTCCACGGCATCGAGGACACCTCCGATCCGTTCTTCCAGATGCAGCCCGAATGGTTCCTCATGCCGTTCGTCGGCCTGGCAACGGTGGCGACCGTCATCGCCAGCCAGGCGGTGATTTCGGGCACTTACAGCTTGGCGCAGCAGGCCATCGCGCTCAATTTCCTGCCACGCATGACGGTCCAGCACACGTCCGACACGCAGTCGGGCCAGATATACATGCCGCAGGTCAACACCCTGCTGATGGTGCTGGTTCTTGTGCTTGTGGTGAGCTTCGGCAGCTCGGCGGCGCTCTCCAATGCCTACGGTATCGCGGTCAGCGGCGTCATGCTGGTCACCGGCGTTCTGCTCGCCGTCGTCATGTGGCGGCGCTGGAACTGGGCCCCCGCGGTAGTGCTGCTGGTGATCGTGCCGTTCCTTATTCTCGACAGTGCGTTCTTTGCGGCAAACGTCATCAAGATATTCCAGGGAGGCTGGGTGCCGGCCGTCGCCGCAGCCGCAGTGGCGGGCACCATGGCCGTCTGGATCGCCGGCCGCCGGCGCCTCAGCGAGAAGACGCGCCGCGACGAGGTGCCGCTCGAGTTTCTCGTCGAGAACCTCTCCAAGAAACGCCCGACCATCGTGCCGGGCACGGCGATCTTCCTCACCTCCGACATCGAGGGCGCGCCCACTGCGCTGCTGCACAGCCTCAAGCACTACAAGGTGCTGCACGAGCAGAACGTCATCCTCACCGTCTTCACCTCCGACCGGCCGCGGGTCGCCGACGATGAGAAGGTACGTATCGAGGCCTACAACGACCTGTTTTACCGCGTGGTTGTGACGTTCGGGTACATGGAGACCCCGAACATTCCCAAGGCGCTGGCGCTTGCCCGCAAGCTGGGCTGGAAGTTCGACATCATGAGCACGTCTTTCTTCCTGTCGCGACGCGCGCTCAAGGCATCGCCGAAGGGGCGGATGCCGCGATTTGCGGACCGCTATTTCATCGCGCTGGCCCGCAACGCTACCGATGCGACGGAATACTTCCACATTCCGACCGGTCGCGTGGTTGAAATCGGCACGCAGGTGATGATCTAGTCGCCCCTGAACCTGGGACGGCTCGTGAAATCTCTGGACGTTGCAATCGCCGGTGCAGGGCCGGGCGGACTGGCTGCCGCCTTGCTTCTCGGCCGGGCCGGCCATCGGGTCCGGCTGGTCGAGCGGTTCGAACGGCCGCAACCGGTCGGTTCGGGCCTCATGCTGCAGCCGACCGGACTGGCTGTGCTGAAGGCGCTGGGGCTCTACCAAGCCATCCGGCAACTCGGCGCCCCGGTCGATCGCCTGGTGGGAACTGACGCGAAGTCGGGCCGGACGGTGCTGGATGTCGGCTATGGGCCGCTCGGCCCGGGTGTGCACGCGCTGGGGGTGCATCGTTCCGCGCTGTTCAAGGTGCTGCACGATGCAGTCGTCGAGGCGAGGCTACCGATCCGCAGTGGCTACACGGTAGCGGGGCTGCAGCGCGACCAGGGGAAGAGCTGGCTGCTGTCGCCGCAGGGACTGGAAGGCCCGTTCGACCTCGTGGTCGATGCGCTGGGCGCCCAATCGCCGCTCAAGCCGCTGGCGCGTTCGCCGGGCCGCGTTCGCCCACTCGAGTACGGTGCCATCTGGGGAACCACGCCGTGGACCGATGCCGGCTTCGACCGACAGGCCCTGACCCAACGCTACCGCGCCTCAAGCGTGATGATCGGCGTCCTGCCGATCGGACGAACCACGCCCAGTGGTCCGGACCTCGCGGCCTTCTTCTGGAGCCTCAAGCCCGCTGACCATGCGATCCTCGTCCAGCGTGGCTTCCCGGCCTGGCGGCAGTCGGTCGAGGCGCACTGGCCGGCGGCGGCGCCGCATCTCGACGCGCTGGGCGGCTTTGAGGCGATGAACCTGGCTCGCTACCAGCACCACACGTTGCCGGTCCCGGCCGGGGATGGCATCGTCTTCATTGGCGACAGCGCCCACTCGACCAGCCCGCAACTGGGGCAGGGCGCCAACATGGCGCTGCTCGACGCGCTTGCCCTGGCGCGGGCCCTCGACGCGGCCGACAGCATCAACGAGGCACTGGAACGCTACGTTGCAGTGCGCCGCTGGCATGTCCGCCTCTATCAACTGCTGTCGCTCACGCTGACCCCGTTCTACCAGTCCGACAGCGCCATCATGCCGGTGCTGCGCGACATGCTGGTCGGCAGCGTAGCGCGCGTGCCGCCCATGCCGATGGTGCTGGCGAAGATGGTCGCCGGGCAGTTGCTGAGTCCGCTCAAGGCCATCGGGCTCGATCCTCGCTTGCAAGGTGAAGCGTGATGAGCGTGCATGTGCTCATCGTTGGCGCCGGCGGTGTGTTCGGCTCACGCCTGGCGCGCCTGCTGGCGCGGCGCGGCGGCTATCGCCTTAGCCTCGGGGGACGCAACGAGACGAAGGTACTGCCGCTGCAGCGCGAACTCCGCGCCGCCCACCCCGATGGCGAGTTCGCCTACGTTCATATTGACCGCGAGCAGGCGAGCCCCGAGCGGCTCAAGGAGATCGGCTGCGCTATCGTTGTCGACTGTTCGGGGCCGTTCCAGCTTTCTGGCACGAGGCTGGTCGAGGCGGCGATCGGGGCGCGCGTGCATTATCTCGACATCGCAGACTCGCGCGCGTTCCTGGCCCAGATCGGCACGTTCGACAGCGCGGCGCGCGCCGTCGGCATCGCCGTTTTCTCCGGGGCCAGTTCCACGCCCGCCCTCAGCCACGCAGTGCTCGACAACCTGACAAGCGCGTGGCTCTCGGTCGACAGCGTGGATGTGGCAATCGTCCCCGGTAACCGCACGCCGAGGGGGCGCTCGGTGATCGGCGGCATTCTGAGCTGGGTCGGGCAGCGGGTGAGGGTATTCCGGGAAAGCGCCTGGCAGGAGGGGCGTGGCTGGAGCGATCCCCGTCCCATCGCCATCGAGGGGCTGCGACCGCGCCGCGCCTACCTCGCCGACGTGCCCGATCTCGACCTGCTCGTGCGCCGCTACCAGCCGCGCGTGCGGGCAGGGTTCGATGCAGGCATGGAGCTCGGGGTGCTCAACCGGCTCATCGGCCTCGCCGGCCGCCTGGTGCGCTGGCGGCTGGTGAAATCGGCGCGCGCCTTCGCCGGGCTCGGTGCATGGATAGCCGGGAAGCTGGGGCGCTTCGGCACGGATGAAGGTGGTATGCTCGTCGAGGCGGCGGGGCAGGATGCGCGCGGCGATACGCGCGTATCGCGCTGGTCGCTGAAGGCATCGGGCGGCGATGGTCCCTACGTGCCGGTGATCCCTGCGGCGGCGCTGGTCGAAGTGCTGGCGGCGGGCCGCGGCATTCGCGCCGGGGCGCGGTCGGCGGCAGGCGAGGTGTCGCTAGACCAGATCCGCCCCTGGTTCGACGGGCTGGCCATCGACATCAAGTCACTCTCCTATCGTGGCGAGAAGCCGCTCTATCGACGGATCATGGGCGACGAGTTCGATCGACTGCCCGAGGTGACGCGCCGCATGCATCGCGGCCGACCCGCCGTCATCGCCATCGGCGAGGCGGAGGTGACGCCGCCGGCCGGCGCACTGGCTCGCCTTGTCGCTGGGGTGTTCGGCTTGCCGAGGGTTGAGGGCAAGGTACCGGTTCGCGTCGTCATCGAAAGCCGCGACGGCCGGGAGTACTGGACCCGCTTCTTCGGCGATGCGGCCATGCGATCGGTCATGAGCGCGGCGCCCGGCAATCTAGTCGAGGAACGATTTGGCCCGTTCACCCTGCGCATGCGACTGGTGGTGAAGCCGGGCGGCCTCGACATGGAGCGTGTTTCGGGCCGCATGTGGGGCGTGCCGCTGCCGGGATTTCTACTCCCGCAGGTGCGGGCGACAGAGCGCGTCGACGACTATCGCCGCCATGCCTTCGATGTGGAGATCGTCGCCCCGCTGGCGGGCCGGCTGGTGGCCTATAGGGGTTGGCTTGAGGTTTGAGCCTTACTTCGGCATGTCCGGGCAGAGATAGGGCACCGTCGCCGCGACGTATTTCTGCTCCTCTGCACCGCCGACGAGCTTGAGGCTCAGCACCAGCTCGGCATCCGAGAGCGAGACGATGTCGGCAGCGATATCCATGCCGTCCTCGTTCCAGACGAGGGCGGTGTCCGAGGTCAGCTGCCACTGGTCGAGCCGATGCGTCTCCCAGCAGCTGTCCTGCACCAGCGTGCCATCTGAGAGGAAGATCTTCATGCCGCCCGGCAGGCCGCCGTCCTCGGCCCGCGTCCAGACGCGGTTGGTCAGGCCAGCCTTCGAGGTCTTCGAGTCGACGGCCGACTCGGTCGGCGTTTCCTCGGCGAAGGCGGGGAGGCAGGCGCTGGAGCCGACGCCCCACATGGCAAGCAGCGCGAAAAGGGCGGCTTTGCTGGTCATTCAGGGAGGCTCCGTCTGGCTGGGGCTGAAGTGGTGAGCAAATCGCCCGGATGCAAGTCTCGCCCCGCCATCACGGCGAAATTCAGTCCGGCCTCCACCAGAAGCGGAGGCCGGGGAGTTGATCAGGCCGGCTGGCGGATGCCGAGCGCGCGATCCTTGTCGCGGATGCGGAGCCGGGCCTGCTTGGGCCAAAGGTCATACTCGGCGCCATCGAGCTCGTGGTGCGCGTGAACCGCCCAGTTTGGATCCTCCAGAGCACCGCGGGCGAGCGCCACGAGGTCGGCCTCGCCGTTCGTCAGGATCGACTCGGCTTCCTCGGCCGTGCTGATCAGGCCCACGGCGATGGTCGGAATGCCCGTCTCGCGGACGGCCTTCGCGAAGCCCACCTGGTAGAGCGGAGCAGCCTTCAGCCCATAGGTCGCCACGCCGCCGGACGAGGTGTGGATGGCATCGACGCCGCGCGCCTTGAGTGCGCGGGCCAGCACCTGCGAATCCTCCACCGACCAGCCGCCCTCGGCGCCATCGGTCGTCGAGATGCGCATCAGCAACGGCTTGTGCTCCGGCCAGACGGCGCGCACGGCGTCGGTGACCTCAAGCGCGAAGCGCATGCGGTTCTCGAGGCTGCCGCCGTAGCTGTCGGTGCGCTTGTTGGCGATAGGAGACAGGAACTGGTTGATCAGGTAGCCATGGGCGCCATGGATCTCGACCACGTCGAACCCGGCCTCGTCGGCGCGGCGGGCGGCATCGGCGAAGTCCTGGATGGTCCGCCGGATGCCCGCCTCGTCGAGCGCCGTCGGCACCTGGTAGACGTCGAGCTGCTCCGGGTTGTGGCTGATGGCGCTCGGCGCTACCGGCACCCAGTGCTCGAACCCATAGGCGGCGCGATCCGCCTCGCTTTCGTTAAAGCCGCCGCGCCACCAGATCGGGGTCGACGCCTTGCGGCCGGCATGCGCCAGCTGGATGCCCGCCGCCGCGCCTTCGTCGTGCAGGAAATCGACAATTCGCTTCAGTGGCGCGATGTGGCCATCCTCCCACAGGCCGAGATCGCCGTAGGAGATGCGGCCTTCAGGATTCACGCCCGTCGCCTCGAGGATCACGAGGCCGAATCCACCGAGCGCGAAGCGGCCCAGGTGCACGAGGTGCCAGTCATTGGCGTAGCCGTGCTGCGCCGTGTACTGGCACATCGGAGCGACCACGGTGCGGTTGCGGAGTGTCAGCCCGCGCAGGGTATAGGGGGAGAAAAGCTGTGACATCGGCAGTCCGCTGATGGGGAATGGGAGGCGTGAATGTGCACACTCCCCCTTCCATCGGCAAGTACCGATGGACGAAAGTCTGACATGCGCCCCCGGTCGATCCCGATCGTGCCGGACTTATCCGTTCACAGTGTATTCGACGATGCCGCCGGCGCGCACGGTCATGCGCTGGCGCGCTTCGCCGTAGTCGGTTCCCGAGCCCGACGAGAAGGCGTTGACGTCCCAGCAGCCGGCCGACACGGTGAAGTTGTAGCGCTGCCCGGGCCCGATATTGATGCCATCCGGCAGCCGGTCGACGCCGTAGGTCGAGACGTTGCAGTCGGAGATCATCACTGCGTCGAAGTAGCGCCCGGTGGCGTTGATGACGGTGATGGTGCCGGTCGGCTCACCGGGGCGGATCAGTTCGCCGCCGGTAATCCAGGCGTCACCGGAACAGGCGGCCAGTGGCGCGGCCAAGAGCATCGCGGCTAGGCCGCGGCGGATAGACAGCATATCGACATCCCCCATGCGTCGCGAACGCTTGCGACGACTTTTCCCAACTGCTTCAAGTGCTAACAGAGACAGCATGGTGTCTCAATGCTGGGACGCCTCGGCAGGGGATATCCTTGGGAAAGCGCCGGAAATTCTATCAGGCCGGCTGGGCGCGGCGATGTCCCGAAACTTCAGAGCCGGCGTCTCGCGGCAGCATCAGCAGTTGCAGCGAGGCCAGGATGCACATCACTCCGACCGCGATGAAGGCGATGCGGAAATCGGTGAGGTCGAGGGCAGGGGCGCCGCGCACCACCTGCGAGACGTTGAGGATCGCCGCTGCCAGCGCCACGCCGAACACCATCGAGACCTGCTGGAACATGCTCGACAGGGTCGATGCCGAGCCTCGCTTCTCGCTATCCACGTCGGCGAAGGCGAGCGTGGCGAGGGCGGTGAACTGCATCGAGCGCGTGAGCCCGGCGACGAACAGGATGGCGAAGGTGAGCGGGTAGGCCGTATCGGCGCCGAGGAAACCGCAGACGATGATCGACAGTCCGGCGAGCGTGCCGTTGACAGTCAGGATGCTGCGGAAGCCGAAGCGGCGCAGGATCGGCGTCGTCACCGTCTTCATCAGGAGGTTGCCGAGGAAATAGACGAGTACCAGCCCGCCGGCCGCCAGCGGATCGAGCCCGAAGCCGACCTGGAACATCAGCGGCAGCAGGAACGGTGTGGCGTTGATGGTGAGGCGAAGCACGGCGCCCGCCAGTGCCTCGGATGCGGCGAAGGTGGGGATCCGCAGGGTACCGAGGTCGAGCAGGGGGTGGCTGGCGCGCCTCAGCCGCTGCACCGCCGCGACCCCGACTGCCAGCCCCAGGGCCACGAGGCCGGCGGCGAATGGCAGGGACAGCGTCCCCTGCGCCAAGCCCTCGAAGCCATAGAGCAGAGCCGCCAGCGTGATCGCCGTCAGCACGAAGCCCGGCCAGTCGAAGGGGCGGTCGGTCGAGCGGGTATCGGCGGGGATGATCCGCGTCACCAGCAGCATGCCGGCAATGCCGAGCGGCACGTTGATCCAGAAGTTCCAGTGCCAGCTGACATAGGTAGTGAGGAAGCCGCCGATAGCCGGGCCGACCACCGGAGCGAAGAGCGCGGGCCACACGGTCAGGCCGATGGCCTGGACGATTTCGGACTTCTGCACGCTGCGCAGCACGATCACGCGGCCGATGGGGAACATCAGCGCGCCCCCGGCGCCCTGCACGATCCTGGCGATGACGAACTGCGTCAGGTCGGTGGCAAGGCCGCAGGCCAGCGACGACAGGGTGAACACCAGCATGGCGAGGAGAAACACCCGACGGGCGCCGAACCGGTCCGACAGCCAACTGGCCGTCGGAATGACCACCGCCGCCATCAGCATGTAGGCGGTGATGCCGATGCTCATGTCGAGCGTCGCCACGCCGAAGTCGCGCGCCATGACCGGCAGCGCGGTGACGATGATCACGCCATCGAGGATCTGCATGAACATCGAAGCCGCAACAACGAGCGATACGTTGCGGGAATGGGCGGAGAAGGCCTGGGGCATCGAACCGGGTCTGGGAAGATCGTTAGCACCCTATCGATACACCTCGGGTCGATCGTTCGGGTGGAAATCCGGCTACGACAAACGTCTTAGGAAAAGGGGGCCCCGCAAGCTACCGGATGGCTTGCCCCCGAGGCGCTCGCGCTGTTTTCTGTGCCTCCCGCCACGGACTCCTGGTTTCCGCCATGCCCTTCTTTGACCTGCCGCAGGACAAGCTCGCCGCCTACCGCTCGGGTACGCCGGCTCCCGCAGATTTCGACGCCTTCTGGCAGGCGACGCTCGGCGAGGCGCGGCAGCACCCGCTCGATGCCGAGTTCACGCCGCTCGACTACGGGCTCGATGCGTTCGACGTCTTCGACGTCACCTTCTCGGGCTTTGGCGGTCATCGTATCAAGGGCTGGTACATCAAGCCCGCGGGTCGGGAACCATCGGGCACCGTGGTCAAGTTCATCGGCTATGGCGGCGGCCGCGGCTTTCCGCACGAGCACCTGCTGTGGCCGGCCACGGGCCGCGCCGTGTTCGTCATGGATACGCGGGGGCAGGGCAGCAGCTGGTCGGTGAGCGATACGGCCGACCCGGTCGGTTCAGATCCGGCGCACCCGGGCTTCATGACCCGTGGCATCACCGACAAGTCGTCCTACTACTACCGCCGCGTCTACACCGATGGCGTGCGGGCGGTCG
This sequence comes from Pseudomonadota bacterium, assembly GCA_023428425.1. Lineage (GTDB taxonomy): Bacteria > Pseudomonadota > Alphaproteobacteria > Rhizobiales > Devosiaceae > Devosia_A. The sequence goes on from JAEYYP010000375.1 coordinate 24,993, forward strand.
AGGCGGCACTCACGCGCCCCGAGACCAACCCGGAGAAACTGGCGGTGGTCGGCGGCAGCCAAGGGGGCGGCATCTCGATTGCCGTGGCAGGGCTCGAGCCGAAGGTGAAGGCGGCGATGCCCGACGTGCCTTTCCTCAGCGATTTCCGCCGCGCGGTCGGCCTCACCGCCCGCGCCCCCTACAGCGAGATCGTGCGCTACCTCGTGGTGCATCGCGCCGGCGCGGAGAAAGTGTACGAGACGCTCAACTACTTCGACGGCATACATTTCTCGGCGCGGGCAAAGATGCCGGGGCTGTTCTCGGCCGGTCTCATGGACGATGTCTGTCCGCCTTCGACGGTCTACGCATCTTACAACGCCTGGGCCGGCGACAAGCAGATCGAGGTCTACGCCTTCAACAACCATGAAGGCGGCGGCGTCTTCCAGGATCGCGCCCAGGTGGCGTGGCTGAAGAAGGTCCTCGGCTAGCGCTTACCCGGCGAGCGTGTCGACCTTGCGCAGCGCCGGGAACAGCCGCGACCAGGCCAGCACGACGGCGATGGTGCCGATGCCGCCGACGGCAACGGCCATCACCGGGCTGATCAGGCCGGCCGAGATGCCGGCCCGGAACTCGCCGAGCTGGTTGGACGTGCCGATGAACAGCGAATTCACCGCGTTCACCCGGCCGCGCATGTGGTCGGGGGTCATGAGCTGCACCAGCGAAGAGCGCACCACGACGCTCACCGTATCTGCGGCACCAAGGATCAGCAGCATCAGCACCGACAGCCAGATGGTGGTCGAGTAGGCGAAAACGATTGTCGCCACCCCGAAGATGCCGACGGCCCAGAGCATCTTCAGCCCGACCTTGTGGGTCAGCGGAAAGCGCGCCAGCAGCAGCGACATCGCGACGGCACCCATGGCGGGGGCGGTGCGCAGCAGGCCGAGGGCCCATGGCCCGGCATCGAGGATATCGCGCGCGTAGATGGGCAGCAGCGCCGTGGCGCCACCGAGCAGCACCGCGAACATGTCGAGCGAGATGGACCCAAGCATCACGGGCTTCGACCAGATGAAGGCGACACCGGCCAACACCGACTCGAAGGTCACCGGGGCTCGGGGCGGCATCTTCGCGGGGGGAGCGATCCGGACGACGTTGTAGCTGGCCCCGAGGAAGGCGGCAGCCGCCGCCGCGAACGGCACGATGTCGCCGAAGCCGTAGAGCACGCCACCGAGCGCGGGGCCGATCACCAGCGCGGTCTGCACCACCGAGGTCGAGGTGGCGACCGCCTGCG
>JAEYYP010000404.1 GCA_023428425.1 Pseudomonadota bacterium
GTATAAGGCGCGTCCTCTGCCCCAGGACCAGGATTCGTGAAAGCATTCACGGCCACCGCCTCGCCACCTCCATCGGGATTGGTGTGCGTCGAGGTGATATCAGCGAAGGCGCTGGTGGCACCGCTACTCGTCGCAATCGTGATCAATGACGAGAACGGCCCCGCCCCACCCTGCATGACGACGACGCCCGGGCCGGTGAAGGCGCTGGTCTTGTTGACGTCCGCATAGGCGTAGGTGCCGAAAAGGTTGAGGCCGATGAAGCCCTGCAGGCCGCCGAGCACCGGACCGGTGCCGACTGCCGCGCTCACGCCGACGGTACCGCCGAACAGCAGGTCGTTGGCATCGTCGGCGCCTTCTCCCATGAACAGGCCACCACCATCGGGCAGGTCCATGACCACGCCACCGACAGTGCCGGACAACGAGAAGAAGCTGTGGGAGTCATCGACCGGATACACCGTCTGCGCGGGGTCCGCGGCGTGCGCCAGCGCGGTGGTGCCCAGCAGGAACGGCACCGCCAGCAGGATCCGATTCGACTTCATGCTTCCCCCAGATCGGCTTCAAGAATCGCAATCATGGTTAATTTGCTTCAAAATGGCGGGATTCTGCCACAATGTCGAGGGGGCCGGAGTGTCCGAGGCAAGTATTTCTGCCGATCCACAGTAGCGACGATACATACGCGATTTATACTTCAAGTCACTGATTTCACGTTGTTTTTCCAGCCTGCGTCGAGCCCGGACCGGGATCGCCAGGCAAAATGCGGCACGAAAGCTCGGCGCCGTGGCGGCGGCGCAACAGTCGAGTGTGGTAACGGCTGCACGCACGTCCGCGGACATCACCCAGTTTGCTGTCAATCAGGGCTGCCTCGGCCGCATTTGAGGACTGGCGCTGCCATGATGTCATGCTATGTGGGCCGGCGGGACACGTGCGTACGGCGGGGTACGCTTGAGTGATGGAGTGCGGGTGGTGAGAGTTGCGGCGCTGTTGTGCGGGCTGGTTGCGGGACTGTTCGCCCTGCTCGCCCCGACCGGACTCGGCGTCGACCTGTTGACGGAATTCCTCAAGCTCTGGGGGCCCACCGCCGGGCAGCAGCTGCTGGGCAATGTCGTCTGGTATGCTCCGATGTGCGCCGCGGTGCTCGGCGGCCTCCTAGCTTTCGTGGCTCCCGGCCCTGGCGCCCTCCTGCTCGGCTTCGCAGGCCTCTCCTGGCTGGGTTTCGGAGTCGTCGATCCGGATTTCTTCCGTATGGAACTGCTGGTGCCCGGCGTTGCGAGCACTGCCGGGGCGCTGCTCGCCTTCCTTGCCGGTGAGCTGGAGCTCCGCCGCCGCCGTGCCGCGCGGCGCCGCCGTCGCGAGCTGGCGCGCGATGGCGGTGACAGGCCGGAGCGGCGCGATTTGTCGGATGTCGATGAGCCGCCGGAATGGTCGGAACGCGAGGACCGCCAGCCCCGAGACCGGCAGGAGCGTCATGAGCGGTCCGAGCGGCCGAGGCGCGAGGAGATCGGGGCCAGGGCGCGCGAGGAGGCCAGCGCACGCGAGGAAGCTCTGGCGCGGGAAGCAGCCCTGAAGATGGACCCGCTGACGGTGCCACGCGCAGAGGCACCGCTCAGGCCAAGTCGCGAGATTCCCCTGACGCTCGAGGATGTGGTTCCGCAGCAGGAAGCGGAGCCCGAGAAGCGCCGCCGGGCGTCCGAAACCATCTGGCCCGACGCGCCGGCCGGTCGTCGTTCGGTGTTCGACCGCGAGGTGTCGCCCGACCTCCGTCCCCTGCGATCGCTGTTCGAGCGGCCGGCGAGCCGGTCCGAGCGGGTCGAACGGACTGAACGCCTGCCGCGTGAGGAGCGGAACCGGGATTCCGATCGCGACTATCGTGAGCGCCACCGGGGCCGCGGCAGCGATCGCGACCGGGACTTCGATGACGACGAGCCGGCACCGCGCCGGAACATGTTCATCTGGATCGCGGCGGCCAATGGCCTGGTGCTGATCGTGCTGGCGCTCGCAGTGGCCTACATGATGGTCGATCGCGCGCCTGCGCCGGTGGCCCAGTCGGCGGCCGAAATCACCGATGCCACGGAAACTGCGGCGGTGTCGCTCCCCGAAGCCGTGCAGCCGGCCGTCACTGAGGCAGAGAGGCTCGAGGCCAATGTCTGGCCGGAGCTTGCCTCGCCCGGCGCCGAGATGCCGGGCCTGCCGATGCAGCCGACACCCGGCCCGGCCACGCCGGCAGCAACGCCTGCAAGCACAGGCTACCCCGATCCCTTCGCCTACTGCGGCGCCGTGAAGACCGTCGACTATGTCGACAATCGCTACACCGGCCCCCGGTTTACCGCCGAGATCGCCGAGGCGCTGCGCGTGCCGATGGGCTCGGCGCCCGACCGGGTCAGTTGGCGCTGCGTGGAGGGCATCGTCTACGCCTGCGCCTCGTTCGACTGGCCGGTCTGCGCGATGACGCCGACTGCTCAGGAGATGGTGGAATACTGCCTGCGCAACCCGGGGGTCACCCGCCTCCTGGCCCCGAACGGTACCTGGAGCTGCGAGGGCAACAAGCCTCGACTGCCGGACGGTGCGAGCTGGCCTGTCGATGCGCGCGGCTTCTTCCCGAACGCCTGGATTCCCGTGCTGCCGCCGCAGCGACCGACCGGCTAGCCACATAGCACGACGCGATGCCCGATGGGACGGCATCACCATCATCTGCCCAGATGTACACAATGGGGTAGTGAACGCCGCAAAAATGTGCATCTTGAGCCTGTGGTGAAATCGAGTTCAGATGCATGCCCGTCGCTAACCCCGCCTCTCCTTCAGACAACCTCCGTCGCGCCTATCGGGCGCTGGCCGACTACGCGGACCCGGCGCTGTTCATCAGCGTGAAGCCCGAGGCAGCAGCGCTCGCCGAGGCGGCGGCGCTCGAAGCGGCCGGTCCAGCAGGCAAGCCGCTCTACGGGCTGGTGTTCGCGGTGAAGGACAATATCGATGCGGCAGGGCTCGACACCACCGCGGCCTGCCCCGCCTTCGCCTATCGCCCGGCCGGCTCGGCGTTCGTCGTGAAGCGGCTCGAGGACGCAGGCGCCATCGTCATCGGCAAGACCAACCTCGACCAGTTCGCCACCGGGCTGGTCGGCGTGCGTTCGCCCTATGGCGTGCCGCGTAACGCCTTGCGTGCCGACCTCATCCCCGGCGGCTCCAGTTCCGGCTCGGCTGTGGCGGTGGCAGCGGGCATCGTCGATTTCGCGCTCGGCACCGATACGGCTGGGTCGGGGCGCATTCCGGCGGGCATGAACGGGATCGTCGGGCTCAAGCCGTCGCTGGGTCTGTTGAGCTCGGCAGGCATGGTGCCGGCCTGCCGCACCCTCGATACGATCTCGGTGTTCGCCCGCGATGTCGCGATGGCGGTCGAGGTAACGGCCGCCGCAGCGGCATACGATGCAAGCGACGCCTACTCGCGCCAGCTGCCGGCGCCGCTACCTGTGGCGCCACCGCCAACGTTCCGGATCGGTGTACCGAAGCCGGAGCAGCGGAAGTTCTTCGGCGATGCCCATGCGGAAGCTGCATTCGCTTTCGACATCGCGCGACTGAGCGCACTCGGCGCCACCATCGTCGAGCTCGATTTCGAGCCGCTGCATGCCGTGGCCCGGTTGCTCTACGAAGGTCCGTGGGTCGCGGAGCGCTACGCCGCCACCAAGCCGCTGATCGAGACGACGCCGGAAGCGTTTCACCCCACCACGCTCAAGATCATCGGCGGCGCCAAGGGGCTGACGGCGGTCGCGGCATTCGAAGCGACGTACCGGCTCGCCGACCTGAGACGCGCCACGGCGCCCATCCTCAACACTGTCGACGCGCTGGCGGTGCCGACCGTGCCGCGCGCCTACACGGTGGCCGAGCTCGAGGCCGACCCGATCACGCTCAACTCCAACCTCGGCAGCTACACCAACTTCGTCAACCTGCTCGACATGGCGGCGATCGCCGTGCCGTCGGGGATGCGCGGCGATGGCCTGCCCTCGAGCCTCACCTTCATCGGCAAGGCGGGCGCCGACGGCTACCTCGCCAGCATCGCCGCGGCGGTCGAGGGACGCCCCGCGACGGGGCCGGTGCGCGCCTCGGACCGCATCGAGATCGCCGTGGTCGGGGCTCACCTCAGCGGCCTGCCGCTCAACCACGAACTGCTGGGGCTGGGTGGCACCTTCGTCCGCGCTGGCACCACCACGCCGGACTACACGCTCTACGCCCTGCCCAATACCACGCCGCCAAAGCCGGGCCTGCTGCGCGGCGGTTCGGCTGCAATCGCGGTCGAAGTCTGGTCGCTCGATGCTGCCGGGTTCGGATCGTTCGTCAGCAAGATCCCCGCGCCGCTCGGCATCGGCACGCTGAGCCTCTCGGATGGCTCCAGCGTCAAGGGCTTCCTGGTCGAGGCGGTGGCCGTCCAGGGCGCCGAGGATATTTCGCGCTATGGCGGCTGGCGGGGGTTTCTGGGGCGGTAGGCTGGGCCGGAACGCCGGCCTACCGGCGGCCCATCCGCTGCACCGCGTCGCCCACCAGCGAGATGTGGCTGCGCATGGCCTGCTCCGCGGCGTCGCGTTCGCCGCGCAGGATCGCCTCGACGATCAGCTCGTGCTCGGCATGCGACTTCAGCAGGCGGCCAAGTTGCCCGAACTGGGCGCGGCGGAAGGGCTGCAGGCGCTGGCGCGTCGAGCGGGTGATCTCGGCCAGGTAGCCATTGTGCGCGCCATCGTAGATCACGGTGTGAAACACGTCGTTCGCTTCGGCATAACCGGCCGCGTCGCCGTCGCGCACCATGCCCGACATCTTCACGTGGAGTGCGTCGAGCGCTTCCCGCTCGGCCCGCGTCATGGCGATGGCGGCGAGGCCGGCGCAGAGGGCTTCGAGGTAGCCCATCACCTCGAACATGCCGGCCAGTTCCTGCTCGTCGGGCTTTGCCACCAGCGCCTTGGCATGCGGTCGCTGGTCGACCAGGCCGGAGGCGGCCAGCAGGCGCAGCGCCTCGCGGACTGGCGTGCGCGAGACACCGAACTCGGCCGCGAGCATGGTCTCGTCGAGCGCCAGGCCCGGTGCCAGTGAACCCGAGATGATCCGCTCGGCGAGACTGCGCCGGATTTCCTCGGCGGAGGTTCGCTTCAGCACTGCCTGCTCCCTGCCAGTCTATGCTGGCTCGTCGATGATACTCACATGCGCCGCGACAACCCGCCAGCCCGCTGGCATGCGGACCCAGGTCTGCATCTGCCGGCCGACCCTGCCGGGGGCCGAGTCGCGATAGAATAGCGTCGAGGCGGTAGCGAAGTCATCGCCATAGGTGGTGATGACGGTGCCACTCAGTTGCCGCTCCAGCCCGGCCGAGGGGCGCGACAGCCGGTACGCGCGGATGGCGTCGATGCCGTAGAGGTTCTCGCCCATGCCGTAGCGGATGGTGGTTGGCGCGGCGCAGAACAGTTCGTCGAGCACCGCGACGTCGTTGCCGACGAGCGCCGCCTCGTAGCGGGCGAACACGGCCTCGACTTCGGCCAGCACCTCGGGCTTGTCGATCTCCATCAGGCGGACCGCCGGCGGGCCAGCATCTGATCGCGCAGGCGGGTGAGGAACGGGATGGTCTCGAACTGGTCGGGCCGCACCTTGTCCCAATCGACTCCCATCGGGCGCGCCCCCTTGTTGCCGGTGCGGATCAGCTCCTTCTCGGTGGCGACGAAATCGAGTGGCGAGTCGTGGGATTGCATCGGCACGCGGGAATCCTCGACCAGTTGGCTCGAATGCACGGTGGTCGCCATCGGCGTTTCGGCCGTCACGATGCCGAGCTCGCGGAAGATCGCCGTCTCGAGGTCGGCGAAGCCCGCGCCCTTGCCGGTACGGCCGCCGGCCCGGGTCACCGCCACCGAGCCGCAGACGCAGAAATCGAGCGGCGCCACCTGGTCGAACTCGATGCGGTCGCCGTGCTCGACGAAGCCCTGCGCGGTGGCCGCGAGTTCGAAGCTGATGCCCTTCTTCTTCAGCTTCTCCGGGTCGAGCCGCAGGTAGGGAAAGTCCGCGGTGAGGTAGGGCACCGGCGCGAAGACCAGCTTCCCCTGATAGAGCGCGCGGAGACGGATGGGGATCTGCGGCGCATCCGGGTTGGTCTTGATGGTCTTTGCCCGCGCCCATTCCTCGGTCTGCGCCAGGTGCCACGCCGCGGTGTCGGCGCCGACGAAGTTGGGGATCATGCTCCAAGTCGGACCGACGGCAGTGCCGGTGAACTCGAGGCTGTGCCAGATCTCGTTGCGGATGACGTCCTTGTCCGGGCTGCGTCCGGCCCAGCGGCCTTGCTCGCTCATCAGGTCTTCTCCACGGCCGCGGCAAGTTGGGCGAGGGGCGTCACCCAGCCGACGATACCGCCCTGCGCGGCGATCATGGCGACGGTCGCGGCCTTGAACTCGGGGAAATAGCTTTCGGTCGCATCCTCGATCAGCAGGCACTCATAGCCGCGATCGTTCGCCTCGCGCATCGAGGTCTGCACGCACACCTCGGTCGTCACCCCGGCAAAGACCAGATGGGTGATCCCAAGTCCCTGCAGCCGCTCGTGGATGCCGGTGGCCCAGAACATGCCCTTGCCGGGCTTGTCGATGACGATCTCCCCGTCGATCGGGGCCAGAGCGTCGACGATCTGGTTGCCCGGCTCCCCGGCGACGAGCAGACGGCCCATCGCCCCCGGCTCGCCGATATGGAGGCTCGGGTTGCCCCGGCGGATCTTGCTCGGCGGGCAGTCGGAAAGGTCGGGCTTGTGCGCCTCGCGGGTGTGGACCACCAGCCAGCCCCGCTCGCGGAACAGGGCGATGAGCGACGCCGTCGTGGGGATGATGGCCTCGAGCCGCGCCACGTCGTTGCCCAGGCTGTCACCGAAGCCGCCCTTCTCGATGAAGTCGCGCTGCATGTCGATGACCACCAGCGCCGTATGTGCCGGGTCGAGGGGGTATGGATAGGGCTTTGCGGGGATGTCGATCATGGCGTGGGCACCACGAACGAACCGCGGTGGGGGATTTGGATGGCGGGGTGGGTAGCGTCGAAGTCGACGCATACCCCCCTCCCAGCTACGCTACGGACCTGCGGTCCTAGCTCCGCTACCTCCCCCACAAGGGGGGCGGTGGGCGTCAGTGACCCGTCGGTCGAAGCGAGGCGCCTCACCGCCCCCCTTGTGGGGGAGGTAGCGAAGCTGGCCGCGAAGCGGCTTAGCGTAGCTAGGAGGGGGGTATCCGCCGAGGTCCGAACGATACTCATCAATGCCCCGCCATGTGCTGGCCGATGGTGTTGCGGTCCGTGTCCTCGATCTTCGACACGTAGTTGATGGTGCCGCCCGACATCACCGCGACCCGGTCGGCGAGTTCGAGGATTTCGTCGAGGTCTTCGCTCACCAGCAGCACGGCGGCGCCCTTGTTGCGCTGCTCCATGATCTGCGAGCGGATTTCCGACACCGAGGCGAAATCGAGCCCGAAGCAGGGATTGGCGACGATCAGCACATCGACATCGCCGGAAAGCTCGCGCGCCAGCACCGCGCGCTGCACGTTGCCGCCTGACAACGTCTCGATCGGCGCGTCCGGCCCCTGGGTCTTCACCCGGTACCTGGCGATCAAGTCGCGCGCCTTGGCCTTCATCGGGCCGGGCGACATCCACCAGCCGAGCTTCGCCACCGGCGGCTTGTCGAACGAGCGGAAGGCGATGTTCTCGGCGACGCTCATGCGCGGCACCGTCGCGTTCTTGAGCGGCTCCTCGGGCAGGCCGAAAACCTTGTACTTGTCGAAGGCGCCGCGCTTGGGCTCGAAGCGGTCGCCGCGAATGAAGATGCCGCCATCGGCCAGGGGACGCTGCCCGCTCAGCACCTCGACCAGCGCCGACTGGCCGTTGCCCGACACGCCGGCGATGCCGACGATCTCGCCTGCCTTGACCTTGAGGTTCAGCGAGTTCACCACTGCTGCGCCCTCGTTGTCCTCGGCGAAGACGCCGGCCAGTTCGAGCACGTCGCGGCCTTCACCTGCGCTCTTGCGGGCGGCACGCTCGCGAATGGCAGTGTCGCCGATCATCATGGCGCTCATGTCGGCGACGCTCACCGCCTTGGCGTCGCCCGAGCCGGTAAAGCGGCCGCGGCGCAGCACGGTGAAGTGGTCGCAGAACGCCTTCACCTCACGGAACTTGTGCGAGATCATCAGCACGGTGATCTCCTTGCGCGCCGCCATGCCGCCCAGCAGCCCGAGCATTTCGTCGGCTTCGCCGGGCGTCAGCACCGAGGTGGGCTCGTCGAGGATCATGAAGCGCTGGTCGAGATAGAGCAGCTTCAGGATTTCAAGCTTCTGCTTCTCGCCCGCCGAGAGCGACGACACCTGCGCGTCGAGCGGCACGCGGAACGGCATCGTCTCCATGAAGGCGGCGAGCGCCTTCTTCTCCTTGCGCCAATCGATCACATCGGGCGCATCGGCGCGCGAGATCACCAGGTTCTCGGCGGCCGTCAGCGACGGGACCAGCGTGAAGTGCTGGTAGACCATGCCGATGCCATGGGCGCGGGCATCGCGCGGGGACTTGATCGATACCTCCTGCCCGTCGAGCAGCACCTGGCCCTTATCCCCGCTGTAGAAGCCCATGATACATTTCACCAGCGTCGACTTGCCTGCCCCATTCTCGCCGAGCAAGGCGTGAAACGAACCGGCGTCAACATTGATCGAGACGTCGTCGAGCGCCCGGAGCGGCCCGAAAATCTTCGTCATGCCGATGGCTTGCAGCGACGGGGCGCGCCCCTTGCCGGCGGAAATGTCGTTCATCTTCGCTTCATTCCCCGTTCATCATCACGGCAATCAGGTGGTCACTTTTCGACACTGCGCCGAACACGCCGCCCTGCATCTTGATCATGTCGATGGCCGCGAGGTGGTTCTCGGCCTTCGTCGCCGCGCAGCAATCCTCGAGCAGCAGGCACTCGAAGCCGCGGTCGTTCGCCTCCCGCATGGTCGTGTGCACGCACACATCGGTGGTGATGCCGGTGAGCACGATGTTGCGTATCCCCTTGAGCCGCAGGATCAATTCCAGGTCGGTCGAGGCGAAGCTCCCCTTCCCCGGCTTGTCGATGATGGCCTCGCCGGGCTCAGGCGCCAGCTCGGGGATGATCTCCCAGCCCGGCTCGCCGCGGACGAGGATGCGGCCCTGCGGCCCCTGGTCGCCGATACCGGCACCGATCCGCTGCGAACGCCAGCGCTTGTTGGCCGGCAGGTCGCTGAGGTCGGGCTTATGTCCTTCGCGCGTATGGATAATCGGGAAGCCCTTGGCGCGGAACGTCGCCATCAGCCGCTTCAGCGGCTCGATCGGCGCGCGGGTCAGCGAGATGTCGTAACCCATTGAATCGACATAACCGCCGCGCCCGCAGAAGTCGGTCTGCATGTCGATGACGATCAGCACCGTGTTGTCGGCCCTGAGGTCTCCATCGAAGGGCCAGGGATAGGGCGTGGAGGCGACAGTTATCCCCGCGGGAACCATGGCCTCGATAATGCGCTCGTCGGACAATCCGGTTGAGGGAAGTGTCATGGGAGCCTCACTTGGTTATCGACAGTTCGCCGGGCACATCGCGGGCCGAGGCCTTGGAGCCGGCCGAGATGATCATGATGACCAGCGTCAGGATGTAGGGGGCGGCGTTGAAGAAGTAGTAGCCCTGGGTGATGCCCACCGCCTGCAACGATGGGCCGATCGCACCGGCAGCGCCGAAGAACAGCGCCGCGAAGATGGCGCGGATCGGGTCCCAGCGGGCGAAGATCACCAGCGCCACGGCCATCAGGCCCTGACCGGATGAGAGCCCCTGGTTCCAGATACCCGGATAGTAGAGCGACAGGAACGCCCCGCCGATGCCGGCGAGGAAGCCGCCCGCTGCCGTGGCGAGGAAGCGCACCAGGTCGACCGAGACGCCCATCGCCCGGGCCGAGGCGGCGCTGTCACCCGTCATGCGGACAATGAGGCCCCATTTGGTGTTCTTGAAGGCCCAGGCCAGGGCGACGGCGAGGATGATGCCGACGAAGAAGAGCGGATTGACCTGCAGGGCCTGCGCC
>JAEYYP010000363.1 GCA_023428425.1 Pseudomonadota bacterium
CGGCCCCCTCCACGGCCTTCGGCGGGCCCCCTCCCCCGCTAGCGTGGTGGAGGACCCCGGCGACCTCGGCGCCTCGACCTTCCGCCCCGTTGCAATTCGCCCTGCCTCACCTATAACTCCCCCGCCTTTACCTCCCGGAACCCGCAGAAATGTTTGAGACGCTCAAGAAGGCCACGCTCGACAAGATTTTCGTGCTCATGGCCGAGTACGCCGCCGATCCCCGCCCCGGCAAGATCGACCTCGGCGTGGGCGTCTATAAAGACCCGGGCAACAATACGCCGATCATGACCTCGGTGACGAAGGCCGAGCAGCGCATCCTCGATAGCGCGAAGACCAAGACCTACAAGGGCGTCGTCGGCAACAAGGAGTTCAGCTCCGCCATTGTCGATCTGGCGCTGGGTGGTGTCGTCGACAAGTCGCGCATCCGCACCGTCAACGGCGCCGGCGGCACCGGCGCGCTGATGATCCTGCTGCAGGTGCTCGGCCGCGCCCGTCCCGGCGGCCGCATCTTCATCTCCGACCCGACCTGGCCCAACCACATTCCGCTCGCCGAAAATGCGGGCCTTCAGGTCAACTACTATCCGTACTTCGATCCGAAGACCCGCGCCGTCGATTTCGACGCGATGATGAAGGTGCTCGACGGGCTTGATAGCAACGACATCGTCCTGCTGCACGGCTGCTGCCACAACCCGACCGGCGCCAACCTCACCAACGCCCAGTGGGATGTTGTGGTCGAGAGCCTGAAGCGCACCGGCGCCTTCCCGCTGGTCGACCTCGCCTATCTCGGTTTCGGCGACGGCATCGAGGCCGACGCCTACGGCGTGCGCAAGGTGGCGTCCTCGGTGCCCGAGAGCCTCATCGCCTTCTCGGCTTCCAAGAACTTCGGCCTCTATCGCGAGCGTGCCGGCGTCGCCATCGCCATCGCGGCCGACAGCGAGACGGCCGATGTGGTGTCGTCGCAGATGCAGAACATCATCCGCGGCACCATCAGCCAGACCCCCGACCACGGCGCCGAGATCGTCCGCGTCATCCTCGAGGACAAGGAGCTGCGCGCCGAGTGGGAGGCCGAGCTCACCGAGATGCGCGAGCGCATGAAGCGCCTGCGCGTCAAGCTCGCCGACGCCATCCGCCAGCGCTCGAACTCCAAGGATTTCGACTTCATCGCCGAGCATTCCGGCATGTTCTCGCTCCTCGGCCTGCCCGAGGATGTCGTCACGAAACTGAAGCTCGACGATGCGATCTACATGATCAACGACAGCCGCATCAACGTGGCTGGCATCCCCGAGGATCGCGTCGGCGAACTCGCCGACAAGCTGCTCGCCGCCATTCGCTGAACCTTGCACCGGGCCGGAAACGGCTTAGGTTAGAAGCACGAGAATCCCTCAGGAGGGGACCATGAAGTTCTTCGCTGATACCGCCGAGATCGAGGACATCAAGAAGCTCCAGGACACTGGCCTTCTCGATGGCATCACCACCAATCCCTCGCTGATCGCGAAATCCGGCCGCGACTTCAAGGAAGTCATCAAGGAGATCTGCGGCATCGTTCCGGGCCCGGTTTCCGCCGAGGTTGCCTCGACCGAATTCGACACCATGATCAAGGAAGCCGACGTCCTGCGGAAGATCGCCGACAACGTCGTGGTCAAGCTGCCGCTGACGGTCGATGGCCTCAAGGCCTGCAAGGTGCTGACCTCCGAAGGCACCAAGACCAACGTCACGCTCTGCTTCTCGCCCAACCAGGCGCTGCTCGCGGCAAAGGTTGGCGCGACCTACATCTCGCCCTTCATCGGCCGCCTCGATGACATCAATCTCGAAGGCATGCAGCTGATCCGCGACATCCGCCAGATCTACGACAACTACGCCTTCTCGACCGAAATCCTCGCCGCCTCCATCCGCTCGGCCAACCACGTGACCGAAGCTGCCCTCGCCGGCGCCGACGTCGCCACCATCCCGCCGGCCGTCATCTACAAGCTCGCCGATCACCCGCTGACCAAGTCGGGCCTCGACGCCTTCGTCAAGGACTGGAAGGGCACCGGCCAGAGCATTCTCTGATCGGCTGACCACTTCGGAGCTATCGGCTCCTTCGCCTTCTCCCCTTGTGGGAGAAGGTGCCCGCAGGGCGGATGAGGGGTTTCTTCCCCTTCTTGAGATAGAACACCGAGGGCGCCTTGCTCCTCCACCGCGATAGCGGGGGAGGGGGACCGCCCGGAGGGTGGTGGAGGGGGCGTTCAGCCTCGCAAGGGACAGCCCATATGGCCAATGAAACCATCGCCACCGCAGTCCGCCACGCCCTCGCCTCCGTAGAAATCCCCGGCGGCGGCAGCCTCGCCGGTTACGGTGGCCTGAGCGAAATCATCGTCACCACGGGCGCCGTCGCCTTCGCCATCTCCGTCGCCCCCGGCATGGAGGCCGCGTTCGGCCCCGCCCGCGTCGCGGCACAGGCCGCCGCCGAGAAGGTCGCCGAAGGCCGCAAGGTCATGGTCTCGCTCACTTCCGACCGCAACCAGGCCGCCACCGGTCAGGCCAAGGCGCAGGGCCGCCCCGGTCCCGCACCGCGCGAAGCCGTCCCTGGCATCCGCCACATCGTCGCCGTGGGTTCCGGCAAGGGCGGCGTCGGCAAGTCCACCGTCGCGGTCAACCTCGCGCTCAGCTTCGCCGCCGAAGGCCTCCGCACCGGCATCCTCGACGCCGACCTTTACGGTCCCTCGATCCCGAAACTGCTCGGCCTCGAGGGCAAGCCCGCCGTCCGCGACGACGGCATCTTCGCCCCGCACCAGGCCTACGGCCTCAAGGCCATGTCCATCGGCTCGATGCTCACCGCCAACCAGGCGGTTGTCTGGCGCGGCCCCATGGCCACCTCCGCCCTCCGCCAGTTGCTGCGCGAAAGCGACTGGGGCGACCTCGACGTTCTCGTCGTCGACCTGCCACCCGGCACCGGCGACATCCAGATTTCGCTCGTCCAGCAAGTTCCACTCCTCGGCGCCGTCATCGTCTCCACCCCGCAGGATCTCGCCCTGATCGATGCGAAGAAGGCGATGGACATGCTGCTGCGCACCGAGGTGCCCATCCTCGGCCTCGTCGAGAACATGAGCTACTTCGTCGCCCCCGATACCGGCACGCGCTACGACATCTTCGGCCACGGCGGTGCCCGGCAGGCGGCCGACACCTTCGACATCCCCTTCCTCGGCGAAATCCCGCTGGTGATGGCCATCCGCGAGACTTCCGACGCCGGCAAACCCGTGGTCGCCACCAACCCCGACGGTCCCGAGGCCCAGGCCTTCCGCGCCATCGCCAGAAAGCTCATCGCTACCGTCCCGGCGCTGAAACCCTGATGCGGCAGATCAGGCTCGCGACCCCCGCGGAGATCGACGCCGTCATCGGCATCGCCCCGGCCGGCCGCGAGCGACAGGAGGCGATCGCCGAATGGGTGGAGGCCAGCCAGTGCCATGTGTGCTGGCAGGATGGGGCCGCCGCCGGCTACACCGCCTTCACCCGCACGTTCTTCCGCTCGCCCTTCATCGAAATGCTGGTCGTCTCGCCCGCGATCCGCCGCCAGGGCATCGGTCGCGCCCTCATGCAGCACTGCATGGGCCTCGTGCCGCCCGACCAGAAGCTCTGGACCTCGACCAACGAGTCGAACGCCCCGATGCGCGCGCTGCTGCCGCAACTCGGCTTCGTCTACACCGGCCAGTTCGCCGGCCTCGACGAGGGTGATCCCGAACGCATCTACCTGCGCTGGAGCGGGTTCGCCGGCTGATCCCGTCGGCGTGACATCCCCCTGTCACCTGTGTATGAAATCGATTGCATAAGCCGGGAGCGTCGAGAATCGCCCTCCTGAACCGACCACATGCGCGTCAACACGCCACGCGAGGAGCGCCTCCATGTTCACCACGTCCCGCCACGATCTCGGCCCGAATTTCACCTTCGGCACCGCCACCGCCGCCTACCAGATCGAGGGTGGCCAGACCGACGGCCGCGGCTCGGCCATCTGGGATACGTTCGCGAAGACTCCCGGCAACGTGAAAGGCGCCGATGATGGCACCACCGCTACCGATCACTACAACCGCTGGCCCGAGGACCTCGACCTCATCCGCGACGGCGGCTTCGACGCCTACCGCTTCTCGCTGAGCTGGCCGCGCCTCATCCCCAATGGCACCGGCGAGATCAACCAGCCCGGCATCGATTTTTACGATCGCCTGATCGACGGCATGCTCGAACGCGGCCTGAAACCCTACGCTACCCTCTACCACTGGGACCTGCCGAGCGCGCTGCAGGACAAGGGCGGCTGGATGAATCGCGATATCGCCAACTGGTTCGCCGACTATGCCGCGCTCGTCGCCCGCCACTACGGCGACCGCCTCCACGCCACCGCCACCATCAATGAGCCGTGGTGCGTCGCCTGGTTGAGCCATTTCCTCGGGGTCCACGCCCCCGGCTATCGCGATGCCCGCGCCGCCGCCCGCGCCATGCATCACGTGCTCTTCGCCCACGGCACCGCCATCGATGCCTTGCGCTCGGAAGGAGCCAGGAACCTCGGTATCGTCCTCAACCTCGAGAAATCCGAGCCCCTGACCGACAAGCCCGAGGATGTGGCAGCCGCCAGCCTCGGCGACGCCATCTTCAATCGCTGGTATCTCGGCGGCGTCTTCAAGGGCCAGTACCCTGAGGAGTTGACTTCGATCCTCGCCCCGTTCCTGCCCGAGGGCTACGAGCGCGACATGGAAACCGTATCCCGTCCGCTCGACTGGCTCGGCATCAACTACTACACGCGCGGCCTCTACAAGGCCGACCCCACCCGCGCCCTCATCGGCATCGGCCAGGAGAAAGGACCGCTCGAAAAGTCCGACCTCGGCTGGGAGATCTACCCGCAGGGCCTCGAGGACCTGCTGGTCCGCGTTTCCCGCGAATACACCAGGGTCCCGCTCTACATCACCGAGACCGGCATGAGCGAAACCGACGACACCCGCCGGGTGAAGTTCTACGACGACCACCTGCAGGCCGTCGTCCGTGCCCAGAAGCAGGGCGCCGACGTGCGCGGCTTCTTCGCCTGGTCCCTCCTCGACAACTACGAATGGGCCGAAGGCTACCAGAGCCGCTTCGGCATCGTCGAAGTCGACTACGCCACCCAGAAGCGAACGCCCAAGGGCACCTACCGCGCCTTCCAGGGCATGCTGCACAACACGCGGTGAGGGGTGGCCCGGCGTTCCCGTACGCCCCCCTGCATCCCCCGATTGACTCCGACCCGCGCCCGCGCCACACCCAAGCTCACCTCGCCTCTCAGGAGCCGCCAATGAGCCTCGTCCCGCCCGCCGCCACACTCGGGATGACCCGGCCAGAAGCCACGCCAACCACGCCTGTCGACAAGGACTGGTGGCGCGGCGCGGTGATCTACCAGATCTACCCGCGCTCCTATCAGGACCACAACGGCGATGGCGTCGGCGATCTCGTCGGCATCACCGAGCGGCTGGACTACGTGGCGCGCCTCGGCGTCGATGCCATCTGGCTCAGCCCGTTCTTCACCTCGCCGATGAAGGATTTCGGCTACGACGTCTCGAACTACCGCGACGTCGATCCGGTGTTCGGCTCGCTGGGCGACTTTGACCGGCTGATCGAGAAGGCGCACGCGCTCGGCCTCAAGGGCATCATCGATCAGGTGATCTCGCACTCGTCCGACCGGCACCCGTGGTTCCAGGAATCGCGCATGAGCCGCACCAACGAGCGGCACGATTGGTATGTCTGGGCCGATCCCAAGCCCGATGGCACGCCGCCCAACAACTGGCTGTCGATCTTCGGCGGCTCGGCCTGGACCTGGGACAGCCGGCGCATGCAGTACTACCTGCACAACTTCCTCGCCTCCCAGCCCGACCTCAACTTCCACAACCCCGCCGTGCAGGACGCGGTGTTGTCCGACATGCGCTTCTGGCTGGAGCGCGGCGTCGACGGCTTCCGGCTCGATACCGTCAACTTCTACTTCTGCTCGCTCGGCCTCGAGTCGAACCCGGTGGTCAGGCCGGAGGATTTCAACGCCTCCACCGCGCCGGCCGTGAATCCCTACAATTTCCAGGAGCATGTCTACGACAAGAGCCGCCCGGAGAATCTCGAGTTCCTGAAGCGGCTCCGTGCCCTGATGGACGAGTATCCGGGCCGCACCACGGTCGGCGAGATCGGCGACAGCCAGCACCAGCTCGAGGTCATGGCCCAATACACCTCGGGCACCGACAAGCTGCACATGGCCTACACGTTCGACTACCTCGGTGGGGCCTTCGATGCCGGTCACTTCCGCAAGTCGATCGACCTGACCGAGAAGGATGCGCCAGAGGGCTGGATCTGCCTCGCCTTCTCGAACCACGACGTGGTGCGCCATGTGAGCCGCTGGGCCGCCCACGCCGACAAGGAGGCCTTCGCCCGGCTGACGGCGACGATGCTGCTCACCATGCGCGGGTCAGTCTGCCTCTACCAGGGCGAAGAACTGGGCCTCACCGAGGCCGAGCTGTCCTACGAGGATCTGGTCGATCCCTACGGCATCGAGTTCTGGCCCGAGTTCAAGGGTCGCGACGGTTGCCGCACGCCGATGGTCTGGCAGGCTAATGCCCCGATGGGCGGTTTCACCACCGCGGCGCGCGCCTGGCTGCCGGTGCCCTCGGACCATCTGCTCAAGGCGCCCGACGTCCAGGAGCAGCAGAACGACAGCCTCCTGCACCACTATCGGGCGACGCTGAGCTTTCGCAAACAGCATCCGGCCCTGGTCAAGGGCACCATCGCAACGCTCGACGCGCCCCATGGCGTGCTGATGTTCAGCCGCGAACTGGCGGGCGAGAAGCTGCTCTGCGCCTACAACATGACCGAGAACCCGGTGTCGGTCCCGCTACCCGGCGGGTTTGTCGTCCGCGGCCTTGACGCTCCCGGCAGCGTCGGCGGTCCCATCGACAGTTCTCTCGACCTTCCCGCCTTCGGCAGCTTCATCGGCGCCATCGGCTGACGCCGCCGCAGACGCGACCACCGGCCCCACCGGGACCGGCTCCGGTTCGGCCACCGAGCCCGTCGATGGTCCTCCACCGCGAAGCGGGGGAGGGGGACCGCCGAAGGCGGTGGAGGGGGCGTCGGCAGGCTCCGCAACGACCTCTGGAGCTGCCTCTGGCAACGTCTCGACGATTGCCGCTGTCTCGATCACCGGCTCCGGCTCCGTCAGGACGACCGGCGCGATGACAACTGTCGCCGACAGGCCGTGAACGGCTTCCGGCAACGTCTCGACGATAGCCGCGACCTGCTCCGGCTAATCCACCGAGTCCGTCGGTGGTCCTCCACCGCGAAGCGGGGGAG
>JAEYYP010000069.1 GCA_023428425.1 Pseudomonadota bacterium
GCCCATGCCATGACCAGCCATTTCCACGTCCCCACCTCCAAGGCCGACGCCGACCCGCGGCGCTGGATCGCCCTCGCCGTGCTGCTGCTGGCGAGCTTCATGAACCTGATCGACGTGACCATCGTCAACGTGGCGCTGCCGAGCCTCGAGGCCAATCTGGGGGCCGATCCGAGCGAGATCGAATGGGTGATCGCCGCCTACGTGCTGGCCTTCGCGCTCGGCCTGCTGCCGTTCGGCCGGCTTGGCGACGTGGTTGGGCGCACGAAGATGTTCCTGATCGGGGTCAGCCTGTTCACCCTCGCCTCCGGTTTCTGCGGGCTGGCGCCGTCGATCGAGTGGCTGATCGTCGCTCGGGTGTTGCAGGGCCTTGCCGGCGCCATCATGACGCCGCAGGTGCTCGCCATCGCGCAGGTGACCTTTCCGCCCGAGGAAAAGGGCCAGGCCTTCTCGCTGTTCGGGCTGAGCGCCGGCCTTGCCGCCGTCTCCGGACCGATCGTTGGCGGCCTGCTGATCGGGGCCGATCTCTGGGGTCTCGACTGGCGGCCGATCTTCCTCGTCAACATCCCGTTCGGCATTCTTGCCGTGGTCGCGGGCTGGTTCCTCATTCCGCGCACTCCCGGCCACCCCGATCTCCGGAACGACTATGTCGGCATCGGCCTGTTCGTGATCGCCGCCGTGTCCCTGGTTTTTCCGCTGGTCGAGGGCGCCTATTTCGGCTGGCCCTGGTGGATCTGGGGGATGATGGCGCTGTCCGCCGCCTTCACCGCGCTGTTCGTCCTGTGGGAGCGACGGCGCGCCGCCCGCGGTGAACCGCAACTGCTGAACTTCAGCCTCATCTCCAACGGCAACTACCTGCTCGGGCTGCTGATCACCACCATCTTCGCCTCCGGCATTCCGGCCATGTTCATGGTCATCTCGCTGCTGGTGCAGAACGGCTATGGCTTCACGCCGCTGCAGTCGGGCTTGGTGAATACGCCGTTCTCCGTGGGCGTGCTGACGGTGTCGCTGTTCATCGGCCGGCTGGGACAACGCTATCTCAAGGCGCGGCTTGCGGTCGGTGCCGCGCTGCTGGTCGTGGGCATCAGCTGGCTCGACCTCACGGTTCGCGGCCTCGGCGACACGCTCGACCAGTTCCAGTTCCTGGCGCCCTTGCTGCTGGCGGGCCTCGGCCTCGGATTGGGCTTCTCGGGCCTGTTCCAGTCGGTTCTCGCCGGCGTGCCGCCACGCGATGCCGGCGCCGGCTCGGGAGCGCTGCAGGCCTTCCAGCAGATCGGCGGGGCCCTGGGGCTGGCACTGGTGGGGGTGATCTTCTTCTCGATCCTCGGGGCCGCCATGGCCGATGGCGCATCGCCGCGTGCGGCCTATGTTGCCGCCGCCGGCCCGGCCATCGTCTACCAGATTGTCAGTTTCGGACTTGTGGTCATGCTGGTGCCGTTCCTGAAGATACGCCCGCCGGCCGGCGGCGGCAGGGTGGCTTCGGCCGCCCCGCCGGTGCCGGCTGAAGCATAGTTCGCCACATCAGCATCTTCTGATGTCGAACCAGCGTCCCGCCGTTCGACCAGGTGGGAAACGATGGAGACGAGCCGATGCGGTTTCTGTGCCTTCTGCATTTCGACCAGCGGGAGATCGATGCCTTGCCGGCCGCGGAGCTTGCCGAGATGGAGCGGCAGGCCGAGGCCCACGACGCGCGGCTGATCGCGTCCGGTCACTACGTGACCGCGCTTGCGCTCGCCGCACCGGATCGCGCCGTGCGCATACGGAGCCGCGACGGTGTGGTGTCCGCTACCGATGGCCCCTTCGTGGAAACGAAGGAGCATATCGGCGGGGTGCTGATCATCGAGGCGGCCGACATGGCCGAGGCGCGGGCGCTGGTGGAAGCGGACCCGATCAACCGCTACGCCACCATCGAGATCCGACCCGAGATGGACGTGGAGTGGCAGAAGCGCCAGCAGGGACGCTGAGATATCTGGTTTACCACTGGTAAACCAGATATCTCGAAGGCTGTTCAAATGCCATGAACCGGCCCGGTGGCGCCCACATTGCCGCCCCGGACCGGTGCGACCACCGGCAAATCGATTTGCCGGAGGCCGACCATGAGCAGTTCCATCACCACCTTCATCGCCACTGCCTTGGTGCTGTTCACGCTGGGGCAGGCACTGGCCGATCCTGCCAAGGTAGCCGCCCAGCACCCTCGCGGCGCGTGGGGTACCGAACTGCCCTTTGTGCAGCGATAGGGGTCGGAGACGAAAAAGGGTGGCCATGGCCGCCCTTGCTGCATCTGCTGGACAGGTCCGGCTCTACCGCACGATCAGCGTGCCGGCGCCGTGGGCGGTGAAGAGCTCGACCAGCACCACGTGCGGGGTCTTGCCGTTGAGGATCACGACGCCCTCGACGCCGTTCTCCAGCGCCTCGAGGCAGGTTTCCACCTTGGGGATCATGCCGCCCGAAATGGTGCCATCGGCGATCAGCGCCTTCGCGTCACGCATGGTCAGCTCGGGGATGAGTTCCTTGTTGGCGTCGAGCACGCCATCGACGTCGGTGAGGAACAGCAGGCGCTTGGCGCCGAGCGAGCCGGCGATGGCGCCCGCGAAGGTGTCGGCGTTGATGTTGTAGGTGTTGCCGTCGCGGCCCGGGGCCACGGGGGCGATCACCGGGATCATCTCGGAACGGGCGAGGGTATCGAGCAGGGTCCGGTCGACTTCCACCGGCTCGCCGACGAAGCCGAGGTCCAGCACGCG
>JAEYYP010000190.1 GCA_023428425.1 Pseudomonadota bacterium
CCGCCCCCCCGGGGGGGGGGGGCCGGGGGATGTTGTCAGGCGCGGGCGATGATCGCCTTGGCCTGGCCGAGGAAGTCGGCGGCAACCTCGGGAATGGAACGCTCGCCGAGGAGGACCGCGACGGCGAGCCGTTCGAAGGTCTGCTCGACCTCGTTCGAGCCCGAGGGCGGCGGCGGGGGCAGGGTGGCGGTCTTTCCCTGGATCTTGTCGAAGAACTCGACCGATACCTTCTCGGCATCGGACAGGTTCGGCGCCAGCGCGTCGCGGACCTCGGACTGGCTGGGAATGCCGCGCTCGAGACCGAGGATCTGCGTCATGTCGAGATCGTTGACGAAGGCGCTCATGTAGGTCGTCGCCGCTTCCGGATTCTTGGAATCGCGGCTGAGGCAGACGAACTGGCTCGGCTGGACAATCGAGCCTGGAACCATGGCAGCGGTATTGGGGTACATGGCCGCGCCGAGCTTGTCCTGCATCAGCGCCTGGGTGCCGACCAACTGGTTCGACCAGGCATAGGACGTCGCAGACTTGCCGGTAACGACACCTGACTGGGCAAGGTCGGAGACGCCGGCGAGTCCCGCCGACTCTGCGCCCACCGGAGTTGCGCCGGCATCGCGGATCATGGCCCAGGTCGACCAGTATTCCTCGACGATCTCCGGGGTGACGGTGTACTCGCCGTCGGTGAACATCATGGCGCCCTTCTGCGCGACGAAGTCGGAGAAGTTCTGGTAGTCGGCGGTGTTGTCATCCGTCCCCGGCACGCCGGTGGCATCCTTGATCGCCTTGCCGATGCGGGCGACGTCGTCATAGGTCCAGCCATAGGGGTCGAAGTTCTCGCCGACCTTGATGCCTGCCGCTTCGTAGAGGCGGGTATTGTACATCGCCATATGCGAGTTGGCGCCGATCGAGAGCGCGTAGAACTTGCCGTTGACGGTACCGGCGGCGATGGCGCTCGCGTCCATCTTGGAGATGTCGAGCGACTTGCCGACGAACTCGTCGAGCGGCACCACGGCGCCGTTGTTGATGTATTCGAACAGCACACCGTAACCCTGCTGGATCACATCCGGCATGTTGCCGCCGGCGATCTGCGTCGTGAGCTTGGTGAAGTAGTCGGCAAAGCCGAGGGTCTCCCCGCTCACCGTGATGTCCGGATGCTTGCCGTTGAAGATATCGATGACGGCGAAGGTGCGCTTGTCGCGCTCCGGGTTGCCCCACCAGAAGTGCCGGATCTCGGCGCTTTGGGCGAAGGCGCGATTGCCCATGGCAGTGGCAAGAGCCAGGGATCCGGCGGCTGTCGCGGTACCGCTCAGGAAGCGTCTGCGTGTCAGAAAGCTCATTCGTAGTCCTCCCTCTAGGTCCTCGCCCGCTAGCCGGACGAGGTGATTGTGGTTCAGTGGCCTGGTGGCACCAGGCCAGGCTTGCGCACGCTCTCCAGCCGGCCCTCGACGAGGGACTGCTCCTCATTGGCAGCGATGCGGAAGGCGAGGTCGCCGGCGGGGGTCGAGAGCGTGCCCTCGACATCCTGGGCGACGAGACCGACCATGGCCTTTATGGCGCCGGTACGGTCGGTGACGATGCGGACACCGCGCGGCGCCTGCCAGAGGCGTTCGCCATCTCGGTAGGCCATGGTGTCCGAGGCGGTATTGACCAGTTCGAAGTCGTGGCCATCGATGCGCCTGCCGTAGGCGGTCTCATGCTGGACGTCTCTGTGCTCGAGCTGGACTGGCGTCAGGCCGGTGAACCAAAGGGTGCCGTCGGGTCGAGGCTGGATGCCGCACAGCCGCTCGACGAAATCGAGAAGGCAAAGGATGGCCGGCGAATAGGCCCCGGTGAAGCCGCAGCGGCCCGTGAACGGATGCAGCGTCTGTGAAAACCGCTCGGCCTTCGCGAGCGCCTGCAGGATCGGTTGCAGCACCCAGCTCAGTTCGACATGGCGATGATGGTGCTCGAAGGCATGCGGGGCCCGGATCAGCGACAGGAAGTTGGTCGGCCCGGCCCAGGAATTGTAGTCGAAGGCCGGATCGTAGCGTGGATCATCGAGAGCGATCGACGTGAAGGGAAACTTGGCGAAGAACTTCCGGGTGTTCAGCAGGTAGCGTCGGAGCGCGTCGGCAAAGAACTCGCCGTCGCCGATCTCGCAGGCGAGAACCCGCAGCAGCACGTCGGACTGCACCCGCACGAATGCGCCGTTCCGGTCATTGTCATAGAAACAGCCGTCCTCCGGATCGTAGCAGAGTTCCATCAGCCGTTTCGCGAGCTGTGAACTCCTGTCGCGCAAGGCTTCGGGATCCTCGCCGAGAAGCTCGGCCATGCGCGCCAGATAGGTGTTGGAGCAGGCAACGCTCGCCGTCAGGTCCGGTGCGACCAACGGCAGGAGCGGATTGGCGGTGTCGTACGCAGTCGGATCATTGCCGAGGGGGCTATCGGGGATGTGCCAGAAGCGCGGCGACAGATCGTGCCCGGTATCGTAGCAGCAGAACGCCTCGACCGCGCCGGTGCCGCGGGTATCTCGCCAGCGTGCCAGCCAGTCATCGTTGCGGCGCATGGCGTTATAGAGAGTTTCCAGCCAGCCTGGCGCGCTGCCGTTGAGCCGGTGATGCGTCCAGACGCTACGTGCCAGCGGCGTCACCGTCTGGATCTGGGCAAACACCGGACCATCCGCCGTGATCTTGTAGGGCAGCAGGCCGTCGTCCCTCTGCGCCTCGGCAAAGGCCATGAAGGTGCGGGCGGCGACCGAGGGCAGGAAGCGAGACAGCAGTTCGGCGTTGATGGTGCCAGTGCTCTCGAGCCAGCATCCCTGATAGATGCCGCCTTCGTGCAGAATCGGCCCGGCCGGTCCGGCCGGCCTGATGCACGAGAACAACTCCACGATGGCGCGATAGTACTGGCGCTCCATCGCCTCCGACGATGACGCAAAGCGCACGCCCGAGGATTGCCACTCGGCCAGCAATGCAGCGCCGGAACCTTCGAGATCACCGAGACGATCGGCGATTTCGAAGGACCTCAGCCTGTCCAACAGATCGGTCGCGCGGCTCCGCACCTGACGTACGTACCTCCCTCCAAGAAACAACGGACCTCCCCTCGGGTCCGCCGCTCAGTCCCTAGGCCGCACGATCCGGTGGCAGCACCACCTTGCCATGCGGGTAGACCAGGCTTCTCCGCCGCGGCGTCAGCCGCTCGAGCAGATCGGGGCTCGGGCGGTAAGGCAGGCGGAAATGTCCCCAGCTCGGGCCATAGCGATAGACGCATATACGGCGGTTGCCCGGGTTGGTGCGACGGGCCGAGCCATGCGCGATGGCATCGACAAACAGCAGCGCGTCGCCCTTTTCGAGATGCACTTCGATGGCGCCCTCGATGTCGTCGACCGAAGTTTCCTCGTGCCGCCTTTCGATGGCGACGGTCTGCGGATGGCGCAGGTTCGACTTGTGCGAGCCGGGAATGACCATCGTGGCGCCGTCGCCCGGGCCGATATCGGTCAGCGCCATCAGGACGTTGACCTGGCCGCAGTGAAATTTGCCAGCGTGGTAGCGAAATTGGGTGCGGATGGTGCCGACATGGCCGCCCGAATGCAGGCGCTGGGCGCCGCCCTGCGGGCGGATGGTGCCGAAGCACTCGTCGATGAACGCCGGCCCGTGGGCGTTGTCGAAATTCTCCGGATCGTCTGAGCCGATGAAATGAATGGCCTTGTCGTACCAGGCCGGATGATCGAGCAGCTCTTCCCAGACCGGCCCGGCCTCGTAGAGCTGCTGGAGGACGATGCCCTCCTGCTGGCCGGAATTGTTGACCGCCACATCGCCCCACCAGCCATGTCCCGAAATGGAGGAGGCCGCGGCCTCGATCTGATCATAGGTGGCGTTGCAGGCCGCGACCTGGGCTGGGGTCAGGGCGCCTTTCAGGATCAGGTAGCCGTTGAGATCGAAGAGATACTCTTCCATCGCCGTGGTCGGCTGTCGCGCAGTCGTCGTCTCATTCATCGTTCGTACCGAAACAGATCGCATGCCCTTTGGGGGCGTCTGTGCGGTAGGGGACGAACTTGGACGAGAGCCTAGCCGACAACCGGGACCGCACGGTTGAGATCTGGGGCGGGTCTCTCAGAAGGTCGCAACAAGCAGTGGCGGTTTTGTCGTGCGGTCCGTCCACAGATGTTGCGCGTAGCGCACGCTTTACCGCTTACCCCGGCTGAGCCTCAGGTGTCCCTGGGCCCATTACGTGTCTCCGGCCGATCCTGGGGGATTGTTCCCTCTCAGATTGACCGGCATTGTCACCGAGGTCGGCGCAAGTTGTCAATTCCCTGCACGCTGCTCGCCACGACCCCCGACCTCCGCCTCGGATCAGGAACTCACCGCCACACGTTTCCGCCTTGGGGCCAACCAATGCCGAACAGCGAACAGGCCGCTGCGCCGCCTGAAGGTCATGCTGCTGATTTTGCTTGGGAAAAATGGTGCTGCAAGAGAGGATTGAACTCTCGACCTCTCCCTTACCAAGGGAGTGCTCTACCACTGAGCTACTGCAGCTTGCGCGGTGGCCGCGAAGTGTGGCCGGCGACGTTGCGGCGGTCTACTGCCACAGGGGGGAGGCATCTGCAAGGCAAAAAAAGCTGCGTGAGGAGTTGCGGCATGTGGGTGGGCGACATATGCGGCAACAGATGATCCTGGAGCCGTAGCCCATGACGCTCGACCTGCCGCCGCCCGAGCCGCAGCGGACACCCACATTTCGGCTGCGAGGGCCGCTGGAGCGCCTGCGTCGCCGGTTGCGTGGAATGGGCGAGGCCTGGTGGCGTTTCCGGGCGAAGCGGGCGCAGGCCGCTAACTGCGGGGCCTTCATCGCGGTCACCGGCAGTTGCGGCAAGACGACGACCACGCTGCTGATCGAGCGATTGCTGGCAGCCACCGGTTCCAGCGTCGCCGGCGGTCGCAATGAGAATCACGGTCGCTACCTGATGAAAACCATGGCCCGCCTGAAGGAGCCGGTGGATTTCGTCGTGCAGGAAGTTTCGGGGCATCGCCCGGGCGCCATCGCCGACGTCACCAACCACCTCCAGGTCGATGTTGCCGTGGTCACGGTCGTTGGTCACGACCACAACGCGGCGTTTGGCGTCACCTACAAGGCCGCTCCTGATGCCATCGCGGCCGAGAAGGGCAGGCTGGTCGAGGCGCTTTCCCCCGATGGCATCGCATGCCTGAATGCCGACGACCCGAGGGTCGCGGCCATGGCGGCCCGCACCAGTGCCCGGATCGTCACCTACGGACGGGCGGTGGGCGTCGACCTGCAGGCGGTCAATATCGACGGGCGCTGGCCTGGGCGATTGCGATTCGACCTGCTGGTCGAAGGCAGGGCCATGCCGGTTTCCACCCGCTTTGTCGGAACCATCATGCTGCCCAATGTCCTGGCCGCGCTGGCGGTCGTCCACGCCCTCGGGCGCGACCTGGGGTTGGCGATCGCTGCTCTTTCCGGCGTCGAGCCTGAGCCGCGACACATGAGCGTCGTCGAAGGCGCCAGCGGCCGCACCTACGTGCTCGATACCTTCAAGGCGCCGCTGTGGTCGACAATGCTGCTGGCGCAGGATCTCGCTGAGATCGGTGGCAGCGGAACGCTCTTCGTGCTGGGCGACATGTCGGATCTGCGCAACGGCAACACCAGGCGCTATGTCGGTGTCATGCAGCAGGCGGCGGCGATCGTCGACCGGGTTATCCTGACTGGCAGCGCCACATGCGCCGAACGACGTGCCCGCCAGGACGGCCTCGCAAACGTCGCGGCAGCGGCCGACCTGACGGCGACTGCAAGCCTGATCGCATCGTCGCCTGAGCGGCTGGTCATCCTCAAGTCTGGCAAGAAGGCGCAACTCGACAGGGTGGTCGGCCTGGTGGAGAGGCAGAGCAGGTGAGCGTCACGGAACAACTGCGCGGGCAGGTCGGGCATGGGTTGGAGCGCGTCCGCGAGCGTGTCGCCGGGCTGCTGCAGCGCCATTTCGTCCGCACGCAGATACTCGTCACCGGCAGTTGCGGAAAGTCGACCGCGGTGCGCTACCTCGGGGCCATACTTGATGGCCGTGGCAGTGTTCAGGTCCACGGGCATCCCAACAACGACAAGCACCTGCTCCGCCCGCACCGGCGGCATCGGCGACCCGTGGATTTCCTGGTGCAGGAGGCTTCTGCCTATGGCCCCGGCGCCCTGGAGCCCGTGGCACGAACCCTGCGGATCGACATCGTCGTCATCACTGCCGTGGGTCTCGACCACGCCAGCAACTACAGGGCCACCGGCATCGAGCCGCTGGATGCGGTGGCGCTGGAGAAGGGACGTCTCGCGGCGGCAGTGCATCCGGGAGGCACGGTGTGCCTCAACGCCGACGATCCCCGGGTTGCCGCCATGGCGAGCCGTTGCCGCGCCCGCGTCCTGACATTCGGTACGACCGACGGAGCCGACTATCGGGCGACCAACATCGTTGCGGACTGGCGAAACGGTATCCGGCTTGATCTGTCGGTCGACGGCCGCACCTACCCGATATCGGCGCGACTTCCATCCCCGCTGCTGGTTCCCAGTCTGCTCGGGGCGCTCGCTGCGGCGCACGCCGCTGGCGTGGCGCTGGAGACCGCGATTGAGCGGGTGGCCGCTACCGAGCCCCAGCCGCAGCATATGAGTACGCACATCGGCGCCGACGGGCGGGCCTATGTTTTCGACACCTACAAGGCCTCGCAGTGGTCGACGGAGCGGTTGTTGGATACGCTGCGCTCCGTTTCTGGCGGGCCGGTCACCTTGGTTCTTGGCGATATCTCCGACATGGGTAACAACAACTCCAGCAAGTATCGCAGGTTGATCCGCCAGGCTGCAGCAGTGGCTGACGAGGTGATACTGACCGCAGGAAGCGCTAGACATGGAGCCAGGCTGCGCGACGAAGGCCTTGCCAACCTCGTGCTGGCGGAGAGGCTTGAAGAGGTCGTCGCCTCCATCGCCCGTTCGAGCAATCAGGTGATCCTGCTCAAATCCAACGGCTCCGCTCACCTCGAACGCGTCGCTCGAGTGGTCGGCATCCAGCTCCCACCCCATCCTTGATCCCATGGCCGACAAACAGACCACTCACGAGCAAAGATTGGCCGCAAAGCTTCGGGAGAACCTGAGGCGGCGGAAGGAGCAGGCGCGGGCACGGGCAGCCTCTACCGCAGAACCATCATCCGATGCCGGGCAGTCCGAACCGGTGCAGGATCGTGCGCCGTTGAAGCCGGCTGCCGATTCGGATAGCTGAAATCATTCGGGACAGAACCGTCCCGCACCAACGTCTTGCGACGAGGATCACCCCATATGGACCGTATTCGTCTGGTCGGCGGTAACGAACTGCGCGGCGAGATCCCGATCTCCGGCGCCAAGAACGCGGCGCTGCCCCTGATGATCGCCTCGCTGCTCACCAGGGACCCGCTGGTGCTCGAGAACGTGCCGCGGCTCGCCGACGTGAACCAGCTCGAGAAGATCCTTGAAAATCACGGCGTCGATGTCGCCGTCCACGGCCGCCGCGTGCAGACGCTCGAGGGCCAGCGCATGACGCTGCAGGCCGCCGAGATCGTCGACACCACCGCGCCCTACGAACTCGTTTCCACCATGCGCGCCAGCTTCTGGGTCATCGGGCCGCTGCTGGCCCGCGCCCACGAGGCGCGGGTATCGCTCCCCGGCGGCTGCGCCATCGGCACGCGTCCGGTCGATCTCTTCCTCTATGGCCTCAAGGAACTGGGCGCCGAGATCGACATAGACGAAGGCTATGTCGTCGCCCGCGCCCCCAAGGGCGGCCTGCGCGGCGCCCGTGTGGTGTTCCCCAAGGTCACGGTGGGCGCCACGCACGTGATCATGATGGCCGCGACGCTCGCCAAGGGCACTACCGTCATCGAGAACGCCGCCATGGAGCCCGAGGTCAGCGACCTCGCCGAATGCCTCGTCAAGATGGGGGCCCGTATCACCGGCATCGGGACCCGCACTCTCACCATCGAGGGTGTGGACGAGTTGCACGGCGCCACCCATGAAGTTGTCGCCGATCGCATCGAGGCCGGCACCTATGCCATGGCCACCGCGATGACCGGTGGCGACGTGCTGCTCAAGAACGCCAAGGCGATCCACCTTCAGGCGGCACTCGACAAGCTCACTGCCGCCGGCGCCCATGTCACCTCCGAGACGAACGGCATCCGCATCGTGCGCAACGGCAACGGCATCCAGGCAGTCGATGTCGAAACCGATCCGTTCCCCGGCTTCGCCACCGACCTCCAGGCCCAGTTCATGGGTTTGATGACCATGGCGCAGGGCGTCTCGCACATTCGCGAGACCATCTTCGAGAACCGCTTCATGCACGTGGCCGAACTCGCCCGCTTCGGCGCCGACATCAAGGTCGATGGCCAGGTGGCGACGGTGACGGGCGTCTCGCAGCTCAAGGGTGCGCAGGTCATGGCGACCGACCTCCGCGCCTCGGTGTCGCTGGTCATCGCCGGCCTCGCCGCCAAGGGTGAAACGATGGTCAACCGCATCTACCATCTCGACCGTGGCTTCGAGCGCCTAGAGGACAAGCTCAGCGCCGTCGGCGCCGAGATCGAGCGCGTCACCGGCTGATGCCGAACGGCGGAGAACTGCTGCTTCTCGTGATCCTGAGCGGCTGCGTGCTGCCGCCGCTCTTCACCCGCAACTGGCGGGGGCTCGGCTGGTGCGTACTGATCGGACTGGGCCTCTGCGCCGCCTTGTTCGCCACTTTGTGGACCACTGCCGACCCACGAGTGCTTCTTGCCCGCCTTAACGCCGTCTACGCGGTGTTTGCCGCTGCGGCGCTGCTGGTCGGCAGCGTGATCAGGGCCCTGCTGTTCCTGATCTGGCCGCCCCGGCGACCGACGGAGTGATTGCCCCGCCTGCCGCAAACTTGTAGATCGACGCCCGGGTAACCACTTGCTGGACCACCAACAGCAAATCCGGATCAGGACACCAATGACCGATCTCAAGTTGATCGCGCTCGACGCCGAAGACCTCGATGTCATCTCCGCGACCACCCAGGACGCGATCGTCCGTACTGCCGAGATGGGCTACGCCAAGGCAGATCGGCGCTTCGCCCTGTTGATGAACCGCTTCGCCTGGGAAGACGGGCAGAAGGCCAGCAAGACCGGCATCCGCAAGCGCGCGGCGCTCCACTTTGACCATGTCACGTCGGTCCGGGCCGCCGGCTTCGATCCAAGCGCGCCCGAGGGGACGCTCGAACTCCTCACCATCCGCTTCACGGAAACGGAAGCGCCCTCCGGCCACGTCGACCTGACCTTCGCCGGCGGCGGCACGGTTCGCCTCGAGGTCGAGGTGCTGGAAGCTCGCCTCGCCGATCTGGGCGCCGCCTGGGCCGCCAAGCAGAAGCCCGAGCACGCCGTCTGATGGTTTCACGTCTCGATAGCCGCGATCCCGGCTTTGCCGCCGATTTCGATACGCTGCTCAATTCCAAGCGCGAAGTGTCCGAGGAAGTCGGTACGGCCGTTGCCAGCATCCTTGCCGATGTCCGGGCGCGTGGCGATGATGCCGTGATCGAATACACCGAGCGTTTCGACAGGCTGCCGCTCACCCCGTCGACCCTGGCCTTCACAGCCGACGAGATCGCCGCCGCCGAATTGCGGATCGCGGCGGACGTGCGGGAAGCCCTGCACATCGCGCACGAC
>JAEYYP010000198.1 GCA_023428425.1 Pseudomonadota bacterium
TCGCGCAGCGCCTTGTCGAGGATGAAGGCGAATTCGTAGGCCGGGCCATAGCAGGAAGCGCCCTGCACCGCCCCGATGATCACCGGGCCGGGATTGGCGACCAGCCGGTCGAACGCATCCTTGGCGCCGAGTGCATGGTCGATGTGGCAGACCGACTGGGTGCGCGCCGCAGGACCGAAGCCCTCGATCTCGTCGAAGGCCAGTTCCGGGCCGGTGGCGATGACCAGGTAGTCGTAGCCGAGATCGGCGCCGTCGCTCAGCTCGATCCGGCGCTCCGCCGCGTGCAGGCGCTTCGCGCCCTGCGGATAGAAGCCGATGTTCCGCTTCTCGAACACCGGCCTGAGGTCGACCTCGATAGAGGCGCGATCGCGCCAGCCTACCGCCACCCAGGGGTTGGAGGGCACGAAGCTGTAGTGCGTGCCCTTGTTGACCACCGATATCCGGTGCTCGCGGCCCAGCGCTTCGCGCAGTTCGTAGGCCATGATGGTGCCGCCGAGACCGGCGCCGAGTACAACGACATGAGCCATTCTTACCTCCTCCAAGGTCTGACTAGGTTAGGACGGTGCCCGCAACCGATTGATGTGGATCACGCGCCGGCTGCTCGCGCCGCTGCCGGATCGCCTGGGTGGCGTGGTGCTGGCTCAGGTGGATGCGGCCATCGAGATGCGCGCAGAACTCCGTACCGGCGAGCTTGTCCATCACCGGCCCCTTCACCTCCGAGAGGTGCAGCCGCACGCCCATGTCGGACAGCCGGTGCTGGATGGCCTCGAGGCTTTCGAGCGCCGACATGTCGATGACGTTCACCGCCGAGCACATCAGCACCACGTCGGTGAGTTCGGGCACCTTGGCGGCCTCGGCGGCGACGAAATCCTCGAGGTAGCGGGCATTGGCGAAGTAGAGGCTCTCGTCGATGCGGATCGACAGCACCCCGGGCAGCGTCTCCACCTTGTGGCGCTTGACGTTGCGATAGTGCTCCGTCCCCGGCACCTGCCCGACGATCGCGGCATGCGGACGCGACGAGCGGTAGAGGAACAGCAGGATCGAGGCGCCGACGCCCATGGCGATGCCGGTCTCGACTCCGAGCAGCAGCGTGCCGGCAAGGGTCACGGCCACCGCGGCGAAATCGGCCTTCGAATAGGTCCAGGCCTTCCGGAGAATGGAAAAATCCACCAGCGTCAGCACGGCGAGCACGATGGTTGCCGCGAGCGTCGCCTTGGGCAGGATGGCGAGGTAGGGGGTGAGCAGCAGCGTCGCGCCGGCAATGCCGATGGCGGTGAAGGCGCCCGCCGCCGGCGTCGCCGCCCCGGCATCAAAGTTCACCACCGAGCGGGCGAAGCCGCCTGTCACCGGATAGCCGCCGCCGACAGCGGCCGCGAGGTTGGCCGCACCGAGCCCGATCAGCTCCTGGTTCGGCTCGATCCGCTCGCGCCGCTTGGCGGCCAGCGTCTGGGCAACGGAAATCGATTCGACGAAGCCGACGATCGAGATGATGAGCGCCGGCAGCAGCAGGGCTTCCACCGTATCGAGGCTGAAGCTGGGGAACGACAGCATCGGCAGGCCCTGCGGCACCTGGCCGACGAGCGCCACGCCCTTGGCACCGAGGTCCATCAGCTCTGACCAGGCCATGGTGAGGAACACTACCGCCACCGGACCGGCGCGGACGATCACCGTCGCGACGCCCTTGGGCACGCCGAAGCGGGCCAGCCAGTTCTTGAGATCGAGCCGGATCCACAGCAGCAGCGCCAGCGCCACCGCGCCGACCGCGACCGTGTACCAGTTGATCGCGCCGATATTCTCGACGATCGACATCACGAGGTCGGGCAGCGCGTGTCCTTCTGTCCTGATGCCGAGCAGGCCACCGACCTGGCTGAGGGCGATGATGAGGCCCGAGGCGGTGATGAAGCCCGAGATCACCGGATGCGACAGGAAATTGGCCACGAAACCGAGGCGGAACACGCCCATGGCAAGCAGGATCAGGCCGCTGAGTGCGGCAAGAACGATGGCGGCACTGGCATAGTCCGCCGTGCCCTCCATCGCCAGCCGGCCAACCGCCGTCGCCGTCATCAGCGACACCACGGCGACGGGACCGACGGCAAGCGCAGTGGAGGTGCCGAAGATGGCGTAGGCGACCAGCGGCAGCACCGAGGCATAGAGGCCTACCTCCGGCGGCAGGCCGGCCAGCAGGGCATAGGCCAGCGACTGCGGGATCAGCATGATGGTCACGATGACCGCCGCAACGAGGTCGCTGGTCAGCGTCTGCCGGTTGTAGCGGCTGCCCCAGTCGAGGATCGGGAGGTAGGCCTTCAGTTTCATGGCACTCAGCGCTTCAGGGTGGAGTAGAGGCTGCCGGCGCGGGCGCCGGAGCGGCAGTAGCCGAGGATGGGCTTGGGCATCTTCTCCCAGGCGTCGTGGAAGCGGATCACCTGGCCCTCGCCGAGCATGCCCGAGACAGGGATGTGGACGATCTGGATACCCTCGGCCTCGGCGGCGCGGGCCACGGCATCGAAGCTGGGCTGGCCCGGTTCCTCGTTGTCGGGCCGCGCGCAGACGATGCCCTTGAAGCCAGCGGCCGCGACCGCCTTGACCTGTTCGGGCAGGATCTGGCCGGTCACCGAGAAATTGTCGTCGATCTTGCGTGCGTTCACTTTGTCACCTTTGGTCTTGAAGAGATTGAACATGGTCAGAGCCCGTTCACCGGGACCTTGAGATACGTCTTGCCGTCCTTGTCCTTGGGCGGCAGCTGTCCGGCGCGCATGTTGACCTGCAGCGACGGGATGATCAGCTTGGGCATGCTCAGCGTGGCGTCACGCGCCTCGCGCATCTTCACGAACGTGTCCTCGTCCGTGCCCTTGCCGACATGGATGTTGTGGTCGATCTCGTCGCCGACGGTCGTCTCCCACTGGATGTCGCGGCCATTGGGGCCGTAGTCGTGGCACATGAACAGGCGTGTCTCGCGCGGCAGGGCCAGCACGCGCTGGATCGAGCGGTAGAGCGTGCGCGCATCGCCGCCGGGGAAGTCGGCGCGAGCCGAGCCGCCATCGGGCATGAACAGCGTGTCGCCCACGAAGGCGGTATCGCCGACCACATGCGTCATGCAGGCCGGGGTGTGGCCCGGAGTGTGCATGACATGGGCCGTAAGACCGCCGATCTGGTAGCTGTCGCCATCCTTGAACAGGCGGTCGAACTGGCTGCCGTCGCGCTGGAACTCGGTGCCTTCGTTGAAGATCTTGCCGAACGTGTCCTGCACGATGGTGATGTTCTCGCCGATCCCCAGCTTGCCGCCGAGCTTGCCCTGGATGTAGGGCGCGGCCGAGAGGTGGTCGGCATGCACA
>JAEYYP010000259.1 GCA_023428425.1 Pseudomonadota bacterium
TGCGGTCCTCTGACGGTGCATCCGAGCAGCGTTGAGCCATCCGCTGCAATTCGACAAAGCCATTTTTGCCGGCCGGGACGTAGTGCCACTGGTCGGTTTTCCTCCTAGCATGGGGGGAAAGCCCGCGCCCTCAACTCGCCACCGCCTGGAGGCGCGAACCGGTGCCCGCGGCAAGTCTCGATGTTGGGATCAGGCCGCTACTTGAGCACCGGCAGCGGATTTGGCGACGGTTGCTCCCTTCTTTTCGGCAAGCAGTGTCAAAGCTTCCTCATATTCTATCATCTCGCGCCTGGTCGGATGATAGTAGCGCGGGTAGAGAATGTAGGCGCCGGCGAACAGCTGTTCGATTGTCAGCTTGCGTTTCCGCCTCTCGACCGGCTGCCGGGCATCCGTGAGCCCCCAGCCCGAGTAGAACGGTGCGCCGAGGCAGGTGACGGGAATGCCGCGAATCAGCGCTTCGAAGCCTGACAGCGAGGTGATCGTATAGACGTGGTCGATCGTCTCGAAAGCGTCTGCCAGAGAGACGTCTTCCAAAAGCACCTGGGCGATTCTGATGACTTCGCGCGGGTCGGACTGAGGCGGGTCCTTTCGCACTCCGTGCAGTACCTCAGGATGGGGCTTGTAGATGATCTGTGCGCCCGGGTTCTCATTGCGCGCGATTCGTACCAGATCATTGTTGGTGAGGTTCGTCGCACATCCCTTGATGACGGACATGTCGCCCTCGCCCTGCCCCAGGACCAGTACGCGTTTGCGGCCTTGCTTCGGGCCGTAAAGCTCCTCGGCGCGAGCGGCCGCACCGGTATTGTATTTACTCAGTTTGCTGCCGAGCAGTGCCTCCATACCCCTGCGAGCTCGCTCGACGAGGTCGGGGTTTGCCTCGAAATCGAACGTGTTGAGGAGATCCTCCAGGTCGGAAGGCTGCGTCGCGTCGAAGTAGAGGCCTTGCCGATCGATGCAGATCGACAGTGGCGGCGCCTTCGATGCGCCGAGTTGCACGGAGCGGATAAAGCCGTCCTCCACACGGTTAATTATTATTTTATGCCTCTTGCAGAACCTGGTGACGAAGGGCGGCTCCTTGTAGCCCCAGGCGAAGACCTCTACGTTGGGACGGGCGCTAAGAAGAAGCGGGGCGGTGGTCAGCCAGAAGTCGCGGCGCGTCAGCTTGTTGCTCTCTCGCCGAATGTCGTATCCGGGCAGCCAATCTCGGATGAATGTTTTCCAGGGTGAGAAGCCGATCACCACCGCCAGTGGCTTCCCGCGACTAGACGACCGGCGAAACGGAATCGCGGCATGCCTAGTGAGGGCTTTCGCCCAATGTGACAGCTGTACGCCTTTCACGGTGCCCTGCTCTCAAAGCCTCGCACAGCATTTATGCGGCCAGGCCAAAGGAGTAAACCCAACGATGAAGCCTGCGTCAAAGCCTCGACCTATTTGTCGGATGATTCACTCGCGGGACGTGGGAGGCGCCTAAATCTGCTTGATCGCGGCTGACATCTGAGCAAGGCTGATGTGGCCATAGGCACTTGCAGCGCGCCAACGGTGTGGCCCTTAATCGCGTCCGCGAGGCTGACCGGGATCTGAGACGCCGGGCCAAAGGTGTTACCTATGTCTTCGGTATGTAATGCAACCCATGTGTCCGGTAAGGACCAGATGGGGATGGCGATCCCGGCAGGATTCGAACCTGCGACCATCGGCTTAGAAGGCCGGTGCTCTATCCGGCTGAGCTACGGGACCGGACGCGGCTGACCGCGGAGGTTAATGTGTCCACGGTATCTTGCGGTCATAGCGGAAGTTCTCCGCGTAGGAAATCTGGCGGCGCTTCGGCTCCTTCGGATTCTGCACCCGGTAGTCGATGCCATACTTCTCCGCGTAGGCGATCGCCTCTTCCCGGGTCTCGAACGCGAGCCTGATCTGGCTGCGCATATCGGAAGAGGTGGTGTAGCCCATCAGCGGGTCGATCTTGCGCGGGGCTTCCGGATCGAATTCCAGAATCCAGTAGCCCGTGTTGGCCTTGCCGGACTGCATTGCCGTCTTCGCCGGACTGTAGATGCGCGCTGACATGATCCTTACCCCGACAGCGACCGGGATAACGCCCGGCCATTTCCATTCATCGCATGGCTTTTGCGCAACTGCGCGCCGCAAGGCAATGGCCTTGGCCGCAGCAGCGGCGTTTTTCCGCATGCCGCAACGCCACAGCGGCACAAGCCGGTGGTGGCGGCTGCCTATGCCGCCGCGAGCGCTGCCTTGACCGCGGCGATCGCCTCGCCGGCCCTGGTCGCATCCGGCCCGCCGGCCTGCGCCATGTCAGGCCGGCCGCCGCCGCCCTGGCCGCCGAGTGCCGCCGACGCGGTGCGGACCAGATCCACCGCATTGAAGCGCTTGGTCAGGTCTTCGGTGACGCCGACAACCACGCTGGCCTTGCCATCATCGGACGAACCGACGAAGACGACCACGCCCGAGCCGACCGACTTCTTGCCCGCATCCGCGAGAGGCTTGAGGT
>JAEYYP010000393.1 GCA_023428425.1 Pseudomonadota bacterium
GGCGGGCGCCGAGATGTCGGCTCTGCTCGGCCGTATTCCTTCGGCCGTGGGTTACCAGCCGACGCTGGCCACCGACATGGGCGCGCTGCAGGAGCGCATCACCACCACCAACAAGGGCTCGATCACCTCGGTGCAGGCCATCTACGTGCCCGCCGACGACCTGACCGACCCGGCGCCGGCGACTTCGTTCGCCCACCTCGACTCGACGACGACGCTGAACCGCGCCATCTCCGAGAAGGGCATCTACCCGGCCGTAGATCCGCTCGACTCCACGTCGCGTATGCTCTCGGCCAACATCGTGGGTGAAGAGCACTACAACACCGCCCGCGCCGTGCAGCAGATTTTGCAGCGCTACAAGGCTCTCCAGGACATCATCGCGATCCTGGGCATGGACGAGCTGGCCGAAGAGGACAAGCTCACCGTGGCCCGCGCCCGCAAGGTCGAGCGCTTCATGAGCCAGCCGTTCCACGTGGCCGAGGCCTTCACCGGCGCGCCGGGCGTGTTCGTGGCCCTCGAAGACACCATCAAGGGCTTCGCCGGCCTCGTCGCTGGCCAGTACGACCACCTGCCGGAAGCGGCCTTCTACATGGTCGGCACCATCGAGGACGCCGTCAAGAAGGCGCAGAAGCTCGCCGCCGCCGCCTAAGGGCAGCATCTAGACAATCGGGCTCGCGGCACGCGCGGGCCCAATCCTTACGAGGCAGGACCATGGCCGAAGGCGTCAAACTCGAAATCGTCTCGCCCGAGCGGCTGCTGCTGTCGGAGACCGTGAAGTCGGTCACCGTACCGGGTGCCGAGGGTTACTTCACCGTGCTGGGCGACCACGCGCCGTTCATGACCACGCTGCGCCCCGGCTTCGTCACCGTTACCGACACGGCCAATGTCGCCCACGTCTACTACGTGCGTGGCGGCTTCGCCGACGTGTCGCCGGAAGGCCTGACGCTGCTGGCCGAGGAAGCTGAGGACATTGCCCAGTTCGATCGCACCAAGATCGAGGGCCTGATCGCTGCCGGCCTAACCGCGCTCCAGGCCACCAACGTGGCCGAGGAAGAGATGCGGCTGCAGCAGGAAATCGACACCTGGCGGAACCTGCTGCTCGAGGCCACGAGCACGAGTGGCCCGGCGCACTGACGGCGCCGCATCGTCGGATCATCAAACGGGCGCCCCCAGGGGCGCCCGTTTTGCATTGGCCAGCTAAATGCACATCCGGAAGCAATTCACCAACCCTTAAGCTTGGCCGCCTATTACTTAGGCTGGGAGTGCAGCTCGTTATCAAGTCGACCCACTGACGGCCGGGACAGCCGTCGGTAACGGCGAAGCTGTGTCCGGTTATGTCCGTCAGCTACGCAGAACTGCGCAGTACAAGGCTGCCCGGAACGGGCCGTCGCGTGCCTGTCATACACTCGTTTGTTTTCGAAGGCGTCCGAAAATGAGAATCAGAACTCGCATCTTCACCATCGTCCTCCTGATGGGTGTGATGATTGCTGCGGTGGGTGGTATTGCTGTCTACTCGGCAGTCAGCTTCGCCGAGAAGGTCCAGAGGCTCGAGAATGCGTCGGCGCGGGCCTTCGCCGGTGAACACCTCAATCGGCTGGTCACCGCCGTGGTGATGGACGCCCGTGGGATATACGCGTCGAAAACCGTGGAACAGGCCAAACCCTTCGGCGACGGCATTCTTGCCTCGCTGGACAAGATCGACGCCCATATTGCCCAGTGGGCGGCTCTGGTTCCTCCCTCGCAGGCTGCTGACTTCGAGAAGGTGAAGGCACGGACGGCCGAGTTCCGTGCTTTCCGCGCCGAGACGGCACGGCTGGGAACGATCGATCCGGCGCAGGCCAACGAACAGGGCAACAACGAGGCGAATCGCGCCAACCGCAAGGCTTATCAGGCTGAGATCGACGCAGTCGTGCAGCAGGACCAGGCGGAATTCGAGGCAGACAAGGCAGACCTTGCGGCATTCCAGGCCACACTGGTGCCCGTCGTGGCTGGCACGACCATCCTGGGGCTGCTGCTCGGTGTCGTGGCGGCATCGATCATTGCGTCCCGCTACATCACCCGACCGCTGGGTCGCGTCACCGACGTGATGGGCAATCTTGCCGAGGGTGACCTCACGGTCGACATTCCCTATGCCGGCGAGAAGAACGAGATCGGCCAGATGGCCGCCGCGGTGCAGGTGTTCAAGGAGAACGGTATCCGTGTCGCCGAAATGAACGAGGATGAACGCACCCGCCACGCCAAGGCAGCCGAGCGCGCCAGGGCGATGCAGGAGTTCCAGGACGGGTTCGACGGCGTGGTCGAGGCGACGCTGCAGGGCGACCTTTCGAAGCGGCTCGCCACCGGCCAGTCCGACCAGGACATTGCGCGCATCTCGGCGAACTTCAACCGCCTGATGGACACTGTGAGCGGTGGCCTGAGCGAGGCCGGCGAAGTGCTGGCCTCGCTTGCGGAGGCGGACCTGACGCGGCGCATGCATGGCAGCTACCAGGGCGAGTTCGCGCGGCTCAAGGACAGCACCAACACGGTGGCCGAGAAGCTGACCGACGTCGTCACGCGGCTGCGCGGCACCTCGCAGGGGCTGCGCACGGCGACGGGAGAGATTCTCTCGGGCGCCAACGATCTTTCCGAGCGCACCACCAAGCAGGCGGCGACCATCGAGGAAACCTCTGCGGCCATGGAGCAATTGTCGCAGACAGTGACCCAGAACGCGGAGCGTGCCGGTAGTGCGTCGGACAACGCGCAGACCGTGACCGTGGCCGCCGAGGATGGCGGGGCAGTGATGATCCGCGCGACTGACGCGATGGAGCGCATCACCGAGAGCTCGAGCAAGATCTCCAACATCATCGGCATGATCGACGACATCGCCTTCCAGACCAACCTGCTCGCGCTGAACGCCTCGGTCGAAGCCGCGCGGGCCGGCGAAGCGGGCAAGGGTTTTGCCGTGGTGGCCGTCGAAGTGCGGCGGCTTGCGCAGTCCGCGGCCGAAGCGTCACGCGACGTCAAGGTGCTGATCGAGCAGTCGGCAACGGAAGTCTCGGCCGGTTCCAAGCTGGTGGCGGAAGCGGCGGACAAGCTGCAGTCGATGCTGGAAGCGGTGCGGCGCAACCGTGCCCTGCTCGACGACATCGCGCGTGAAAGCCGCGAGCAGGCGTCCTCGATCGAGGAGGTCAACACCGCCGTCCGCCAGATGGACGAGATGACCCAGCACGACGCCGCGCTGGTCGAGGAGACCAATGCCGCTATCGAGCAGACCGAGGCGCAGGCGGTGGAGCTTGATCGGATCGTGGCGGTGTTCACCGTTGCGGGCGAGGCCCAGCCGGCCCGCGATGCGGCCCCGGCGAAGCCGGGCAAGCCGCTGCAGGCCGCCAAGGCTGCCGCCCAGCGCTACCTTTCCCAGGGCAACGCCGCCATCAAGGCCGACGACTGGGCCGAGTTCTAGACGCGTGGCGCAACGGTGCCTCAAATTGGCCGCCACGGGGGATTTCTTCCGTGGCCGGTGCTCATACTTCAATCAGACGTTAACGTTGCACGTTCACCCTCGCAGCGGGGGATGAGTATGGCCGGCCGCCCACCGAGGACAGAAGTCTTGGCCAGCGGAGCTTCAGAATGAAGATTGAGGGGAAACCCGGTAGCCAGCGCACCTTGTCGCTGCAGGCCGGAAAGTTTGTATTGGCGCAGAGCGCCGCGCTGATGCTTGTAGGACTGTTGATTGCTGGCGCCGGGTTTTTCGTATCCGGCAATTTCGAACGCTCCAGCACCAACGCGCAGACGATGATGGCATCGATGCGCGCTCATATGACAGCGGACATGCTGCACGACAGCCTGCGCGGTGTGGTTCTCCGCAGCCTTTATGCCGGCTCGCGGGCCGATTTCACGACCGTCAAGGCAACCGCGGTACAGGTGCAGGAATATGCCGATGAGTTCCGCGCCACCGTCGAGAAGCAGGCTACCCTCGATGTGCCGCCGGCCGTGCGTGAAGCGCTGGATGGCGTGAAGGCGCCGCTCGAGGAGTATCTTGCCGAGGCTGTCGCCATCGTCGACATGGTCAACCGGCTCAAGATGATCGATGCACAGAAGGCGCTGCCGGCCTTCGACGAAGCATTCTCGACCCTCGAAGACGACATGTCTGCCGTGTCCGACGCCATCGAGGCAGCGAACGCCGAACAGCTGAGCGGCACGGCCGCCGATGCGCAGATGGCCCAGATCATCAACTGGGGCGGCCTCGGCCTCATCGTGATCCTGGTCGTTGCCACCGTGGTGCTGAGCCGGCTGACGATGATCGCTCCGCTCTCGAAGATGACCGGCGACTTCAACCGTCTTGCCGATGGCGACCTCGCCGTCGAGGCGCAGGGCAACCACATCGTCACCGAGATCAACGCGCTGGCCAAGGTGCTGGGCGTGTTCCGCGAGGCCCTCAGGAATCGCGACATGCTGGCCGGCGAGGCCGAGGTCAGCGCCCGTCAGGTCGCGGCGCGCGCCAATGCGGCGGCGAGTCTCAACGAGGAGATCAGCGACACCGTCGGCGCGGCGCTTCAGGGAGACTTCTCGCGTCGTATCGCGGGGACCTATGCCGACGAGGACCTCGCGACCCTTGCGAGCAGCGTCAACCAGTTGCTCGACACGGTGGATCGCTCGATCGCCGAAACCGCCGAGGTGCTCTCGGCGCTCGCGCAGGCCGATCTCACCAAGCGCATGGAAGGCGAGTATGCCGGTGCGCTCAAGCGGCTCAAGGACGACACCAATGCGGTGGGTGACCAGCTGACGGACGTCATCACCAAGCTGCGCTCGACCTCGGGCGGGCTCAAGACCGCCACGGCGGAAATCCTCTCGGGCGCCAACGACCTCAGCGAACGCACCACCAAGCAGGCCGCGACCATCGCCGAGACCTCGTCCACCATGGCCCGGCTGGCCGATACCGTGGCCGAGAACGCCAAGCGGGCATCGGCCGCCAGCGGCAATGCCGCCGATGTCAGCCGCACTGCCGAAGAAGGCGGCGAGGTGATGCGGCAGGCGACCGAAGCGATGGAACGGATCACCCAGTCCTCGGGCAAGATCTCCAACATCATCGGGCTCATCGACGACATCGCCTTCCAGACCAATCTCCTCGCCCTCAACGCTTCGGTGGAAGCGGCGCGGGCCGGCGAGGCCGGCAAGGGCTTCGCGGTGGTGGCCGTCGAGGTGCGGCGCCTGGCCCAGTCGGCCGCCGAAGCGTCGCGCGACGTCAAGGTGCTGATCGAGCAGTCGGGCGTGGAAGTGGCCGGGGGCTCGAAGCTCGTCGCCGAAGCTGCCCGCAAGCTCGAAGCCATGCTCGAAGGCGCGCGCACCAACCACGAGCTGCTGCAGGGCATTGCCCAGCAGAGCCGTGACCAGGCCTCGTCGATCGAAGACATGACCGGTGCGGTGCGGACGCTCGACGAAATGACCCAGCCCAACGCCGCGCTGGTGGAAGAGACCAACGCCGCCATCGAGCAGACCGAGTCGCAGGCCAGCGAGCTCGATCAGGTCGTCGCCGTGTTCACCGTGTCGGACACCGCCGGAGCGGCGAAGCCAGCGGCGAGCACGCGTCGCCCCGCCGTTCCCCGCGTCA
Source organism: Pseudomonadota bacterium (assembly GCA_023428425.1). Lineage (GTDB taxonomy): Bacteria > Pseudomonadota > Alphaproteobacteria > Rhizobiales > Devosiaceae > Devosia_A. Next base: position 5,585 of record JAEYYP010000393.1, read on the forward strand.
GCGGCAACCTCGCGGTCAGTCAGGACTGGAGCGAGTTCTGAGCTCGTTGAGCAGCTCTGGACGACATTCGGGACGGCCGGTGGATGAC
>JAEYYP010000350.1 GCA_023428425.1 Pseudomonadota bacterium
GGGCTGCGCTTCGACGGCACGATCGACTCGGTCGAGACGACCGGCCTGATGATCACCAAGGATGACGGTGATCCGGATGACGGCGACTACACGCTGATGCTGCGTTCGACCGTCGCGCTCGCCAACGTCTACTACGATTTCGGCCTGGGCGACCTGGGCGGCTATTCGAGCGGCGGCGGGGCTTTCGCCTACGTGGGCGCCGGCGCCGGCGTGGCCTGGAACCATGCCGAGGTCAACTCGCCGCTGGGCGTGCCCGAACCGGTTCCGACCGGCGACAATGTCAGCGGCGCCGCCGCCGTCATGGCGGGCGTCGGCTACGATATGGGTTCGTGGGTTGCCGATGTGGGCTACCGTGGCCTCTACATCGCCGAGATCAACAATTCCCCGACCGACGAAACCACGTCGAGCTACTACGAGGTCCACAACAACTGGATCCACGAAGTGCGCGGCACCATCCGTTACCGCCTCGACTGAGCGGCAGCCAGCAGCCACGACACCAGAACTGCCGGACGGCGCCCAGAAGGGCGCCGTTTCGCATTCGGCATGCCGCGACTCGTATAGGGTCGACGGATGATCCAACTGACTGACCGCACCCTTGCCCGCACCGACCTTGCCCCGCTTGCCGGTGGCGACGCGGTGAGCCTCGCCAACTGCGTACTCGACGAAGCGAAGCTGCGCGACCTCGACCTGACCGGCTGGCGTTTCGAGCGCTGCAGCATGAGCCGGACGGATTTTTCGGCCGCGACGCTGGAGCTTGCCACGTTCAGCCATTGCCGGGGCGCGGCGGCAACCTTCAACGCCGCGCATCTCGATGATGCCCGGTTCGAGTCCTGCGACTTCAACAATGCGGTGTTCCGGGGCGCCGTGCTGACCTCGGCTGCTTTCAAGGACTGCAAGCTGACCGGCTCGGACTTCACCGATGCGAGGTCCACCGGCACCAGCTTTGCGGATACGCTGCTGGTTGCGGCCAAGCTTGCCGGCTTCTCGTTCCGCAAGGACAGGCTCCACGGCGTCGACCTGTCGATGGCGGACCTCGGCAAGTGCGACTTCCGCGATGCGGAATTCGAGCGATCGAGCCTTCGCGAAGCGAACATCGACAGCGCACGTTTCGAAGGCGCTGACCTCCGAGGCGCCGACCTGACCGGCTTGTCCCTGCTCACCGGGGCGGGCCGGTTCAAGGGCGCGGTGATTTCGGCTGCGCAGGCCGAAATCATCCTGTCGGCCACTGGGCTCAAGGTGCGAGGAAAGTAGGGGCGAGCCTACAGGGCGCCCCCTCCACCCTCCCCCGCAAGAGGAGCACCGCACCGTCGGCGCCTCTGCTTGGCGAGACACTGAGGTCTCAGTGCTCCTCCACCGCGTAGCGGGGGAGGGGGACCAGCCGGAGGCTGGTGGAGGGGGCGTCACTCGCTTGCCAGCTGGAAACGCTCGAACCGCCCCAGCTCTTCCTCGATCAGGTGCTTGCGCTCCGGTGTCTCAGGCTCGATCCAGTGCCAGGCTTGGATCAGCAGCTTCTGGGCGGCGCGGTCGGTCTTCAAATCGAGGACGGCGACGACCTGGTCGCCGATGAGGACAGGCAGGGTGAAATAGCCGAACTGGCGCTTCTCGACCTTCACATAGGCCTCGAAGACGTGCTCGTAGTCGAAGAACAGCTGCAACCGGCGGCGCTGGATCACCAGTGGATCAAAGGGCGACAGGATATGCACGAACGGATCGCCCGGCTCCGGCGGCTCCAGGGCCTCCGGCGTGGCGTAGTGCAGTTCGCCTTCGACAGTGACGGGGACGAGCGTCTTGCGGCGGACACGGGAGTCGATGATCTCCTGCATGTCCGGCGTGAAGCGCAGGCGCGGGTGCATCACCGAGGGGGCGCTGATCAAGCCCTGGGCGGTCATGGCGCGGTCGATGAGGTGTTCGGCGATCTGCTTCGGCGTGGCGGCGCGGGGGCGGGGTGGCCAGGCGAAATGGCGGTCGATGAGCTCGTAGGTCTTCACCATGCCCAGCCGCTCGGAAATGGTGAGTTCGCCCGAGTAGAAGCCGTACTGCAGGACGCGCTTGGATGGCTTTCGGCTGCCCCATGGGTGGTCCTTCTCCACCAGTTCGTCCGTGTCGATGTCGCGGATCGACAGGGCACCGTCCTTCCTGATCTGGCGTAGGAGCTTCTTCAGCGCCGCCGGGTCGGCATCGGCGTACCAGCGCATCGGCTCGGAGGCGTGCTGCCGCATCATGTCGAGGTAGAAGCGGATGTCGCGAACGGGGACGTAGGCGAGAGCGTGGGTCCAATACTCGAAGACGGTCTTGCCGATAGTTTGGGCGTGGTGGAGGTCGGCGCGGCGATAGGCCGGGATGCGCGAGAAGAGGATGTGGTGGTGGGCGCGCTCGATGACGTTGATCGTGTCGATCTGGACGTAGCCGAGATGCTCGATGGCGCGGGTGGTGGCCTCGGGGCCCTCGCCGAATGGAGCGCGCTCATCGAGGCGCGTCGCATGCATCCAGATCCGCCTGGCCTCGGCGAGAGACAGGTCGCGGGGGGCTTTAGGCTTGCGCTTCGGAGCCGGTTTGGCGGGTGTGCTGGCCATCTTTGGCAGTATTATTCCATTGTCCTGCCAGCCGATGTCAGGCTTTTTTCCACATCTGGCGCAATCCGGCACCGATATCGACCTTGGGCGCCGTAGTACCGCCACGGATCTCGGCGGCTGTCACGGTGGGCCAGAACACATCATCGAACAGCGGCAGCATGGCTTTGGTGATGAAGCGAGTGCGCTGGGCATAGACGTGCTTGTCGCCGTTCTTCTGCTGCTGATGGACGTAAAAGCGCTGCGGCACCATCAGGTGCAGTTCGTCCTTCGCCCGGGTCATCGCGACATAGAGCAGGCGGCGTTCCTCCTCGAGTTCGTGGGTGGAGCCGGTTCCCAGGTCGGAGGGGATGGCGCCATCGACAACGTTCAGCACGTGGACGTTCTTCCACTCCTGGCCCTTGGCGGAATGGATGGTCGATAGGATGAGGTAGTCCTCGTCGAGCAGCGGCACGCCGGCCTGGTCGGAGGTGGCGTCGGGCGGATCGAGCGTCAGCTCGGTGATGAAGCGCTCGCGGCTGGGGTAACCGGCGGCGATCTGCTCGAGCTGGTGAAGGTCCTCCTTGCGGACCTCGGCATCCTCATAGACCTGCTCCATCAGCGGTTCGTACCAGAGGCGAGCGGTGAACAACTCCGCTGGCCAGCCACCGCCGCGGCCGAGATTGCCGACGACGTCGAGCAGGCCGGGCCAGCCCTCCGAACCGCGTGACGGCGGCGGGCTATCGAGCAGTTCGCGCAGGGGATCGGGGCTGTCGAGCATCCGGTCGAGCACCTTGCCGGCTGAGCCGGGGCCGATGCCGGGGAGAAGCTGCAGCACGCGGAAGCCGGCGACGCGGTCGCGCGGATTGTCGACAAAGCGGAGCAGTGCCAGCATGTCCTTGATGTGCGCCGCATCGAGGAATTTCAGGCCGCCGAATTTCACGAAGGGGATGTTGCGGCGGGTGAGTTCGATTTCGAGCTCGGCCGAGTGCGACGAGGTGCGGAAGAGCACGGCCTGTTGCTTGAGTGGCGTGCCGCCCTCGCGGCAGCTCAGGATGCTCTCGACGATGTAGCGGGCCTGATCGGCTTCGGACTTCACGGTAACGAGGCGGGGCTTTTCCGATGCCAGCCGCTCGGTCCAGAGGTTCTTGGTGAACCGCTCCTTGCTCTCCGAGATCACGGCGTTGGCTGCTTCGAGAATGGGCTGGGTGGAGCGGTAGTTGCGATCGAGGGTGACGATGCGCGCCGGCGGCGTAAACGCCTCCGGGAATTCGAGGATATTGCGCACCGTGGCGGCGCGGAACGAGTAGATCGACTGGGCGTCGTCGCCGACAACGGTGAGGCCATCGCCTCGCGGCTTCAGGGCCAGCAGAATCGAGGCCTGCAGGCGGTTGGTGTCCTGGTATTCGTCGACCAGCACGTGGTCGAAGCGCTCCGCCAGGCCCTCGGCGACGGTAGGCTCGCGCATCATCGCGGCCCAGTAGAGGAGGAGGTCGTCGTAGTCGAGCACCTGCTGGCGCTGCTTGGCTTCGGTGTAGGCGCCAAACAGCTCGCGCAACTGGTCGGCCCACATGGCGACCCAGGGGAAGTGGTCCTTCAGGATGCGCTCGATGTCCGCCTCGGCGTTCACAACGCGCGAGTAGATGGCCAGGCAGGTGCCCTTGGTAGGGAAACGCTGCTTCGCCTCCGAGAACCCCATCTCGTGGCGGATGATGTTCATCAGGTCGCCGGAATCCTCGCGATCGTGGATCGAAAAGCCGGGTTCGAGGCCGATCTGCTCGGCGTGCTCGCGGAGCAGGCGGGCGCCGATGCCGTGGAAGGTGCCAGCCCAACTGAGCGCGTCCGCGATCACCCCAGCCTTGTCCCGCATCACCTGCGCCACGAGGCGCTCGACGCGGCGCTGCATCTCGGACGAGGCGCGGCGCGAAAACGTCATCAGCAGGATGCGGCGCGGATCGGCACCGTTGACGATGAGGTGGGCGACACGGTGCGCCAGCGTGTTGGTCTTTCCCGAGCCGGCCCCGGCGATCACCAGCAGCGGTCCCGCCTCATGCGTCACGGCCTCGCGCTGGGCGGGGTTCAGCTTGTCGAGATAGGCGGGGGTATCGAGCACGAATCAATCCGGATGGTGAGCCTGATCAGGAAGCACCATTCCTGCTTTGTTCGCAAATCCGGCGCCGTGCCGCTGCCTACTGCTTCTTCCCTCGCGCGGCGTTTTCGGCGATGCGCGCCGCGACAAGGTCTTCCACCAGCTCTCGGGGCAGGGGCTCGTCGGGGGTGAAGCGGATGGTGCCGGGCGAGGTGTCGAGACCGGCGAGGCGCTCGGCAAAGGCGGCGCTGACTGCGGGGCTCTGGACGTAGAAAGCGCAGTGCTTCCTGGCCGCACCGAAGGAGACAAGCGGCCGACCCGCAAGCTTGAAGGCGGGAACGCCGTAGTTGAGCAGTTCCTGGGCGTCCGGCACCGCGGCGACGATCCAGCGGCGCAATTCGAGCAGGGCATTGCGCTGCGCCTCGGGCAGGGGCGCGAGGTAGGTGGCGGTGCTCTCGGGCAGGGTGTCTGTCATGTCATCCTCCGATGCACATTGCTATCAGCACTCCTAATGTGCTGCTGCTATCTATCTGAATTCATTAAGCTATTTGCGTCAACATCTTGCCATGCGGGCGCAAATCGGCTTGCGTTGAGCTGTTGCCCGTAACGAGGTGCCAGATGACCAACGTGACTATGCCCGACGTGACCATGCGAGGCTCGGCCGAGGACTTCGGCCTGACTACCGCGCAGATCATCTATCGCATGCCAGACCATCCTGACTGCCTGCAGGATTTCCTCTGGCAGCAATACGACCTGTTTCCGCAGTTTCCATCGCTGAGGAAATTCCTCGCGTTCTGGGAACTGGAAATCGAAGGTCCGCTGCACTCGATCACCGTAGCACATGCGCGGCTGATCAAGCCGATGGAGTTGCAGGCGATCCGGAACCGGCCGCTGCACTAGTCACCGTCGCGATGTAGGTGCGCCACGGGTCGGAGGCGTTGAAGGCCCAGCCTGGAGGCGATGGGCCGCGGTGCTCCGGCAGACTTCGCAGGCGATCGACAAGCTCGAGCGCGTCGCGCGCCTTCACGCCGACGCGGTGATGCCGATAGGCGTCGGCTAGGCCATGGGGCAGGCCGGAGCGCTCCAGCATCGCCTCGATGGTGCGATCGGCGAAGTAGATATCGCGGGCCGCCTCGAGCCAGCGCCAGGCCTCTGCGTCGGTGAGGTGACCCAGGTCCAGCAGCGCGGCGACTGTCGCCTCGACGTCCACCAGCGGCTCGCTCAGCGGCATGAAGTCGAGCTCGGCGGGGCAATGGGCGATGCAGACATCGGCATCCTCGTAGCGGACGCCGTCGACATAGGCTCGGGCGATCTGGCCCACCGGCTCCATGCCGAAGCTGTGGCACTCGGCAGCGCGCAGGGCGCCGAGCGAGGCGCCGCCGAGGACGCGGATCCCCTGGCTCAGTGCGAAGAGGATTTCCTTGTGCCATACGGAGGGCACGAAGCCGAAAACCCCGTCGACGAGGCCGATGGCATTGGCGCCGTCGTGCACCGCGCGGTGGAGATCGCCCTGCCGGGCCGGCGGGCGCAGCTCGATGCCGGTAAGGTCGGGGTGCTGCCCGCTGAGCGAGGGGCCGGCGAACAGGACTTTCACAGCGCACCCAGCATGGCGGCGGCGGCGCGCGGTCCCGGGCGCCAGTGCCGGTTGGTGAGGCGATCCTCGAGCCCCGGCACGAAGACCTTCACCACCTCGATGCCCAGCCGCTCGCTGCCGAGGCGGACTGTGACGATGCGCCCGAGGCCCGCCCTGTCGAGTCCGTTGCGGACGAAATCCAGGAAAGCGCCGGTGTCGTCGTCGCCGGTGAAGCCGGCAGGCGCCGGACCGCCG
>JAEYYP010000397.1 GCA_023428425.1 Pseudomonadota bacterium
GTCGGGGGTGTTGCGACAGCGTAGCCCATGGGGGGCCTTGATCGCGCGCCCGGGCTTGTTGCTCCCCCTTCCGCCCTGCCGGCAGGCGGCAGGGGGAGCGGCGGGCTCCCACCGGCCTCAGTGCAGCCGGCCGTAACGCTGGGTCACTTCCTCGGCAGCGCGGCCGTTCAGTTCGGCGAGGTGGTCGAACTCCATCACGAAACTGCCGACGCCGGCGGTGGCGGAGCGGATTTCGATGATGAGGTCCTGCATCTCGGCGGCCGGAACCTGGGCGCGGATTTCGTCCCAGCCATCCCAGTCCTTGCGGGCGTCGGAGCCGATGATCTGGCCGCGACGGCGCGGCAGAATGGCGTTGATGCGCGACGTGCTGTTGGACGGGCACCATACCGTCACGTCCATCACCGGCTCGAGCAGCACCGGCTCGCATTGCGGCATGCCCTCGCGCATGCCGAGCTGCGCCGCCTGCCGGAACGCCATGTCGGAGCTGTCGACCGTGTGGTACGAGCCGTCAGTGAGCGTCACCGCCACGTCGACCACCGGGAAGCCAAGCGGGCCGGCGGTCTCGAGGTATTCGCGCACCCCAGCCTCGACCGAGGTGATGTACTGCCGGGGCACGACGCCGCCGGTGATCCGGTCGTTGAAGCCGAGGCCAACGCCGCGCGGGCTCGGCTCGATGGTGAGCACCACGTCGCCGAACTGGCCGTGCCCGCCCGACTGCTTGCGGTGACGACCGCGCACATTGGCCGATTTCCGGATGGTCTCGCGATAGGCGATGCGCGGCGTGTCGGTGATGACGGGTACGCCGTAGCGCCCGCCGAGCCGGTCGACCACCATCCGCAGGTGCATTTCGCCGTGGCCGGACAGCACCATCTCGCCGGTGCTGGCGACATGGACCAGCCGCAACGAGGGGTCTTCCTCGAGCATTCTGGCAAGCGCCGAGGAGAGGCGCACATCGTCCTTGCGCTCCCGGGGTGCCACGGCGATCGACATCAGCGGGTGGCTCTCGGGCAGGGGCGCGAGGTCCGGCACGCCCGAGGTCGAGAGGGTGTCGCCGGTGCGGGCGGACTCCACCTTTCCGAGCGCGACAGTCTCGCCCGCCTGCGCCGTTTCGCGCTTCGCCGTCTCCTCCCCCATCAGGCGGAAAAGCCCCGAAACCTTGGCCTCGCGGCCATCGTCGGTGCGCAGTTGGGCCCCGTCGTCCAGCGTGCCCGACAGTACGCGCGCCACGCACAGCTTGCCGCCGCGCGGCGTATGCACGGTCTTCATCACCTGCACCACCGGGCCGGTGACGTCGCCGAGCCCGAGGCGCGCCCGTGTCTCGGCGATGGTGGGGGCCTCGTGGCGGATGGCTTTCAGCAGTCGCGTGATGCCGTTGCCGTGCTCGGCCGAGCCGATGAACACCGGTACGATCAGGCCCCGTCGCATCTCGTCGACGAGGTCTTGGAAGATCAGGTCGCGGTGAGGCGCGATGTCCTCGAGCAATTGCTCCATCAGGACGTCGTCGAAATCGGCGATGGTTTCGAGCATGGCGGTGCGCGCCGCCATCTCCTCGGACTTCGCCGCGTCGGGCAGAGCGACGATCTCGCTCTCCTGGCCCTCGTGGTAGACATGCGCGCGCTCGAGCGCGAGGTCGATGGCGCCGGTGACGACGCCATGCGCCACCATCGGCAACTGCCGCAGCACCAGCGGCACGCGGCTTGCCGGCTGCAACATCGACAGCACTTCGCGCACCGAGCCCGAGAGCCTGTCGATCTTGTTGAGGAAGAGGATGTGGGGTACCCGCCGGGTCTCGAGGTCGCGCAGGATGAGCTGCAGGGCAGGGATCTTCTTGGGGTCGGGCTCGACTACCACGACCGCCAGGTCGCAGGCCGCGAGCACCGGCAGGGCTTCAAACTGGAACTCGACCGAGCCGGGGCAATCGATGAAGGTCAGCGTCTCGCCCATGAAGCGGGTCTCGGCGACATTCATCTCGACGCTCATCTGCGCCGCGCGCGCTTCCGCTGACGCGTCGCCGACGGTGTTGCCGTCCTTGACGCGGCCTTGCCGTGTGACGGCCCCTGTGCGCGCCAGCAAGGCTTCGAGCAGCGAGGTCTTGCCGCTCGCGAAGGGCCCTACCAGCGCGATGCACCGGGGCCCGGCTTGTCTGCCGGTATCTGCCATCTGTTCCTCCTCTGGTTGTTCGGCGACATTCCTCCCGCGGCGCGTTCCTCCCGCACCGTGTCGAGGCGAGATCGCGAAGAGGAGCTTACTCCTCGTTTCCGACGGTGTCAGGCCTTGAGGAAATCGACGGGCGCGGGTCGCGAAATGCGTCCGCGGTCGCATGGCTTCCATGCTTGCGGGCGCTTCCCAACCGGATGGGCCGGTGGTAATCACCCTCGCCAACCCGTGGGCCGGTATCGAGTCGTAACCGCCCGCGGGCTTCCGTTTTTCTGCTGGTTTCAGAAGGGAAGGGCCCCACCCTTGGCGAAGATCATTACCTCCATCACCGGCGAGAGCGCGCTGACGTTCGATGACGTGCTGCTGCAGCCCGCCGCCTCCGACGTGCTGCCGACCGATGTCGAAATCCGCACGCGGGTGACCAAGGACATCTTCCTCAACATCCCGATCCTGTCTTCCGCCATGGACACCGTCACCGAAAGCCGCATGGCCATCGCCATGGCGCAGGCCGGCGGCATGGGCGTGATCCACAAGAACCTCGACGTGCTGCAGCAGGCCGAGGAAGTGCGGCAGGTGAAGAGCTTTGAAAGCGGCATGGTGGTGAACCCCATCACCATCGGCCCCGACGCCACCCTCGCCGACGCGCTGGCGCTGATGAGCACCAACCGCATCTCGGGCATTCCGGTGGTCGAGAATGGCGGCAAGGGCGGCCGCAACCTCGGCCGGCTCGTCGGCATCCTCACCAACCGCGACGTCCGCTTTGCCTCGAACCCCAACCAGCGCATCGCTGAACTGATGACGCATGAGGGGCTGGTGACGGTGCGCGATGGTGTGAGCAAGGACGAGGCCAAGCGCCTGCTCCACACCAACCGCATTGAAAAACTGCTGGTGACCGACGATGACGGGCGCTGCATCGGCCTGATCACGGTGAAGGATATCGAGAAGGCCCAGCTCAACCCCAACGCCGTCAAGGACGCGCAGGGCCGCCTCCGCGTCGCCGCGGCGACCGGCGTCGGTGATGCGGGCTACGAGCGCTCGCTGGCGCTGATCGACGCGGGCGTCGACATGCTGGTGATCGACACCGCGCACGGCCATTCGGCCGGCGTGATCAAGGCGGTGGAGCGGGTGAAGCGCGAGAGCAATTCGACCCGCATCGTCGCCGGCAACATCGCCACTGCCGAAGCCACCAAGGCGCTGATCGACGCGGGCGCCGACACCGTGAAGGTCGGTATCGGACCAGGCTCGATCTGCACCACCCGCATCGTCGCGGGCGTCGGCGTGCCGCAGCTGGCGGCCGTGATGGCCTGCGCCGAGGAAGCCGACAAGCAGGGCGTGCCGATGATCGCCGATGGCGGAATCAAGTTCTCGGGCGACATGGCCAAGGCACTGGCAGGCGGCGCGTCCTGCGTCATGGTCGGCTCGCTGCTGGCCGGCACCGACGAGAGCCCGGGCGAGGTCTACCTCTACCAGGGCCGCTCCTATAAGTCGTATCGCGGCATGGGCTCGGTGGGCGCCATGGCCCGCGGCTCGGCCGACCGCTACTTCCAGCAGGAGGTGCGGGATTCCCTGAAGCTCGTGCCCGAGGGCATCGATGGCCAGGTGCCCTACAAGGGCCCGGCCGGCACCGTGCTGCACCAGCTGTCGGGCGGCCTTCGTGCCGCGATGGGCTATACCGGCGCGCGCAACCTGCAGGACTTCCGCGACAACTCGGTGTTCGTGAAGATTTCGGGTGCGGCGCTCAACGAGAGTCACGTCCACGACGTGTCGATCACCCGAGAAGCCCCGAACTATCGCGGGAACTAGGCGGGTGGCGACGGGGTTGCGGCCAGCATGACCGGCAACGCACTCTGGCTGATCTTCGCGATGCTGGCGCAAGGGCTTCTTGCGCTGGCGCTGCTCTGGCATCTCGGGATGCGCCGCGTCCCTCTGGTGCTGCAGGGCAAGGTGCGGATCGAGGATATCGCGCTCGACAAGGAGAACTGGCCGGAGCGGTCGCGGCAGGCGAGCAACGCCTTCGACAACCAGTTCCAGCTGCCCGTGCTATTCTACGTGGCGTGCCTCGTCGCCATCGCGTTCGAGCCGACGCTGCTCGAGGTGGTGCTGGCTTTCGCTTTCGTCATAAGCCGTTATGTCCACGCCTTCATCCACATTGGCAGCAACCACGTGGTGCGCCGCTTTCAGGCCTATGTAGCGGGCTTTGCCGTGCTCGGTGTCTTCTGGGTCGACCTGCTGGTGCGGCTGCTGATGATTGCGCTAGGCTGATCCGATGACGAGCGCGGAGGGGGCGCGAGGGGCATGTGGATCGTCTGGCTGGTCTTTCTCGTCGCGGGTGGCGCGGCGGCGTTCTTCTATTGGCGCATGCGACCGCTGATCAAGGCGCTGGGACCTAACTACCTCGATGCGACGGCGCGCTTCAAACGCCATGACCTCGAAAAGGTCCGCGGCCATTTCGAGCACGGCGCGGCGCTGGGCAAGCACAAGCAGGTGACGGCGCTCGACCTGTGGTTTGCGCCGCTGGTGACGATCGCTGTGGCGGCGCTGGTCTGGGGCATGCTCTATTGGCACCGCCTCGGCTGGTTGCCGCTCGGGATCACGATCATCGCCGGGCTGGCTGATCAGGTAGAGAATATTATGGTCCGCCGCATCCTCGCCGCGCCGCACCGTGCGGTGCCGCAGGCCGAAGTGACCGTGCTGGCGGCCGCGACCACGGTGAAGTTCGGTGGCTATATTCTGGCGCTGGTGGTGACGCTCGGGGTGCTGGCCTTCATACGCTGACTTTGCCTTTCGCGGCGGGACTTGCTACTGCGACGCCTCCCTGTTCACCGGAGTTAGCCGATGCGCCTGCCAGGCCGGATTGCTGCCGCCATCGATGTGCTTGCCGATATCGAGACGCATCGCCGTCCCGTGGCCGAGGCGTTGAAGGCGTGGGGGCTCGCCAACCGCTTCGCCGGGGCAGGGGATCGCGCCGCCATCGGCAACCTCGTTTATGATGCGCTGCGGCGGAAGGCGTCGCACGCCTTCGCCATGGGCTCGGACGCGCCGCGCGGGCTGGTGTTGTCGGTTGTGGTGCGCGAATGGGGCGAGGATGTCGAAAAGCTCAACGCGAGCTTTTCCGGCGATCGCTTTGCCCCGGCTCCGGTTTCCGACGATGAGGCCGCCCGGCTGACTGCAGCCGATCCGCTCGCCGGCGCGCCCGACCATGTGAAGGGTGACGTGCCCGAGTGGACGGCATCGCACCTCGCCGAGAGTTTTGGCGAAGGCTGGGTCGAGGAGGCGCGGGCGCTGTCTGGCCGGCCACCGCTCGACCTGCGGGTGAACACCCTGAAAACAACCCGTGACCGCATGCTGCGTTCGCTGGATCACCTGAAGCCGGACGAGTCCGAACTCATCGCAAACGGCATCCGCTTTCCGGCCGGTGAGCGCGACAGCCGCACGCCGAACGTTCAGATCGAGGAGGGCTATCTGACCGGCGGCTTCGAGGTGCAGGATTTCGGCAGCCAGATCGTTGCCGAACTGGCCGGCGCGAGGCCGAACGAGCAGGTGCTCGACCTTTGCGCCGGGGCCGGTGGCAAGACGCTCGCCATGGCGGCCGCCATGCAGAACCGGGGCCAGATCTTCGCCTATGATAGCGATCGCGCCCGCCTCGCTCCGATCTACGACCGCCTGAAGCGCAACGGCGTCCGCAACGTGCAGGTGCGCCCGCCCAAGCCGGGCGCGCTCGACGACCTCGTCGGCAAGCTCGACCGCGTGGTGATCGACGCGCCCTGTACCGGCACGGGCACCTGGCGCCGCCAACCGACGGCCAAGTGGAAACTGACGCCCGAACAACTGGCGCAGCGCGTCGAGGAGCAACGGCAAATCCTCGTCGAGGGCGCCCGCTTCGTGAAGCCCGGCGGACACCTCGTCTACATCACCTGCTCGGTACTGCCCGAGGAGAACCAGAAGCAGGCTACAAACTTCCTCGCGGCGAACCCGGACTTCGCGGCACTACCTGCCAACACCCTGTGGATGAGCCACTTCGCCGGTGCCAAACTGCGAGCCCGCTTCTCGCCCGAGGGCGGTGTGGCCACGACGCCACACACCAGCAGCACTGATGGTTTCTATTGCATAGTTATGCGCCGGACCGGCTAACACTGCGCATAGTGGTTTGCGGTTCGCGTTGCGGCGGTGGGCATGGGTTCGGTTTCGATCAGGCAGGGCTGGCCGCTGTTGCTGGCGTTCATCGCGGTCGTTCTCGGCTTCGGCACGGTCGTCGGGCTGGTCGCGACGCCGGGCGACTATGTCGGCCAGCTGAAAATGCCGCCACTGATGTTGCCGCAGGCGGTTTCCGCCGCGCTTTCGCTTGTCCTTTCGGTCGCCTTCGCCGTAGCCGGCTGGCGGAGCTGGGTGATCGACTCCAACTCGGCCGAGATGCGGCTGTGGCTCGGCACGCTTATCCTGAGCTGGTGGTTCTCGCCGGCCTTCTTTCTCGTCCGCATGCCCGGCCTCGCGCTTGGCATCGCGATCGCAATTCTGCTGCTCATGCTGTGGTTCGAGCTGCGAACCTGGCGGCGGGACCGGAGCTCGTTCTGGCTGGTGGCGCCCAGCGTGTTCTATATCGGCTATATCTGCGCGATGACCGCGGCCATTGTCGCGCTGAACTGAAACCTTGCGGCCCGCCCCGCGTTGCTGCGGGCATGAGCACGCTGACCCACACCGATCTTCGCAACCCGCGGGCCCTAGGCCTGCTCGCGCTTTTTCTTGCCGTGGTGATTGGCGTCGGCGCGCTGATCGGCATCAACACGGCGCCGGGTGAGTGGTACGAGGGGCTGAACAAGCCGCCCTTCAACCCGCCTAACTGGATCTTCGGGCCGGTCTGGTTCACGCTCTACGTGCTTATCGCCGTCGCCGGCTGGCGCACCTTCACCCGTGACCCGAGCAGCGCCGGAATGAAGCTTTGGTACGCGCAGATGGCGCTGAACTGGCTGTGGTCGCCGGTGTGGTTCACGCTGCACCTGATCTGGCCGGCGTTCTTCGTGATCCTTGCCCTCGATGCCGTAGTGCTCGCCTTCATCGCCAACCGCTGGTCCCGCGACCGGGCCTCCGCGCTGATGTTCGTGCCGTATGCGGCGTGGGTTCTGTTCGCGAGCGTGCTGAACCTGTCGATCGGCATCCTCAACTAGCGCAGTCGTCACAAGCGTATTGTGAAGAATGCAACTGGTATGAGTGATTGACCGCAGCCGGGTGCTGCTGCGTATTCTTGCGCCAGCAGTCAACTCTTTGCGGCGACGATGGATTTTCAGATTTTTCTGGCGAGGATGCTCGATCCGTCGCACATACTCACGCATATTCCTTATGCATTGTTGGTGCTCTCCATGCTGATGAACAGCATGGGATGGCTGCGAGCGATCGCTATTGCGGCCGGTGTGATCCGGATCATCAACAGGGCCTGGTTCGAAGTCGACCCGATCATCGTGTTCTGGGAGGTGATCTTCGTCGCGGTCAACGTTGGCCAGTTGCTGATCCTCTGGTACTACGCCCGTCGCCACCGGTTCGCGGAGCATGAGACGCATTTTGCTGCCTCGATGCCGGCCAGTGTCGATCGTCGGTCGATCCGTCGGCTGCTGAAACTCGCCGAGGTTCGCCACGCACAGCCGGGCGAGGCCTTGACGACCGAGGGAGCGGCGGTGCGCGAGCTGATGTTCATCGCCGATGGGGTCGTGCAGATCGAACGCGGCGGACAGATCGTTGCGGTGTGCGGACCGGGCGATTTCCTCGGCGAGATGAGCTTCGTCACCGGCAGCCCGGCGACGGCGACCGCCGCCGTGGTGAAGCCGCTGCGTTACCTCGCCTTCGACCAGGTGCGCCTCCGCCAGGCGCTCGATGCCGACAGCGACCTCAAGCAGGCCATGGATGCAAGCTTCAACCGCAACCTGGTCGGCAAGCTCGCCAAGTCGGGGCAGGGCGTAGCATCCGGCGCCTGAGTTGCGGCGTTCGCGCGCTACCCCTGTTGCAGTGGCCGAATAGCCAGAAGACTTGCGGAATCCGGGCCTCCGCTTTATTTCCGCGCCATGACAGCCCCCGCGCAGACCACCCCCGCCGAATCCATCCTTATCATCGACTTCGGGTCGCAGGTGACCCAGCTGATCGCGCGCCGTTTGCGCGAGACCGGCGTCTACTGCGAAATCCACCCGTTCCAGTCGGCCGCCGAGGCTTTCGGGCGGCTGAAACCCAGGGGTGTGATCTTCTCGGGTGGGCCGGCTTCGGTCACCGACGAGGGCTCGCCGCGAGCGCCGCAGGCAGTGTTCGACAGTGGCGTGCCCATCCTCGCCATCTGCTACGGCCAGCAGACGCTGGCGCTGCAGCAGGGCGGCGTGGTCGAGGGCGGCCATGCCCGCGAGTTCGGTCGGGCGGACGTCGAGATCAGGGAAGCCTCGCCGCTGTTCGAGGGCTTCTGGGAGGTCGGCGGGCGCTATCCGGTGTGGATGAGCCACGGCGACCGCGTCACCCAGCTGCCCGAGGGCTTCAAGGTCGTCGGTACCTCGGAGAACGCGCCGTACGCCATCGCGGTGAACGAGGAGCGCCGCTACTACACCACCATGTTCCACCCCGAGGTGGTTCACACCCCCGATGGCGGCAAGCTGCTCCAGGCCTTCGTGCACAACATCGTCGGGCTGAAGTCCGACTGGACGATGCATGCCTACCGCCAGCGCGCCATCGAGAAGATCCGTGCCCAGGTCGGCAAGGGCAGGGTGCTCTGCGCGCTGTCGGGTGGCGTCGACAGCTCGGTCGCCGCCATCCTCATCCACGAGGCGATCGGCGACCAGCTCACCTGCGTCTTCGTCGACCATGGCCTGATGCGCATGAACGAGGCCGACGAAGTGGTCTCGATGTTCCGCGACCACTACAATATCCCGCTCGTCCACGTGGACGCCGCCGACAAGTTCATCGGCGCGCTCGAAGGCGAGTCCGATCCCGAAAAGAAGCGCAAGACCATCGGCCGCCTCTTCATCGAAGTCTTTGAGGAAGAAGCAAAAAAG
>JAEYYP010000389.1 GCA_023428425.1 Pseudomonadota bacterium
CGCCAAGGCGGCGGGCGCCATCACTTCGAAGTTTCGCTCGGTGTCGAAAGGTGGCCAGGGCAGGATCGCGCTGCTGCACGAACTGATGGAGCGAGTGGGCGAAGTGGTCGGCGGCGTTCAGGCGCAGAGCCAGTCGCATGACGGCCAGTCGCAGAGCCAATCGCAGGGCGACGCCGGCAAGGTCGCGGCGGCGGACTACGCGCATGCGTTCATCGGCGCGGCGCGAGCGCTGGAGATTCCCGCGCGCTACGTTACCGGCTATGTGGCGGAGCACGGCGAGGACGCCTACTGGCACGCCTGGGCCGAGGCCTGGGACGACGGGCTCGGCTGGATCGCATTCGACCCGGCTCTGAATTACTGCCCGACCGACAAGCATATCCGCGTCGCGACCGGGCTTGACGCCGGCAGCGTGCCGCCGGTGCGCAGCGTGCCGACGATCGCCGCCGTCGCGATGACCGTGAGTGTCGCCCAGCAGTAGGCCGCTAAAGCCCGAGCAGGAACAGCCAGCCGCTGACCGTCAGCACGCTCAACACCGTCGAGATCAGGATGGTGTTGGTCGCAACATTGACGCTGCGGTTGTAGTAGGTGGCGAAGACGAATGCGTTGATGCCGGTGGGCATCGCGGCGAGCAGCACACCATAGCGCAGGAGCTCGTGATCTACGTGGAACACGTTGACCATGAGCAGGTAGGCGATCACCGGCTGCACCAGCAGCTTCAGCAGCGACATGGCCAGCGAGTGAGCCCAGCTGTCCGACAGGCGGTACTCGTTCAGCGCGCCGCCGAGCCCGAACAGGGCGGCCGGGGTGACGGCGGCAGCCATCATCTTGACGAAGGCATCTACCGGCTCGATGAGCCCGATATGCAGCAGGTTCACCGTCGCGCCGAGCGCTATCCCCCAGAGCAGCGGGTTGGAGACGATGCGCTGGAACGCGACCCACAGCGTCTTGTGGAGCGGGGCACCATCGCGCCGCGCAAACTCCATCACAAGCATTCCGAACGTGATCAGCATCGAGGCGTGGAAGGCGATGATCGAGAACGCCGTCACCAGCGCGTTCTCGCCGTAGGCGCGCTGCAGGATGGGGATGCCGATGAGCACCGTATTGGTGAAGGTACCCGAGAAGCCGGAGGCAACGCTCTCGCCCGGCCGATCCTTGAACAGGCGCTGCGAAATCACAATTCCGGACGCGAACACCACCAGCGCGCCGGCATAGAACGAGCCGATCACACCCCAGTTGAAGGTGGTGGAGAAATCCGACGTCGCCATGGCGTAGAACAGCAGGCAGGGCGTCGCGAAGTTGTTCACGAACATCACGAGGCCGCGCACGCCCTCGGACGGAAACAGGCGAAACCGGACAGCCGAGTAGCCGAGCACCATCAGTGCGAAGACCGGCAGGATGACGTTGACGATTGCGAGCATGGCGGCCGGCACGGGGAAGGTAGCCCGTGATGCAGGGTTTGGCGCCCAGGGTCAATTGATCATTCAGCCTGAACGCCCGGGACGCCTGCCGCCGGGGTGAACAATATGACGTTGATCCGGCGGGGGTTTGTCCCCTAGATCAACGGCAGTGCTTTGCTTCGAGACCCCGGCGAAATGACCAGTGCAGTAGCTCCCTACGATGTGTTCGTCATCGGCGGGGGCGTCAATGGAACGGGGATTGCGCGGGACGCGGCGGGGCGCGGTTACTCGGTGATGCTGGCCGAGATGAACGACCTCGCCTCGGGCACCTCGTCGGCTGCGACAAAGCTGGTGCATGGCGGGTTGCGCTACCTGGAACACTACGAATTTCGCCTCGTGCACGAAGCGCTGGCCGAGCGCGAGGTACTGTGGGCCTCGGCGCCGCACATCATCTGGCCGCTGCGCTTCGTGCTGCCCTACGAGAAGGGGCAGCGCCCAGCCTGGCTGCTGCGCGCCGGGCTCTTCCTCTACGACAACCTCGGTGGCCGGAAGCTGCTGCCGGGGACCAGGACGCTCGACTTGACGAAGGACGAAGCGGGCAAGCCGCTGAAGCCAGGGTACACGATCGGTTTCGAGTACTCCGACGGTTGGGTCGATGACGCGCGGCTGGTAGCACTCAACGCACGCGATGCCGCCGACAAGGGCGCGCGCGTCGTGACGCAGACGAAGGTGGTTTCGGCGCGCCGGCAGGCCGGCGTGTGGCAGATCGAGCTGGTGGGGCCGGCGGGCAGCGAGACGGTATCGGCACGGATGCTGGTGAACGCCGGCGGTCCGTGGGTCGATACGGTGATCCGCGAGACGGTGGGGAAGAACGACGCCCACAACGTGCGGATGGTGAAGGGCAGCCACATCGTGGTGAAGAAGCTGTTCGACCACGAGCGCTGCTATTTCTTCCAGAACGGCGACGGGCGGATCTTCTTCGCCATCCCCTATGAGGGCGATTTCACGCTCATCGGCACTACCGACCAGGATTTTTCGGGCGATCCGCGCACGGTGCAGATTTCCGAGGAGGAGACGGACTACCTGCTGGCGGCGGCCAACGAGTATTTCGCGCGACCGATCTCCCGCGACGACATCGTGTGGACCTATTCAGGTGTGCGCCCGCTGTTCGACGATGGCGCATCGGCGGCCCAGGAAGCGACGCGTGACTATGTACTGAAGGTCGAAGGCGAGGGCGATGGACCGTTGCTCAACATCTTCGGTGGCAAGCTGACGACGCACCGGCGCCTGTCGGAGCAAGCGGTCGACAAGATAGAAGCGCTGATCGGCGCCAAGGGCGCGCGGTGGACGAAGACCGGGCGACTGCCCGGCGGCACTTTCCCGGCGACCGGTTTCGAGGCTTTGGTGCGCGCGCATACGGCAAGCTATCCGCGGCTGGACGACAAGCTCGTGCGGCGACTTACCCGGGCCTATGGCACGCTGATGCCGGCAGTGGTTGCGGGCGCGACGTCGATGGAGGAACTGGGGCAACACTTCGGCTCGACCCTTTACGCGCGCGAGGTGGATTACCTGATCAACCGGGAATGGGCGCGCACGGCGGACGACGTGCTGTGGCGGCGCAGCAAGCTCGGGCTGCGCGTCAGCGCCGAAGACAAGGCGAACCTTGCGCGCTACATGGAAGAAAAGACGAGGGGGATCGAACCGGCATGAGCGGCAATATTCTGGCCATCGACCAGGGAACGACATCGAGCCGGGCCATCGTGTTCAACGATCGCCAGCAGATCGCGGGCATCGGCAAGATGGAGTTCACCCAGCATTTCCCGCAGGATGGCTGGGTGGAGCATGTGCCCGAGGAGATCTGGGCGACCTTCATCTGGTCGGCGAAGACAGCGCTCAAGCAGGCCAAGCTCAAGGCGGAGGATATCGCCGCCATCGGCATCACCAACCAGCGCGAAACGACGATCGTATGGGATCGGACGACCGGCAAGGCGATCTACAACGCCATCGTCTGGCAGGACCGGCGGACGCACAAGCTGTGCGACAAGCTGAAAGCGCAGGGACATGAGGCGGGGATCAACAAGAAGACCGGACTGCTGCTCGACCCCTACTTCTCGGCCACCAAGCTGGCGTGGATTCTCGACAAGGTGCCGGGTGCGCGGAAACGGGCGGAGAAGGGTGAACTCGCCTTCGGCACCGTGGACAGCTACCTGATCTGGCGGCTGACCGGCGGCAAGTCGCACGCTACCGATGTAACCAATGCCTGCCGCACGCTGCTCTATAACATCAAGACCAACGCCTGGGACGACGAGTTGCTGGCGCTGTTCCGCATCCCGCGCGCCATCCTGCCCGAGGTGAAGGACAATGCCGACGATTTCGGCACGACCGACCCGGAGGTGCTGGGCGCAGCCATCCCGATCTACGGGGCGGCAGGCGACCAGCAGGCGGCACCGATCGGGCAGGCCTGCTTCACGCCGGGGATGCTGAAATCGACCTACGGCACCGGCTGCTTCGCGCTGCTGAACACCGGCAAGGACCTGGTGCGATCGAAGAACCGGCTGTTGACGACAATCGCCTACCGGCTGGACGGCGAGACGACTTATGCGCTCGAGGGCGCGATCTTCATCGCCGGGGCATCGGTGCAGTGGATGCGCGACATGCTGGGGCTGTTCGAGAAAAGCGCGGACGCCGGGGCTCTGGCTGCCAAGGCCGACCCGACCCAGAACGTCTACCTCGTGCCGGCCTTCGTGGGCCTGGGAGCGCCGTGGTGGGACGCCGAAGCCCGCGCGTCGATCACCGGACTGACCCGCAACTCCGGCCCGGCGGAATTCGCCCGGGCGGCACTCGAATCCGTCAGCTACCAGACGCGCGACCTGATCGATGCGATGCGCAAGGACTGGAAGGGCGCCACCGACACCGTGCTCCGCGTCGATGGCGGCATGGTGGGCTCTGACTGGACGATGCAGTTTCTCGCCGACATGCTCGACACGCCGGTCGACCGGCCCACGATCATGGAGACGACTGCGCTAGGGGCAGCGTGGCTGGCCGGGTACAAGGCCGGCGTATGGCCGGACATGGCGGGGTTCGCGGAACGCTGGGCACTCGACCGCCAGTTCAACCCGCGCATGGATGAGGCGACGCGCAAGCGCAAGCTGAAGGGCTGGCGCGAGGCGGTGAAACGGACGCTGAGTTCGGCAGTCTAGCTACCGCCGCCACGCCTCGAACGGACCGCCGGCGATGAAGGCCCAGTAGGTGCGGTAGCGCGACTTGCGGTCCGACGGCACGCTGGCGACGGCGAGCCCGAACTCGACGAAGCGCGTAGACAGCAGCGTGCTGCGGTGGCCGGGCGAGTTGAGCCACCCTTCGATCGCCTGTTCGAGCGTCTTCTGGCCACCGGCAACGTTTTCGCCCACCGCGCCATCGTAGCCGGCGGCGCTGACGCGCTGGCGCAAGGTGACGCCGAGGTCATGGCTCAACTGGTCTTTCGAAGCCATCAGGTTGGCCTGGGAGCGCGCGGCGGCCTCGAGGTTGGAGTTGTAGCGCAGCGGGGGGACGCCGTTGCGTTGGCGAGTGCCATTGATGGCAGCCAGGATGGCGGCGCGCGTCAGCAGCGTGGGATTGGTGCTGCCCGGCGGGGGCGGGATGGCGGCGCTGCACCCGGCGAGAAAAGCACTCCCGAGAATGAGCAGGCTGCGGCGAGACAGAGACATAGACGAAGCAATCCAAGGCAAGGCGGCGGAACGATTAGCGCCAAGGTTCGTGTCGGTAGCAAGGTGGTAACCACGTTGTGCCGCGCGCTTTGCAGTCGAACGCGTCAATTGTGTCACGGCTACGCCGGGTTCGCGGCATTTGAATAGAATTAAGCATGAAACTGCATCGTGCTGGCGGGAACGGCCATGCGCGCGCACCCTGCACCATCAGAGAGTTGAGGGGCTTTACTGCGATGATCGACATGGACGTCGCGCGCTTCGATGTGCGCGCCTTGAGCCGCACCGAAGAGCGGCAGCAGCTGAGCTATGCGCGGAACATGCTGATCGCGACCGCTGCGGCGTCGCTATCGATCGTCGGCGCCGGGGCGTTCTTCATCAGCCTGTGGCTCTAGCGGCGCCCCTGCCCCGGCCGCGATGACTGCGGGGACGAGAATAATATAGGCGAGAGCGGCGAAGGCCCAGCCGTAGTCCGGATTGGCTCCCGCCAGGGCGGCGAGCGGAAGCAGCAGCAAGATATTGACGGCCACGAAGAGCAAGGTTGCCTTGGCGTGCGAGCCGAGGCGGCGCTGCAGGTGCTGGTATGCATGGCGCCTGTGCGCCTGCCACACCTTTTCGCCCCGAAGCGCCCTGCGGACCAGCGTGGTGAGGCTGTCAGCGAGGAACAGTGCGGTGAGGATCAGCCACTGGGCGAGGCTCAGCCAGCCACTGGTGGTGGTGGCGAGCGCGAAGAACAACAGCATCAGCCCCAGGTAGGTGCTGCCGGCGTCGCCCATGAAGATCTTCGCTGGCGCCCAGTTGAGCAGCAGGAAGCCGAGGCACGCGGCGGCGAGCCACGCCATCCACCAGAACAGGCCCTGAGCCAGGATGGAGGGGTTGGCCGAAACCGCAAGGCCGAGGGCGGCAACCAGCACGAAGATCGCCTCCGAAGCCGCCAGCCCGTCGATGCCATCCATGAAGTTGTAGAGGTTGATCCAGAGCGCACCGACCAGCACCAGTGCGATGAAGAGCGCGATCTCGGGAAGCGGCAGCCCGATCTGGGCGCCAATGGTTTCGAGCGGGACGAGGCTGACGATGGCACCGGTGACGACGATATGGGCGCCGAGCCGCCACTTCGCCGGCAGCGGCTGCCGATCGTCCCAGTAGCCAAGCACAGCGATCAGCCCACCACCGAGGAGGACAGGCAGGATGTCGAACGGGTAGGACCAGGCGAGGAACAGCCCCGCCAGCGTGGCGGCAACCACGATGCCCACTCCTCCCCCGGACGGCGTGGGGATGCTGTGGGAGGAACGCGCGTTGACCTCGGCGACGAGCCCCAGGGCTCCGGCGCGTCGGCGGACGAGAAGCGCGATCGCAAACGAAACGACCAGGCAGGCGGCGGCGATCATCAGGCCAAGGGTGAGCATGCGCTCTGGTAGCGGTGACGTTGGCGCGGGGCAAGGGTGGCGACGTCAGCACGCGTGAACGCCCCCTCCACCAGACTTGGTCTGGTCCCCCTC
>JAEYYP010000391.1 GCA_023428425.1 Pseudomonadota bacterium
GTAGAAGACACCGCGGAAAACCGGGTCATTGAACGAAAAGCGTCGAGTCGGCGCTGGTTGCGCCGTGTCGATTGAGGCCATAGGCGGCGTATCTCCCCTGCCCAGGAGAATGAATCAGGTTCCGTGCATTGCGCCAGGCACGGAAGCGGACAGCCCGGCGCCGTGATCGGCGCCGGGCTGCTTGATGCTGGTTAGCGGATCGGCGGCGAGTACTGGATGCCGCCATCCTTCCACAGGGCGTTCAGCCCGCGTGCAAGGCCGATCGCAGTGTTCGGGCCGACATGCTTCTCGTAGCTCTCGGCGTAGTTACCGACCAGCTTGATGATCTGGTAGGCCCAGTCCTTGGTCAGGCCGAGCGGGGTACCGAAGTCACCTTCGACGCCGAGCAGACGCTTGATCGCCGGATTGTCGGAAGCCAGCATCTCGTCGACGTTGGCGGAGCTGACGCCCAGTTCTTCGGCTTCGAGCAGCGCGAAGTAGGTCCAACGCGCAATGTTGAAGAAGCCGTCGTCGCCCTGACGCACCACCGGGCCAAGCGGCTCCTTGGAGATGATTTCGGGCAGGATGACGTGGGCATCCGGGTCGGCGAACTTCGAGCGCTCGGCAGCAAGAGCCGAGGAGTCAGTGGTGTACACGTCGCAACGGCCGTCTTCGTAGGCCTTCACAACTTCGTCCTGGTCCACGAACACGACGGTGTTGAACTCGAGGCTGTTGGCCGCGAAGTAGTCGGCGGCATTGAGCTCGGTCGTGGTGCCCGACTCGATGCAGATGGCGGCGCCCGACAGGTCGAGGGCAGAAGCGATG
The DNA here is from genome assembly GCA_023428425.1 of Pseudomonadota bacterium. Classification (GTDB taxonomy): domain Bacteria; phylum Pseudomonadota; class Alphaproteobacteria; order Rhizobiales; family Devosiaceae; genus Devosia_A. The sequence continues at coordinate 805 of JAEYYP010000391.1, forward strand.
CCGTCTTCCTTGCGGACCATGAAGCCCTGGCCATCGTAGAACATGGTGCCCACGAACTTGATGCCCAGCTGGGTATCGCGGCTCATGGTCCAGGTGGTGGTCCGCGACAGCACGTCGATTTCACCAGCCGACAGAGCGGTGAAACGCTCCTGCGAGGTCAGCGGGGTGTAGCGGACGGCTTCGGCATCGTTGAAGATCGCTGCGGCGAGGGCACGGCAGTAGTCAACCTCGAGGCCGGTCCAGTTGTTGTTGGCATCCGGTGCCGAGAAGCCCGGCACGCCGCCCGTGACGCCACACTGGACGTAGCCCTTGGCCTTGATCGCGTCGAGCGTCGGCGAAGTCGCCGTCTGTGCCAGCGCGGCACTCGCCGTGAGGCCCAAGCCTGCGGCGATCGCGACGGAAAGAAGCGTTTTCATCATTGGTTTTTTACCTTGTTTCCTGACCCTGTATGCCCGGCAGACGAGGCCCCCCTCAGCCGCCGGCGGCACCTCCGCCTTGGAGGGCGGTAGGTATGCTGGTATGCATCGAAGCGACAATTGACGGTTGCGTCAAGCTCTATGGCCAAACTGGGGCAGCAAAGCTGACTGTTTTTTGGTCAAGAACCACCACTGACGTGAATTTGAGCAGGACTTGAGCGTGAGCAAAAAGACCAAGGAAGGCGCGGGCTTCACCGCGCCCGAGACTATCCTGACCCACTCCGGCCGTGCCTCCGCCGACAATTTCGGGTACGTGAACCTGCCGGTTTTCCGCGGCTCCACCATCCTGTTCAACACTCTCGATGAACTCGAGGACTACAAGGCGCCGATCCGCTACGGACGCAACGACAACCCCACCACGACTGCCCTTGCCGACCTCGTCACCGAGCTAGAGGGTGCCGCGGGAACGGTGATCTGCCCCTCGGGCCTCTCGGCGGTGTCGACGGCGCTGCTGGCGGCGGTATCGGCCGGCGACGAGTTGCTTGTCACCGACTCGGCATATGATCCGACGCGCATCTTCAGCGCCGAGGGACTGCAGCGGTTCGGCGTCAGCGTCCGCTTCTATGACCCGCGTATGGGAGCGGGAATCGCGGAGCTCATCACGGAGAAGACGAAGGCGATCTTCGTCGAGAGTCCGGGTTCGCTGACATTCGAGATGCAGGACCTGCGGGCGATTTCCGCGGTGGCGCAACCACGCGACATCGCCGTGATCGTCGACAACTCTTGGGCCTCGCCGCTTTTGCACAACCCGCTGGCGCTGGGCGCCGACATGGTGATGCACGCGGCGACCAAGATGCTCGTCGGTCATTCGGACGCCATGGTCGGCACGGTATCGGCGAACGAGAGGCTGTGGTCGAAGCTCAAGAGGACGCACCGGATCCTGGGTGTGGCCACATCGCCCGACGATGCCTACCTGACGCTGCGCGGCATGCGGACACTCGGATTGCGGATGAAGCATCACAGCGCCCAGAGCCTCGCCTTCGCCCAGTGGCTGCAGCAGCAACCCGGCGTCGAGCAGGTCTACCACCCTGCCCTTCCCGACGATCCGGGTCACGCGATCTGGAAACGCGACTTCACTGGCGCGGGCAGCCTGTTTGCTTTCCGGTTGGGCAAGCGGTCGCGCAACGCCCTGGCGGCGATGGTGAACGGGTTCGAGTTGTTCGGCATGGGTTATTCGTGGGGCGGCTACGAAAGCCTGTGCATCCCGTTCAACCCCACCAACATTCGTACCGCTGTGCCGTGGACCGACGATGGGCAGATGTTCCGGATCCATGTCGGGCTCGAGGACATCGGCGACCTGCAGGCTGACATGGCCGCCGCGCTCGAGCGATATAGAATCACGAACGAGTAGGCGGTATCGGACGGCGGACGATCTCGCCATCGTCTGCGGCATCGAAGAGCCAGCCGCGGCTGACGAAGATGTTCCTGACGGCAAACGCGCCAATCGTCCCGAGCACCGCGCCGGCCGTGATGTCGGTGATGTAGTGCTGGCCGGTGACGATGCGCGACACCGCGATGAGCGCGGCGAGTCCCAGCATCGGCCAGAAGGTGCGGGGCCAGAGGAACGCGATGGTCAGGGCGAAGGCGAACGCAGTGGTGGAATGCCCTGAAGGAAAGCTCTGGTGGGTGTAGGCGCTCCAGTTCCACGGCGTGAAGGCCAGAGGCGCCTCGGACGTCCACTCCATCGGTCGCGCCCGGCCGATCACCCGTTTCAGGATCGCCGATACCAGGCCTGGCAGGCCGACGCCGAGGAAGATGAAGCCCGACACAGCCATCAGCTGGCGCGCCCACGCCCGCAGGCGGTCGCGCGTGATAAGGGAGATCAGCCAGGCGATCAGCACGCCGGCCAGCGAGGGCAGCAGTATCCAGTCGGATTCGCCCCAGCGCGTCAGCCACTTGAAGAAAGCGCGTAGTTCGGCCGGCAGGCCTTCCGCCCAGACCGACAGCGGCCGGTCGAGCAGGTGCAAGGCCGCGATCACGGCGACGAAGCCGGCGACGAACATCCAGGCGGTGTTGCGGCTGAGGCCAGCCGGCCAGGGACGGGCGAGATGACGCATGACGACCATTTGCTGGTTTGCTCCGATGGCGTCAACAGCGGTCGGTCGCGCTTGCGCTTTGCAGCGACTGCGGTTACGGAGTGCCTACGGTACGGGGTATAGCTCAGCCTGGTAGAGCACCGGTTTTGGGAACCGGTGGTCGAGTGTTCGAATCACTCTGCCCCGACCACTTTCTCCACGGTCAGTCCAGCCGGGGGCCTAGCGCAGCCCGAAGGAATAGGTCCAGGCGAGAGCCTTGAGGCCAGTTTCGTCGAGCTCGGGATGCCTCGGCGACAATTGTTCGATGGCGCGTTCCGTCACGCTCTTCTTCGAACGCTTTTCGAGCCCTTCGACCGGCTGCTGCAACTCCTCGAGGAGCGCTACGATGCGCTGCTTGAGTTCGGCGCCGGCGGTCTCGCCGTAGCGGGCCACCAGCGATGGCGTCTTGGCCCGGGGAAACGGCGAATTGCCGAAGCCGGTATAGAGTATCAGCGCCTCGTTGATCGGATCGGTCATGATTATCCGCAATGCCGCAGTCCTCGAAGCCATAGAAAACTCCCGCCCATTCGAGAAGGCCCGAAACTGGTTCATCCACGCTTTGAGCCAGGTGACGGCGGGCAGCCGCAATTGAAGCGGATTTGACCGCCCGTATCGGAGGCTTGGTAACGTTTGTCAGGTGATGCGCCGTCGCCCTCTGACAACTCATTTTTTTCCCCAGCCTGTTTCGATGCTCATGATACGATGCGTGGTGATCGCGGGGATAAGTTGGCGGACCGAAGCGCGAAATGACCGGTTTCCGGGGGTTTCCGACACCACAATCGGGTGCGCCTCGGCATCCCTGTCCCGATACGCCGCGGGTTCGCCGCGCCATGGCCATGATGTTGAACGTCGCCTGAACGAATTGTCATCGCGCGTTGCGGATTCTGGCGTACTAGCGCAGCACGCGTAGAGTCCCCCGCCCCGATGTCCGACGTCACTATACCGACCGAGCCCGTGAGAGGGTCCAGCCCGTTCATCACCGGCCTCGGCATCGCTCAGATCTGCTCGTGGGGCTCACTCTATTACAGCTTCCCGCAGATCGCGGCAGCGATGGGGGCCGACCTCGGCTGGTCGAGCGCGCAGCTCTACGGCGCCGCGACGGCCGGCATGCTGTTGTCCGCCCTCGTGGCCATCCCCGCCGGGAGCATGATCGACCGCGGACGCGGCCGCCTGGTGATGGCGGGTGGAGCGCTGGTGGCCGGGCTGCTGTTGATCGGCTGGAGCACGGTCACCGACCTGCTCTGGTACTATCTCTTCGTCGCGGGTGTCGGGGCGATGCAGGCAGCGACGCTCTACGAGCCTGCCTTTGCCGTCATTGCCCGCCGCGCCGGACCACTGCACGCCCGTTCGGGGATCACCGCGCTGACCCTGTGGGCCGGGTTTGCCTCGACCGCCTTCTTCCCGCTCGTCGAGTTCCTGCTGGCGCATGTCGGCTGGCGCGGCGCACTGCAGGTGCTGGGCGGGATCAACATCATCGTCTGCGCCGGGCTTTACATCCTCGTCATCGATCCGCGCCGGGACCAGTACCGGCCGACGCATTCAGGCGGCAAGGGCCGGAAAGGGGCACTGCGGGTCGCACTGGCGAAACCCGTCTTCTGGGCGCTTGCAGCATCGTTCGCCGCCTTCGCCGTGTTCTTTTCGGCGCTGACCTACCATCTCTATCCGCTGTTCCAGCAACGGGGCCTCGACCCTACAGGCATCGTCTTCGCCATCGCGTTGATCGGGCCGGCCCAGGTCGGCGGCCGCCTGCTGATCAGCCTGTTCGCGCCGAAGGTCACCGGTGCGCAACTCGGAGCGGCGATCGTGCTCTGCTTTCCGGTGAGCGTACTTGTACTCCTGTTCGGGCCGGACCAGTTGTGGGTCGCCTGCCTCGCGACGGTCATCTACGCCATCGGCACCGGCATCATGACCATCGTGCGCGGCATCGTCATCCCCGAGATGATCTCGCGGGAGAACTACGGGGCGATCTCGGGTGCCATCAGCGCCTGCATGCTGCTGGCGCGCGCCATCGGGCCAGTGGCCGCCGCGTGGATAATGCTCGCGACGGGTGGCTACACGGGCACCCTGGTGACGATGCTGGCGGTGTCGGTGATCATCGTGCTGTGCTTCTGGGCCGCCGCGTTTGCTGCCCGTCGGACCACCGAATAGCAAGGCCCGGAACGGCGTTCCGGGCCTTGTGTGTTGATCGGGTATCGGCTCAGCGCAGCATGGCGCGGGCTTCATCCGGACCGAGCGGTGCGGGGCGCTCGCAGGTCGTCTGGAGCGTGATCACCTGCCCGGTCTCGCCCGCCTTGAGGATCGAGGTCATCACATCGACGGCGTGGAGCGCCACGTCGAGATCGCAACGGGCGTGGCGGCCCGTCTCGGCGGCGGTCAACATGTCGGAAAGGCCCGCGTTGCGATAGTTGGCACGCGGATTGGGCTTGTCGAGGTCCTGATTGGCGACGCCGAACGGGTGATCCCAAGGCTCTACCTTGGCCTTGGTGCCAGCGCGGTCGGTGATCGTCACGTCGCCGTTGAAGAAGTTCGGATCGGGCACATAGACCGAGCCTTCGGTTCCGTAGAGCTCGATATTATGGTGGCCATGGCTCGACACGTCCCAGCTGGTGCCCAGCGTGACGATGGCGCCCGAGTGCAGCTCGAGGATCGCATGGATGGTCGTCGGCGTGCCGACCTTGATGAAGGTGCCCTTAAACGGACCTTCGGCGGTCACTTCGCGCTCGGCCCTTGCCATGCTGGTGAAGGCGGAGACGCGCTTTACCGGGCCGGCGAGGTTGATGAGATTTGTGACGTAGTACGGGCCCAGGTCAAGGATCGGGCCGCCGCCGGGCTGGAAGAAGAAGTCCGGGTTGGGGTGCCAGTGCTCCATGCCGCGGCTCATCACGTGCATGGTGCCCGAGGCGATGCGGCCGAGCTGCCCACTCTCGATGATCGAGCGGGCCTGCTGGTGTGCGCCACCGAGGAACGTGTCCGGCGCCGAGCCGACCTTGAGGCCGTGCTCGTCGGCGAGCGCCTTGAGCTGAATGCCCTCCTCGACCGAAAGCACGAAGGGCTTCTCGGAATAGGCGTGCTTGCCGGCCGACAGGATGTTCTTCGAAACTTCGAAATGCGCCGCCGGAACCGTGAGGTTCACGATGACGTCGAGCTCGGAGTTCTTCAGCAGTTCGTCGGGCGTCTGCGCCGCGACGTTGTATTCCTCGGCACGCTTCTTCGCGGCTTCAGGGACGACGTCGGCAACGGCGCGGACCTCGAGGTTCTTGAACAGCGGCGCGAGGCGCAGGTACGCGGCCGAGATATTGCCGGCACCCATGATGCCGACGCCATAGGTCTTTGCCATGATCAGGCTCCGAGGGCTTTGATGGTGGCGATCGCGCGAGAAGCGAAGCGATCGATGTCGTTGGGGTTGTCGTGCTCGGCGATGAAGTAGCCGGCGCGGGTCTTCGAACGGATGATCGGCCACAGCGCCCGCCACGGCACGGTGCCATGGCCGGCATCGGCCCAGCCACCCTCGTCCTCGGCGGTGCCGGCGGGAGCAATGTCCTTCACGTGCACGGCGATGATGCGATCGCCATTGGCCTCGAGCCACTTGGCTGGGTCCGCACCGCCACGCACGATCCACGCAACGTCGGCCTCGCATGAAACCGCCGGGGCGGCTTCGAGCAGGTAGTCCATGCCGAAGCGGCCGTCATAGGCGACGAACTCGAAGTCGTGGTTGTGGTAGCCGAAGCCGAGACCGGCATCCTGGAATGGCTTGCCGATCTTCTGCAGCTTGTCGCCGAACGCCTTCCAGCCATCGGCGGAGGTCGGGCGCTGTTCGGGGGCGAGCCACGGGCAGACCACGACCTTGATGCCAAGCGTCTCTGCGAGCTTCAGCGTCTTGTCGGTATCCTCGAGATCGCCGAGCGAGATGTGGGCGGTCGGCATGGTGAGGCCGTTCTGATCGAGCAGCGCCTTCAGCGCCGCCGGATCCGGGTTGGCGTAGAGCGCGCCATAGCCCTCGACCTGGGTGTAGCCCAGCGCTGCGACCTTCTTCAGCACGTCCGCCAGCGGGTAGTTCCGGGCGCTGTAGAGCTGGAATCCGATTTCCATGAGAGTTCTCCTCCGAGTAGTTGCGAGGCAGCTTACTTCCAGGCGTTGACCGCGGCCAGCGAGCGGCTGGCAAAGCGGTCGACGTCAGCCGGGTTGTCGTGCTCCATTACCCAATAGTGGGCATTGGTGCCGGTCTTGATCGCGTCCGACAGCGCCTGCCAGTCGAGCGTGCCGTGGCCGACATCGGCCCAGCCATCCTCGTCGGCGTTCTGCCCGGCGGGCGCGATATCCTTGACGTGCACGGCATTGATGCGCGCGCCATACTTCTTGATCCATTCGAGAGGATCCTGGCCACCCTTCACCACCCAGGCGACGTCCATCTCCCACTCGTTGTGGGCGGCCGTCTGCAGCAGGATGTCCATCGGCAGCTTGCCGTTGGGCAGCGGCTGGAACTCGAAGTCGTGGTTGTGCCAGCCGAAGCCGAAACCGCGCTTGCGGAACGCCTCGCCGAGCTTCGCCAGGGTTTCGCCCAACTCGACCCACTTGGATTCAGGCTGGTTGAGCCGCTCCTCCTTGGGGATGGCCGGGCAGTAGAGATACTTCATGCCCAGCGTCTCGGCAGTCTTGAGCGCGGCATCCGTGTCGAGCAGCTGCGCGAGGCCGAAATGGCCGGTCGGCATCGTCAGCCCGTACTTGTTGAGGGACGCCGCGAGCGCGTCGGCCTCTGCATAGAGCCCGCCGAAGCCTTCGACCTGCTTGTAGCCGAAATGGCTCAGGCGGCCGAGCACGCTGTCGAGGGGCGGAAAGTTGCGGGCGCTGTAGAGCTGAAACGAGAAATCCATCGATATGGCCTCCGGTAAAGCACCCGCACCGGGGAAACCCCGGGCGGGTGG
>JAEYYP010000425.1 GCA_023428425.1 Pseudomonadota bacterium
AAGCCGCGCGCCGTGGTGGTGGGCTGGGATACGCTCGAAGTGCCGAACTGGCGGGCGCTGGAGCTCGAGGGTTACCAGGGCGGCCGGGTGTTCGAGGACGAAATCGTCGAGCAACTGAGCGTGCTGCCCGAGTTCGTCTCCGCCTTCGGCTGCGTGGTGGGCAAGGGTGGAGGGTTCGAGGCAGATGATTTTCTCGCCACCGCCGCGGCGCGCGAGGAAGCGGCGGGTGGTACGGTGCTGGTGGCGACCGGTGATCGCGACGCTTTCCAGCTGGCGTCGGACCGGACGACGATCCTGCAGCCGATCAAGGCCGGCGAGATCGCGCGGATCGATCCCGCCGGGGTGCGCGAGCGCTACGACGTCGAGCCGCGCCAGGTGCCGGATTTCATCGCGCTGCGCGGCGACCCGTCGGACAGGATTCCAGGGGCGAAGGGCGTGGGCGAGAAGACGGCGGCGAGCCTGCTGAAGCGCTACGCGGACCTCGAGGCCATGCTGGCCGACAACCGCTTTCCCGGCCAGGAAGAAGACCTGACGCTCTACAAGCGGATCGCGACGATGGTGACCAACGCTCCATTAGGCGAGTTTCCGGACGCTGAGCCCACCTGGGGCAGGGCAGCGGAACTGGCCAAGGCGTGGGAGTTGAATGCGCTCAGCGGGCGGCTGGCAGGTCTGGCTGGCTAGTCGGGATCGGTATTGCCGATTGGTAGCCGGCGCACGCGAAAACGCCTACCTTTTACACTCAAGACAGCGCCCAAGGCGAGTTCATGCTCTACCTGCCGCATCGCTCGGGCGACCTCGGCAGCAAAGCTCTCGCTGAACCGGTCGCTCCGCCGGAGGTGGACGACGCTCGGACCGATTCCGTTGGTTGCGGCGAGAATGGTGCTGAAGTCGATATCTCGGGTCAGCACTATGTACCCGCCGGCTACGGCGTGTCGCATGATCTCTTCATCGGACGAGCCAGCGTCGCCAATCGATGACCAGTGGACGGCAACCATGCCGTCTTCGCGGAGGGTATCCACCCACTGCGTCGACATGTTCATGTCCACAAGGACCTTCATGTCCCGGTCAGGTCGAGCTCGCGCTCCTGAGCAAGCCAGGCGCCGTAGCGAATTGCCTGCAGGATATCCTCCCGTTCAAGATAGGGAAAATCGACAAGGATTTCCTCGATGGTGGCACCAGCTCCGAGTTCCCCCAGGATCATGCCAACGGTGACCCGCATACCGCGGATGCAGGCCTTGCCGCCCATTACGGCGGGATTGTGGGTAATTCGATCGAGCTGAGCCATGCTGAACTCCTTCACCTTCATATAGCAGGTCCCGGGCTGGGCACAAAGCACCGGCCTCCCGTTCACCCCAAAGGATCGGTGTCGAGAGGCCAGATGGGGCGGGGGATGCGGGTGAAGGGGATGTTTCCCCAGTCGGGTGGGCAGGCGCCGGGGGTGGCGACGTAGAGCTGGCCGCGGACCAGCGGCGCGAAGACGTCGGTGTGGCGGAAGAGGTTCTTGAGGCCGATCACCTGCTTGCCGTCGAGCGCGATGCCGTGGCGGGTGAACATGGTGGGCGAGAAGACGCCCGAGCGCTTGGTGTTGAGCAGCACCTCGATGCCGTGGACACGCACCACGGCGACATCGCCGATGGGCACGCGCTCGTTCGACAGCTGGTCCTGCCAGGTGTTGCGGGCGAGGTGCAGCACTTCGGCTTCGGCGTCGAGGCAAGGCCCGGAGTACGGCTCGTACTTGCCGCCGAGGCGCAGCTTAAGCTTCGCGCCAACGCCGACCGAGAAGCAGATACCGACGGCGAGCGGGTCCCAGAGCGGGCCATAGGTGGCGTTGGTAATCCCGGCCTCGATCAGGGCCCGCAGCATGTGAGTGGTGTCGCCGGGGGCACCGCCGCCGGTCTGGTCGGAGGTGTCGGCAAGGAGGAGCGGCTTGTCGGCGGGCTTTTTCGCCTCGGCGATGGCGTCGGTCAGCGCGGTGAAGGGCAGCGTCGCCTCGGCACGGATGGCGTAGAAGCGGCGGCCGAACGCCTCGGCGGCACGCGTGGCGATGGCGGGGTCGCGGTCGGCGACGGCCAGCATCTTCGCCCCGGCGTGCGGCACATCGGCCCAGGGGAAGCCGTGGTTGAGCGACAGCGAGAGGATGCCGTCCTTGCCTTCGGCCGCGAACATGTCGGCGACGAAGCCCGGCATCGGGCCCCCCCGGGTAGTGGGGAAGAGGCCCATGGTCTTGCAGTCGAACAGCGCCATCACCGGCTCGATCTCGCCCGCCAGCGTGCGCCGCATGAGGGCGAAGAGGTCGTCGGCGCGCTCGGCGTAGTCGATATGCGGGTAAGCCTTGTAGAAGACGATGAGGTCGGTGACGTCGAGCAGGCGGTGGTCGATATGGGCGTGAAGGTCGAGTTCGAGGCCGATGCGCGTGCCCTGGCCGACCTGTGCCCGCATACGGCCGACGAAATCGGCTTCGCAGTCGTCGTAGCCGTCGGCGACCATGGCGCCGTGGAGGAACATCAGCACCGCATCGACCGGACCGGCAGCCGCGAGATCGGCGAGAATGCGGTCGCGCATCGTCTCGTAGGCGGAGCGGACGGTGGGGCCGGCGGGCTCAGCGAAGGCGTGGAGCGACTGGACGACCTCCCAACCGAGGTCCCGCGCCTGGGTGAGCCAACGCTGCGCCGGCATGGCCCAGGGGCTGCCCGGGATGCTGCCGATATCGCCCTCGTTCCAGAAGCCGCGTCGGAAATCGTCGAGCCCGGTCGGAAACGACGCGAAGGTGTTGGTCTCGGTGCCGAGCGTGGCGATGAACAGTCGCATTGGGTTCCCCTCCCTTTGCGGGTTGTGAGGCCGAGCGCGTTCACGCCCCCTCCACCAGACTCCGTCTGGTCTCCCTCCCCCGCTTCGCGGTGGAGGATCACCCCCTCGTCGGTGCCCCGGCTATACGACCTTTGTCGGCGTTTTCTTGCAAGCCGTGGGGCTGCTCTGTTGGTCGGCAAAATGGGAGGATGGGTTGGGCGAATTGCGGTTCGAGAAGTCGGCGGCGGCGATTGCCGAGGCGGGGAAGTGGATTGCTGGAGGGGTGAACAGCCATTTTCGCGCCGGGATGGCGCCGGGGCCACTGGTGTTCACCCAGGGCGAGGGGCCGTATCTGTTCGATGTCGATGGCAACCGGCTGATCGACTACTATTGCGGCATGGGCGCCATGGTGCTGGGCCATAGTCCGGCCGGGGTGCGTGACGCCGTCAAGCAACAGGTGGACAAAGGCATCCTGTTCGCCGGGCAATCGCGGGTCGAGGCGGAAGCGGCGCGGATGCTGTGCGAGCGCATCCCGTCGGCGGAGCGCATTCGCTTCGGCTCGTCCGGTTCGGAGGTTGCGCAGGCGGCGATGCGGCTCATGCGGGCGGCGACCGGGCGGCGGACCATCATCAAGTTCGAGGGGCATTACCATGGCTGGTTCGACAACATCCTGTGGTCGACCGCCCCTGCCCTCAACGCCGCCGGCCCCGAGAATGCGCCGGTGCCGGTGGGCGGCAGCGCGGGGCAGGATGCGAGCGAAGCGGACGGACTCGAGATCATGGGCTGGAACGACCTCGCCCGGCTCGAAGCACGGCTTGCGAAGGGCGACATTGCCGGCGTGCTGATGGAGCCGGCCATGTGCAACCAGGGCGCCATGCGGCCGGCGCCGGGTTACCTCGAGGGTGCGCTCAAGGCATGCCGTGCCAACGGCTCCATCCTCTGCTTCGACGAGGTGATCACCGGCTTCCGCCTGGCGGCCGGCGGGGCGCAGGAACTGTTCGGGGTGACGCCCGACCTGTCGATCTTTGCCAAGGCCATCGCCAACGGCTTTCCGGTCGCGGCGATCGCTGGGCGTGCCGACCTGATCGACATGTTCTCAACCGCCGGGGTGCTGCATGGCGGCACGTTCAACGCGCAACCGGTGGCCATCGCCGCGATGGTAGCCACGCAGCAGGGGCTGACGGCCGAGCATTTCGCCAACTCGGGCGCGCGTGGGCAACGGCTGCAGGACGGGGTGCGCGATGCCCTCGCCGAGGCCGGCATCACCGCGCAGGTGATGGGCTTTCCGCTGATGTTCCACGTGTCGTTCGGGCTCACTGAACCGCCCCGCAACTACCGGGAGATCGCGCTCGCCGACAAGCGTGGCTACTCGGCCTTCGCGCTGGCGCTGCTGAAACGCGGGGTGCGCGTGCTTGAACGCGGCGCCTGGTTCGTGTCGTCGGAGCACAGCGATGCGGTGATCGACGCGACGCTTGCCGTAGTGCGCGAGGCGGCGCGCGAGGTGGCGCCGAGGCTGTCTTCCTAGCGGCGCGGCAACTCGCGCAGGGCGCCGAGGAAATCGTCGGCCCAGGCGTGAATATTGTACCGTTCGATATCACCGCGAAGCCTCGTCCAGCGCTCCTTGCGCTCGTCGAGCGGCATTTTGAGTGCCAAGTCGATGGCATGCGCCGTCTCGTCGGCGTCGTAGGGATTGACGAGGAGCGCATCGGGCAGGATTTCGGCGGCGCCGGCGAAAATCGACAGTACCAGCACGCCGGGATCCTCGGGGTCCTGGCTGGCGATATACTCGTGGGCGACGAGGTTCATGCCGTCGCGCAGCGGCGTGACGAGGCCGACGCGGGCTGCGCGATAGAGCCCGGCGAGGGTTGACTGGCCGTAAGCGCGCTTCACGTAGTTGAGCGGCTGCCAGTCGATTTCGGCGAAGCGGCCCATGACGCGGCCGCACTGGTAGTCGAGGTTGCCGGTGATCTCCTGGTACTGCTGGATGGTGTCGCGCGATACCGGGGCAACCTGCAGGAAGCTGACCTTGCGGCGATATTCGGGATAGTCGGCCAGCAGCCTTTCGTAGGCCTCAATGCGCTGCGGCAGGCCCTTGGTGTAGTCGAGCCGGTCGACGCCGAGGATAAGCTTGCGATCGGCAATGGACTTCTTGACTGTGGCAATGGATTTTGTCGTCGCCGGCAGTTCCGCCATTTGCGCGAACGCCTCGGGGTCCGACCCGATGGGGAAGACCTGGGCATTGACGCCGGTGACCGGAACGAGCGGCCCTGAGCTGCGACGCGGGCGGACGAACTCGGTGGGCGAGGCAAAGTCCTCGAGCGCGGCGACATCGCGTTTCGCCTGCAAGCCGACGAGATCGTAGGCGTTGAGCGAGCCGATCAGCTGGCGGTGGCTGGGGATGGCGGCCAGCGCCTCGGGCGTCGGGAACGGGATGTGGAGGAAGAAGCCGATCTTGTTCTTCACCCCACGATCTCGCAGCAGCTGCCCGAGCGGGATCAGGTGATAGTCGTGGATCCAGATGAGGTCGTCCGGCTTGAGCAGCGGCAGCAGCGCTTCGGCGAACTGCTCGTTGACCCGCATGTAGCCCTCATAGAATGCCGGGTTGAAGCGGGCGAGCTCGGGGCGCATGTGGAAAGTGGGCCACAGCACGCTGTTGGAGTAGCCGCCATAGTAGGCGGCGTGGTCGGCCTTGCTGAGGTCGATATGGACGATCTCGTTGCCGCCGACTTCGAGGTGGCGCGGCTTGCCCGGCTTCTCGGCGAAATCGCCGCTCCACCCGACCCAGATGCCGCCGAGTTTCTTGAGAACGCCGTCGAGGGCGGCGGCGAGGCCACCGGCCGCGACCTTGCCGGGCTTGGGCGTACGATTTGAAACGACGACGAGACGACCACTCACGGGAGGAACTCCCCGCTGCGGATCACGGCATCGAGCACGGCAACGACGTTGGCGGTGCCGGGGATTCGGTAGTTCGCGATCGTGTCGCCCGGCCCAACCTTGATGCCGGCCCCGCCCAGTTGCTGGGCAGCGGCGAACCCGTCCTCGTCGGTGATGTCGTCGCCGATGAACAGCGGGGTGCGGTCGGCAAAGGGCTCGTCCTGCATGTAGCCGCGTACGGCGGCGCCCTTGTCGGCGCCAGCGGCGCGGGCCTCGATGACCATCTTGCCGGCGACCATGGAGAAGCCCGATCGAGCCGCCACAGCGTCGTTGACGCGTTCGAAGCACTCCGTGGCGCGCTCCGGGGCCAGGCGATAGTGCACCGCCACCGCCGAGGGCTTGCGCTCGACGATGATGCGATCATCGCCCGAAAAGGCATGCTCGAGTTCGGCGGCAAGGTCGGGGACGATCTGCATGGCCGCCTCGTCGAGCACCACGACCCGGCCATCACGGCTGCGGCGCATGTTGCCGTGCTCGGCGGCGACGGGAAGCTGCAGGGGCGCGAGGAAGCGATCGACATCGGCCATGGAGCGACCGGTGACCACGGCCATTGCCCCATCGAGGGCGCTGTTCAGCGATTGCAGCCGCGCGATGACGCCCGGTGCGACGGTCACCGCTTCAGGGGTGGGAGCAATCTCGGCCAGGACGCCATCAAAATCGAGAAACAGCGCGATCGGCCCAGAGCGAATGAGCAGCTCGGCCAGCGAACCGGCTGCCACTGACGCGTTCGTGGGGGATGTCATGCGGTCTATACGTATGAGCGACCGAAAGGTTCCTCACGCCAGGGCGGCTGCCCCTCAACGATCGCTCAAGTGGCGCGGCTGGCCGACACTCTCGATCTCGATGCGACCGTCCGGCTCAAGCGCCGTAGGGGATCCAGACGTTCTTGACCTGGGTGGCCTTCCTGAGGAGGTAGTCGCCGCCGAATTTTTCGGTGTCGCTCAGGTCGTAGTAGAGGCCACGGGTGGTCCAGGTCTGCTTGAGGTTACCGACCGAGGTGGCCTCGACCATGGCCGAGGTTTCGGCGTCGCCGGCGAACCAGATGGCGTCGATGCCGTCGTGTTCGGCCAGGGTCTTGGCCAGCACCTTGCTCTCACCGGAGACGATGTTGAGGACGCCGGACGGGACGTCGGAGGTTTCGAGGACCTGGTAGAAATCGGTCATCGAGAGCGGCGACTTTTCGGACGGGACCAGCACCACGGTGTTGCCCATGGCCAGGGCCGGGGCGATCAGCGCGATCGAGCCCAGCAAGGGCCGCGACGGCGGGGCGAGGATGGCCATCGCCCCGAGGGCTTCGACCATGGCGGTCGCGACCATGCGCTGCGGCGGGTTGTGGACGGCGCCATCGTATTTGTCGGCCCAGCCGGCGAAGGCGAAGAGGCGTTCGACGGAAGCGGCGACTTCCGCCGCGCCGTCCTCGCCGGTCTGCGCCTTGATGCGGGCGGCGAATTCGGCAGCACGGTATTCGAGGTTTTCGGCGAGGAAGTAGAGGATCTGCGCGCGGTTGTGGGCGCTCGTGGTGGCCCAGCCGAGCGCGGCGCGGGCCGCCTCCACGGCGTTGCGGATGTCCTTGCGGTTGCCATCACCGACTTCGCCGACGAGGCCGGCGGGGCCGTGGACGGGGCGGGAATAGCCGCTATCGGGCCGGGCCTGCTTGCCGCCGATATACATCTTGGCGGTCTGGTCGACAGCCAGCGGGCTGGACACCACCTCCTCATCGAGGGGATTGCTCGCGAGGACGCGGCGCACATCCTCGATAGCGTAGGGGGCATTCAGGCCGGCCTTGCGGAGACGGGCGCGCGCCGCCTTGGGGGCCAGACCCAGCTTCTCGAAGTACTCGCCCACTTCGTCTCGTGAACGCTTCGAACTCAGAACCTCAGCTGCCGGGCGGAGCTCCTGCTCCCACTTCGGCTTCAGGTAGCTCGCCATGCCTTCCTTGCCGCCTTCGCGGCCGAAGCCCGATTCCTTGTAGCCACCGAAGCCGACGGCGGCGTCGAAGTTGTTGGTGGAGTTGATCCACACGACGCCCGACTTGATCTTGGGGGCGATATCGAGGGCGAGGTTTACGTTTTCGGTCCAGATCGTCGCGGCGAGGCCGTACTTGGAGTTGTTGGCGAGGGCGATTGCTTCCTCGGGGGTGCGGAAGCTCATCTCGACCAGCACGGGCCCGAAGATTTCCTCGGTCGCTACCGTATTGGCGGTGGAGACGTGGGTGATGAGGGCGGGCTTCAGGAAACACCCCTGCCCCGGCAGGTCGATGTCGGGCTCGTAGAGCTGGCCGCCTTCGGCGACGCCCTTCTTGACGAGGTCGCGGACGCGTTCGACCTGCACCTGCGCCACCAGCGCACCGATATCGACAGCCTTGTCGAGCGGGTCGCCGACGCGGAGGGTGGCCATGCGCTTCTTGAGCTTCGCGAGGAAGCGCTCCTCGATACTCTCCTGCACCAGCAGGCGCGAGCCGGCGCAGCAGACCTGGCCCTGGTTGAACCAGATGGCGTCGACCAGCCCCTCGATGGCGCTGTCGAGATCGGCGTCGTCGAAGACGATGTAGGGGGATTTGCCGCCGAGCTCGAGGCTCAGTGCCTTGCCGGTGCCGGCGGTGGCCTTGCGGATGATCTTCCCCACCTCGGTCGATCCGGTGAAGGCGATCTTGTCGACATCGGGGTGGTTGGTGATGGCGGCGCCGGTGTCGCCCTCGCCGGTGACGATGTTGACGACGCCCGGCGGCAGCTTCGCCTTCTCGCAGATCTCGGCGAAGAGCAGCGCGGTGAGCGAGGTGAATTCGGCGGGCTTCAGCACGACGGTGTTGCCGGCGGCGAGGGCCGGGGCGATCTTCCAGGCCAGCATCAGCAGCGGGAAGTTCCACGGAATGATCTGGCCGCAGACGCCGTAGGGCACGTGGTCGGGGAACTCGCGGTCGCGGTGCTGGGCCCAGCCGGCGTGGTGGTAGAAATGGCGGGCGACGAGCGGGATATCGACGTCGCGGCTCTCGCGGATGGGCTTGCCGTTATCCATGGTTTCGAGCACGGCGAAGAGCCGGCTGTGCTTCTGGATGAGGCGGGCGATGGCGTAGAGGTATTTGCTGCGCTCGTAGCCGGAGAGCGCCGCCCATTTGGGGAAGGCGGCGCGGGCGGCCTTTACCGCGGCGTCGACGTCGTCGGCGGTGCCGTCGGTTATTTGCGCGAGGGTCTTGCCGGTCGCGGGGTTCTCGGTGGCGAAGGTCTTGCCGGGCCTGGTCCACTTGCCATCGATGAAATGACCGAAGGTGTTTTCGTGCGCGCTGAGCCAGGCGAGCGCGACGTCGCTGGCCTCGGGGGCCGGGCCGTAATCGAGGGAGGTGAAGATTTCAGCGATCTTGTTCATTTTGTTGTTCCCTCGACCGCGCTCGCGGCCATCTCGCGCATATGTTTCAGGTGGCCCAACTTCATCTTCTGGTCTCTGGTGAGGGGATCAGACAGAAAGACCGTCGGGTCCGTTATGAAGTCTCCGGCAAATATGACCCAATTCCCCACTTCAAACCCGATGCCGCAATCTCCACCACTGCCCTGCATGGCCTCGTAGGTCTTTCCTAGTTGACCTTTTATCGGCGTTTCAACGCTGAGAAAGACTCGATCCTCCCACGCGGGCTTGGTGCTTGGCTCTATGGCAGTTACGTGCCCGATGAAGACTACAGGGGCCGCTTCGATTTGGGACTCCCATGTCGGCGGTGGAGAGGGTGAGTCTATCTGGCATGCCAGCGGGGTGCTCAATGCAGCCAGCCACAGTGCGGCCCCGAAGGCTATCGTGCGCATCATCGCATCTCATCCCTAGTCCGCGAAGGGATCTGCTAAACCATCGGCTGGCGGTAGTCGGCGGCGTAGTGGCCGGTGAGGGTGTGTTCGAGCTGGCGTTCGATGTCGGTGAGCAGGCTCGAGGCGCCGAAGCGGAAGAGGTGCGGCTGGAGCCAGTGGGTGCCGAGCTCTTCCTTCATCAGCGCCATGTAGTCGAGCGAGAGCTTGGCCGTGGCGATGCCGCCGGCGGGCTTGTAGCCGATTTCGATGCCGGTTTCCTCGTGGAACCAGCGGATCATGCGGACCATGCTCAGCGAAGTCTGGAGGTTGGCGTTGACCTTTTCCTTGCCGGTCGAGGTCTTGATGAAATCGGCGCCCGCGAGCATGCAGACCAGCGAGGCCTTCGCGACATTGGTCTGGGTGGCCAGTTCGCCGGTGCCGAGGATGGTCTTGATGTGGGCGTCGCCACAGGCCTTCCGCATCGCCTTCACTTCATCGTAGAGCGCCTGCCAGTCGCCGCGCAGCACCATGCCGCGCTCGATGACGAAGTCGATCTCGTTGGCGCCGTCGGCGACCGAGGCTTCGATTTCGGCG
>JAEYYP010000449.1 GCA_023428425.1 Pseudomonadota bacterium
CCGAGGTTGAGGCCCTGCGCGCCGATCGGCGGGAAGGCGTGGGCCGCCTCGCCCGCCAGCACGACGCCGTCATGCCCGGCCTCATCGACGCTGAGGGTGGAGAGCAGGAACATGTGCGCCGGGGTGAGCAGCTCGATGGCGCCGAACAGGTGCTGGGACTTTTCGCTAAAGACCTGCCGCAGCCCCTCCGCGCCGCGCGCCTGCCCCGCCTTGAGCACCTGGCGGTCATCGATCCAGACCAGGTTGGCCTTTCGTCCGCCCGCCGGGACGAGCGTGAACGGGCCGCGCGGGTAGTGGAATTCCACCGACGCGCCGCCGAGGGGCCGGGTGAGCTCGAGGTCGCAAACGAGGGCCGCCTCGACGAAGCCGTTCTCGCGCGCGCGGAAGCCGGCGGAGGTCCGCACCAGCGACTTCTTGCCGTCCGAGCCGACCAGCAGCGGGGCGACGAGGCTGCTGCCATCGCCGAGATCCACGCGCCAGCCCGCCGCAACGCGCTCGATGCCGGTGACCGCGCGTTCGATGGTGGCGAGGTTGGCGAGCCCGGCGCGCGCCGCCTCGAAGCTCTCGAGCAGCTTGACGTTCGGGAAGTTCCAGCCAAAGGCGGGCAGGCCCACCTCCACGCTGTCGAACAACGTTTCAGGCGCCCGGATCAGCCGGCCGGTCGCATCGATGATCCGGATCTGGGTCAACGCATGGCCGATCTCGGCGGGATCACCGATCAACCCGGATGACTGCAGGCACTCGACCGTCGGCATCATCAGCGCCGAGGTGCGTCGGTCGGGTGGGCCCTTGGGCGCGAGGTGTACGGTGTCGAGGCCGGCCTGCGCCACTGCTATCGCGGCGGCGATGCCGGCGAGGCCGCCGCCGACGCCGATGGCCTGCGGCGCCGTCATCGCGCCACCGCCCGCCGCCGATCACGGCCGCTGGGGATGATGAGCGCTCCGGCATATGAGCCGGCGAACAGCGCGAGGAGGTAGATCAGGAGGTCCGGCGGCCAGAAGGCGATGAGGGAGATCGCCGGGCCCGGGCAGATGCCCGACATGCCCCAGCCGATGCCAAACAGCACGGCGCCCGCCACCAGCGGCGTGTCGATGCGCTTGAACTCGGGCTCGTTGAAGGTGGCGTCGAACAGGGGAGCCTGCCGGGTACGACCGATGCGAACGGCCACAAACATCACGCCGATGGCGGCGACGATGACGAAGGCGAGGCTAGGGTCCCAGCCACCGGTCGGGATGGCGCCGAAATCGAGGAAGCGCAGGACCTTCAGCGGGTCCACCATCTGCGAGACGTAGAGCCCGGCGCCGAAGAGGAGGCCGCTGAGCGCAGCGGTTGCGAGGTAGGGCAGGCGCGTCGTCTGGCTCATCAGACCACTCCGGTAACGGCGACGGTGAGGATGGCGACGGTGAAGAAGATGCCGACCGCCACGAAGCTCCGCAGCGACAGCCGCGCAATGCCGCACACGCCGTGTCCCGAGGTGCAGCCATTGCCGATCTTGGTGCCGAAGCCAGTCAGGAGGCCGGCAATCGCTATCCACAGGGGTGTCGAGATACCCCAGCTTGCCGGCGCACTCACCAGTTCTGCCCCGCGGCCACCGGTGCCGCCGACACCGAGGCCCGGGAAAAGCCACGCAGCGACAAGGGTGCCGAGCACGAGAGCAACGAGGAAGGCCAGGCGCCAGACGACGGTTCGCGCGGGCGGCAGCAACTGCCCGAAAATGCCGGAAATGCCGGCGATGCGGCCGTTGCCGAGCCAGAGCACCGCGGAGGCGAGGCCGATGAGCGCGCCGCCGAGAAGCGCGGGGACGGGAGAGAAGGAGTCCATGGAAGACCTGAGCGTTGACGATTGAAAGTCATTCTATCGCTCGGGACAAAGCGCAGCCAAGGGCGCGGACTGCGCGTTCATGCCACACGGGCGCGCGGTGGCGAAAAAAAGCACCGGGTGGAAGCGATTCTGCGCTCTTCCCACCCGCTGGCTGCGGCCCTAAGTATGTCGCCACGCCAAATTGGGACGTTGAGGACGAGAAGATGATGGAATTGCTGAGCGATCCAGCCGTGTGGGCGGCATTCGCAACGCTGACAGTGATGGAGGTGGTGCTCGGTATCGACAACATCGTCTTCATCTCGGTGCTCGTCTCCCGCCTGCCGGCGGAGCAGGCGGACAAAGCGCGCAAGCTCGGGCTCGCGCTGGCGCTGATCTTCCGAATCCTGCTCCTGCTGGTCATCAGCTGGATCATTGGTCTCAACCAGGTGGTGTTCGAGCTGTTCGGCCACGGTTACTCGTGGAAGGACCTGATCCTCATCGCCGGCGGCCTGTTCCTCATCTACAAGGCTACGCACGAGATGCACGCCGAGATCGAGGAACCGCACGAGCCCGGCCTTAAGGAAGCGGCGGGCCAGGCCTTCTCGGCCATCATCGCCCAGATCATTGTCATCGACCTGGTGTTCTCCATCGACTCGATCATCACAGCCGTTGGCATGGCCGAGCATGTGGAAGTGATGATCGCCGCGGTCATTGTCGCGGTGGGCATCATGTTCATCGCCTCGGGTCCGGTGGCTGCCTTCGTGGCCAAGCACCCGACGACCAAGATGCTGGCGCTCGCCTTCCTGCTGCTGATCGGCGTGTCGCTGGTGGCCGATGGCGCCGGCTTCCATATCGAAAAGGGCTACATCTACGCCGCCATGGGCTTCTCGGTGCTGGTGGAGGCCGTGAACATTCTCTCCAAGCAGCGTCGCCTCGCCCGGGCTGCTGCCGCCGGCCACCCGGTTTCTGCGACGAAGCGCGAAGCGGCCGCGATGGTGCCGGACAATGCTGCCGCCGCCGCTATCTCGTCGAAACCCAAGCGGCGATCCACCCCCGCCGCCAAGGCCCAGTCGCGTCCGAAGTCAGCGCCGAGGAAGTGAGATGAGCCGCGCTTTCGTCATCCGTGAGACCGGTGGTCCCGAGCAGATGCGCCTCGAGGAACTCGAGGTCGCCGCCCCGGGGCCCGGCCAGCTCAAGATACGCAACCGCGCCATCGGGCTGAACTTCATCGACGTCTACCAGCGCACCGGCCTCTATCCGACTCCGCTGCCGTTCGTCGGCGGCAACGAGGGCGCCGGCGAGGTGCTTTCGGTTGGCGCGGGCGTGACCGACTTCGCGCCCGGCGATCGCGTCGCCTACCAGGGACCGGTGGGTGCCTATGCCGACGAGCGCCTGCTGCCGGCCGAGAAGGCGGTGCCCGTACCCAAGGGCATCTCCGACGAGGTCGCCGCCGCCGCCCTGCTGAAGGGCACGACGGCATTCTACCTGCTGCACTGGACGCATGAGCTGAAGGCGGGCGAGACGGTGCTGATCCACGCTGCGGCGGGCGGCACCGGGCAGATTCTCGTCCAGTGGGCCAAGGCGATCGGTGCGACGGTCATTGCCACGGCCGGTTCGGAAGCCAAGTGCGAACTGGTCCGCACCCTCGGTGCGGATCTCGTCGTCGACTACAAGACCCACGACTTCGTCACCCACGTGAAGGAATTCACGGCCGGTCGCGGCGTGGATGTGGTCTATGACGGTGTGGGCAAGGCGACCTTCGAGCCTTCGCTCGACTGCCTCCGGCCGCGCGGGCTGATGGTCAGCTTCGGCAATGCCTCCGGCCCCGTGTCGCTGCCGCGCCTCGGCATTCTCGCGGAGAAGGGCAGCCTCTACGTCACCCGGCCGACTGGAGCCTCCTACTTCCGTACGCCCGACGACCTGCGGACCGCAGCGGCTGGGCTGTTCGGAATGATCGAGGCCGGCAAGATCGCGATCTCCATCGACCAGAAGCGGCCCCTGGCCGAGGCGGTCGAGGCGCATGTGGCGCTCGAGGCACGGGAGACGACAGGATCGACGGTGCTGATTCCGTAGGGTGGCGGGTAGGGAGGGATTCGGGTATTGTTGGGCTTGCCTGCAACACTGGTATCCTCATCCTACCCCAATGCCCTCCATCAGATCAGCACTATTCAGTCTTCAGCGAACCCCATTGCACCCTGTGCTTTCAATGGTGGGCTCTGTCGCTTTGACAGTGAGACGGCGCGCATTGAATGTCACGTATCGAGATCGGGATGGTGATTGGGTCTGCCGACAGCCGGGGGCCACCTTTTACGGGAGAGAGTATAGCGCGCCACTGCTAGCTGAGATTACGAGTGAATTGCAGGATTTATGGTGTTTTGCCTTCCCCATTCAGAGTGGTGACATCATCGTTGACGTGGGTGCTGGTGTTGGGGATGACGCCTTGGTTCTTTCAGGAATGGTTGGTCCGTCAGGACGCGTCATAGCTATCGAGGCACATCCTGCTACTTATCGATGCCTTGTAAAGACGGTAAAGGCGAACCGGCTCACCAATGTCACTCCGATCCAGGCCGCGGTGAGTGACACAAACGGCGTCCTCCAAATCGAGGACAGCGACGCACATGTTGCGAACAGAGTTCTGGATGCCGGTGCAATAGAGGTGCGCGCTCTAACCTTGGATTGTTTGCTTGAGGAAGTCGGCGCTGAGCGGCCCAACCTAGTGAAGATGAATATCGAAGGCGCGGAGGCCGCTGCATTGAGAGGGGCGCCCGTCACACTGCGGCGCCGGGTGAAGTGGGTCATATCGTGCCACGACTTCATGGCGCATCTACCGGGCTACGAAGCGTCTGCGACCCGCGCGGAAGTTGTCAACTCTCTGGCCGCCGCCGGCTACGCGATCTCACCTGCGCGCGAGGACAGTCGGGCTTGGGTTCCAGGCTACGTCTATGCGACGCCAGCCGAGTGATCGCCAACTTCCTGGGTTTCGAGTAACGCTAGCATGACGAGCCGCTTAATGTCGCTCTCACCAATGCCCTCACTGCGTTTCTTGGGGGAGTGGGAGAATCTTCTGCCAATTGCGGCGACGCCGATCGAGCTCGGCAAATTCCTTTGGAACGCGACGCACCAGGTACCAGATGCCGTCACGATCATGGGGCTGTGCGGCGCTCATCGGTGGCATTCGCGCCGACTTGTCACCCAATTTGTTACGCGCTGTATGGCGTGTGCGTCGCCGATGA
The DNA here is from genome assembly GCA_023428425.1 of Pseudomonadota bacterium. Lineage (GTDB taxonomy): Bacteria > Pseudomonadota > Alphaproteobacteria > Rhizobiales > Devosiaceae > Devosia_A. The sequence continues at coordinate 5,034 of JAEYYP010000449.1, forward strand.
AGTCAAGATGCCCGCAAATGTCGAGGAAAACCGGGCATGTCGCCCTGAAAAGTTGGCGGGTAGGGAGGGATTCGAACCCCCGGAACGCTTGCACGTTCGCCGGTTTTCAAGACCGGAGCAATCAACCGCTCTGCCACCTACCCGTGCGCTGGCTTTAGCTTCTAGGCCGGCGCCTGTCCAGATTTGACGGTGCGGACCCATTGGGTCTGGATGACGCCGCGGTCGATCGTTTCCATGTCGCGGGCCTCGAGCCCGGCACCCGGAAGGACCAGTCTCGGGTGGCCTTTGGTGAAGCATTGCGTGCCATCGGGGATGCGTAGGCCACGAACTTCTGCCAGCACGAAGCGATCGTAGAGGGGCAGGAACAGGTCGAAGGCTCCGGTGCCGCCGGTGATGGCGATGGTGCCCCCGGTGATGCCCAGCCGGGTGGCGACATCGCCGATGGCGACCCCCGACGGGTTCCAGTAATGCGCCAGCGGATCGGCCGGGTCGGAAGCGAGGGCCTCGACGGAACGCGTCAGGACGAGGCGACGGCGACCGGGGTTGGGATGGCGGCTGTGGCCGAGACGGCCGAGCACGACGAGCGCCGCGCGGTCGAGCGCGGCCTGGAACAGGCGCCAGTCGGCATCGTTGCGGAGTTCCGGCGGCATGGCACCGGTGGAGTCGGCGATCATGCCGTCGTCCGAGACGATGGCATGGCCTTCGATGAGAATGGATGTGCCGGGAATGGTCATGGCGATGGAGTATCGCCGCGACGGGACCCGGGGAAGACGTTTTTTGCGCCTGATCTTCGTGCTAGGCACCGTCTCCTCCCTGGAGTGACGATGAGCGACGCGACGACTCTGCTGCCCCTGATCATGCCGCTCGGCGACCGCGGTTTGCTGGTGCGCTTCGCCACAACGCTTTCGGAGGCGGCGAACCGCCATGCCGTCGGACTGGCGGCGCGGTTAAGGGCGGGGAGGCTGGAGGGCGTAGCGGAGGTGGTGCCGAACCTTGCGTCGGTGCTGGTGCGCTACGAGCCGTCCGCAGTGACATTCGAGCGCCTGGCGGGCGAGGTGCGGCTGCTGGTCTCGGGGCCCGAGGCCGAGCCGGACAATGGCCGCCTGCACGTAATCGCGGTCACGTTCGACGGTCCGGATGTCGATGAGGTGGCGGGAATGGTCGGCCTCGGCCGTGACCAGTTCGTGGCGCGGCATTGCGCCCGGCCGTTGCGGGTGCTGGCCACGGGATTCGCGCCGGGGTTCGTCTATCTCGGTTTTCACGATGAGACGCTGCGGGTACCACGACGCGCGGCCGTACGGGCTCGGGTGCCGGCGGGAACTGTGCTGTTCGCGGCGGGGCAGACCGCCATTGCATCGACGGACATTCCGACGGGGTGGCACGTGATCGGGCGGACGGAATTCCGGAACTTCGATCCGGCGGTGGAGCCGCCGACCCGGCTCGCGGCAGGTGACTCGGTGCGTTTCGAGGTTGCGGGTTGAGCAGCATACGGATCACGACGGCCGGACCGCTGACGACGCTGCAGGATGCGGGGCGGGCAGGGTGGCTCGCCCACGGCATCAGCGCGTCGGGGCCGATGGACCGGGGCGCCTTCGAGCGGGCGGGGCTCTGGGTCGGCGGGGCCGGGAGCGTCGGCATCGAGTTCACGGCCGGGCTGTCCTTCGTCGTGGAAGGCGGGGCGCTGTCGTTGGCGGCCGATGGCGGGGACTATGCCCTGTCGGTCAACGGCAAGGCACTCGACTGGCCGGCCCGGGTGGTGCTGAAAGCCGGGGACATGGTCGAAGTTCGACCGGGCAAGCGAGGCAACTGGGGCTACCTGCGGTTCGGATCGGAAATCGAGGGCGACGCGGTACTCGGCAGCCTCTCGGCCAACTCCATTGCCGCGCTGGGACGGGTTCTCGCCGCCGGGGACCGGCTGGAGTTCGGTCCGCAACTGCCACGGCAGCGCGCGCCACACCCGAGCCCGGCACCACTTCGGGATGGACCGATGCGGGTGATCTGGGGCGTTCACGCGGAGACCTTTGACCGGGCGACGCGGATGCGGTTCGTCGAGGAGCCGTTCCGCGTATCGGCACGGATGGATCGGATGGGGACGCGGCTCGATGATCCCGCCGGGGTGTTCGGTGGCCAGCGGCTGCTGTCGCTGCTCTCCGACGCGATCGTGCCCGGAGATGTGCAGATACTCGGCGACGGGACGCCTATCGTGCTGATGCGCGACCATCAACCGACCGGCGGCTATCCACGGATTGCGACGCTGGTTTCCGCCGACATCGACCGCTTCGCCCAGCTGCGGCCCGGCAGCGAGGTACGGTTCGAGCCGGTTACCCTGAAGCATGCACTGGACCTGAAGCCATGAAGTTCGACCTCAACGCCGATCTCGGCGAAGGCATCGGCAACGACGATGCGCTGCTCGATATCGTCTCGTCGGCCAGCATCGCCTGTGGCGGGCATGCCGGCGACGAGATCACCATGCATATCGCGTTGCGGGCCACGAAGGCCCGTGGCGTCGCGGTGGGGGCGCATCCGGGCTTTGCCGACCGGGAGAATTTCGGCCGCCGGCGGCTGGTGCTGCCGCCTGAGGAACTGGACGCGCAGGTGCGCGGGCAGGTTCGACAGCTGGTGGAGATCGGCGAGGAGGAGGGCGTGCCCGTCCGCTACGTGAAGCTGCACGGGGCGCTCGCCAACATGGCGGCGGAAGAAGCGTCGGTGGCGGCGGTGTGCTTTGCCGCCGTGGTCGGGCTCGCGGACCGGCTCGCCATCCTGGCGCTCGACGAGAGTGCGCAGGTCGAGGTGGCGACGGCGATGGGGTTTCCGGTGGTCCGGGAGGCCTATGCCGACCGCGCGTACCTGCCGAACGGGCTGCTGGTGCCACGCTCCGAACCCGGAGCGGTGCTGCACGATGCGGGGCTTATCGCCGAGCGGGCGGTGCGGCTGGCGCGAGCGAGCGAGATCGTGGCCATCGACGGCACGGTGATCCAGTCCGAGGCGCGTTCGCTCTGCATCCACGGTGACAACGAGGAGGCGGTGGCGATTGCGCGGCGGGTGCGCGATGCGCTGGAGGCGGAGGGGATCGAGGTCGCCGCACCGTACTGAGGTTGCGTCCTGACGCCGGCTGCGTCATATGGCGGCCTCACGCCAGGGAGCTGCCCATGACCGCCAAGATCATCGACGGAAAATCCTACGCCGAAGGCCTGCGTGGCCGCATCGCCGGTCATGTGCAGCGGCTGAAGGCCGAGCACGGCATCACGCCGGGGCTCGCGGTGGTGATCGTCGGTTACGATCCGGGTAGCCAGATCTACGTGTCGCAGAAGGCCAAGCAGACGGTCGAGGTCGGCATGCACTCGGAGAAGTACGAGCTGCCGGACGATACGCCGGAGGCCGAGGTGCTGGGGCTCGTCGAGAAGCTGAACGCGGACCCGGCGATCCACGGCATCCTGGTGCAGCTGCCGATGCCCAGGCACATCGATCCCAACAAGATCATCGCGACAATTTCGCCCGACAAGGACGTCGACTGCTTCACGCCCGCCAGCGTCGGCAAGCTGCAGATCGGTCTGCCTGGCCCGGTGAGCTGCACGCCGCTCGGCTGCCTGATGCTCCTGCGCGACACGCTCGGCTCGCTCGCCGGCCTCAACGCCGTGATCGTCGGGCGCTCGAACCTCGTCGGCAAGCCGATGGCCCAGCTGCTGCTGCGCGAGAACTGTACGGTGACTGTGGCGCACTCGCGCACCAAGGACCTCGCGGACGTGGTGCGCGGCGCGGATATCGTGGTAGCGGCGGTGGGGCGGCCGGAGATGATCAAGGGCGACTGGATCAAGCCGGGCGCGACGGTGATCGACGTCGGAATCAACCGCCTGCCGGCGCCGGAACGCGGCGAGGGCAAGACGCGCATCGTCGGTGACGTGGAGTTCAAGGCGGCGGCCGAGCGGGCCGCTGCGATTACGCCGGTGCCGGGCGGGGTCGGACCGATGACAATCGCCTGCCTGCTGGCCAACACCGTGACCACGGCGTCGCTGATCAACGGGCTGGAGCCGCCCAAGGACCTGACGCCTTAGGGCGGCGGCGTTGGGGCAGGGGCTCGGCGCGCGCCTTTCACCAATCTGCGGTGGCCACTTTCCGGGATAGTGCAATCGCAAGTGACCGAATGAGGCGCCGGCTACCTCCCCCCTTGCGGGGGAGGTAGCGTCGCTAGGAGCGAAGCGACTTAGCAGAGCTAGGAGGGGGGTGTTGCCGAGGTCGGCGTTTATCACGATCCTCGCCGAAACCCCCTTCCTACCTTCGCTAGGGCGCTGACGCGCCGAAGCTTCGGTACCTTCCCCGCAAGGGGGAAGGTGACAGTGACCCGCACGGTCCATATGCGACAGCACCGCCCAAGGGGCGCGGGTCTCAGCTCGCCGGCACCATTCCCTTGCCTGCGGCGTAGGCGTCGGCGAGGCGCTTGGGGGCGCGGAAGCGCCAGGCGTCTTCGAGGCGCAGCTTCAGCTCCTCGTCGCCGATCACCTCGAGCCGCACGAGCAGGCCGGGCCAGTTCTTGAAGTGGTCGGTCTGCCAGTAGATGTCGGGCGCCATCTCCATGAGGAGGTCCTTCTGCTCGAGCGGGCAGTGGAGCACCATCTCCTGCGGACCGCGCACCGAGGCGAAGTTTTTCGCCCGGACCTTGAGCGACGGCGCGCCGTAGCTTGTCGACTCCGTCACTTCCGGCAGCCCCAGCTCAGTGCAGAGCCCCAACATTCGCGCCAACTCGGAACCGTCACTACCAGACATCGCCATCTCCCTGTGAGTGAAGCAAAAACCGTCCTGACGGTGTCGCCAAGTCTGGCGCATGACAGGCCGATTGGCTACACAACTTCCTTACCCGAAGCGCCACGCCCAGCGGGGTCCCATGACCGAAGAATCCGACATCGCGGCCAGCGGGGTAACCCGCACCGATCCCAACGCGTTCCGTGATGCGGATGGACACCTGAGCCAGGACTGGCTGGAGCGCCTGCGCGCCCATCTCGCGGCGCGCGAGGAACACGACCTCGCCGACATGATGGAGCCGCTCTACGCCGCCGATGCCGGCGACGTGCTGGAGGCCCTCGACGGCGACGAGCGCGTGCAGCTCGTGCAGATGCTGGGCGACAAGTTCGACTACCTGGCGCTGACCGAGGTCGACGACACCGTCCGCTCCGAGCTGATCGAGGAACTGCCGGCGGAGGACGTGGCGCGCGGCATGTCGACGCTCGACAGCGACGACGCCGTCTACATCCTCGAGGACATCGACAGCGAGGACCGCGAGGAAATCCTCGCGCAGATGCCTGCCTTCGAGCGCTTGAGCCTGAAGCGCAGCCTCGACTTCCCCGAGGAGTCGGCCGGCCGGCGCATGCAGACCGACTTCATCGCCATACCGCCGTTCTGGACGGTCGGGCAGACGATCGACTACCTGCGCACCGAACAGGACCTGCCCGACGAGTTCTTCCAGCTGTACGTGGTCGATCCCAGCTATCGCGTGCTCGGCACCATCCCGCTCGACAAGTTCCTGCGCTCCCAGCGCCACGTGCACATCGAGGCCCTCATGGCCGAGGTGATCACGGTGGAGGCCACCGAGGACCAGGAGGAGGCGGCGCGCATGTTCGAGCGATACGACCTCGTGGAAGTCGGCGTCGTCGACGACAACCGCCGGCTGGTGGGCGTGCTGCCCGTCGACGACATGGTGGACGTGATCCACGAGGAAGCGACCGAGGACATCAAGCTGCTGGGCGGCGTGGGCGACGAAGAGATTTCGGACAGCGTGTTCCGCACGGTCCGCAGCCGTGTGCCGTGGCTGGTTGTGAACCTGATCACTGCCATGCTCGCGAGCTTCGTCATCTCGCTGTTCGATGCCTCGATCGAGCAGATGGTGGCGCTGGCGGCGCTGATGCCCATCGTCGCCTCGATGGGCGGCAACGCCGGGACCCAGACCATGACCGTGACCGTGCGCGCCATCGCCACCCGCGACCTCGACCGGACGAGGATGCGTCGACTGATCATCCGCGAGGTGAGCGGCGGCTTCCTCAACGGCTGCATATTCGCCGTGCTGCTCGGGCTGGTAACGGCGCTGCGCTACCTCAACCCGTGGCTGGGTGGGGTGATCGGGCTGGCGATGATCATCAACATGATCGCGGCAGGTACCGCTGGAATTCTGATCCCGCTGGCGCTGAACAAGCTGAAGGTCGACCCGGCGATCGCGTCGTCGGTGTTCGTCACGACCGTCACCGATGTGATTGGTTTCTTTGCGTTTCTGGGGCTCGCGGGATTGGTGTTCGGGTTGTTCTGAGCGACTTGTCCACAGCAATGTCGACTCGTTTGGTGTGGCATTCCCGCCACTTCCCAAGCCCCGGCTTCCCGGTTAACGCTTCATTACCGTCGCAAATCCGCCATGTGGATGAACGGCGGGTGAACGACAACCAAAACGGGAGCCTAAATGCGCGGCCATTCCAAGACTGAATGGTGGCGTTCCGCACTGCCGACGCTGTCCTGGACACTCGTCTGCCTGCTGGCAATGTCGCTCGTTTTCTCGATCGTTGTTGCAGGCGCCTAGAACGGGAACGCAACCTAGACCTAGAAGGTCTGCCGAGAGTAAGAATTTGGGAAGGGCGCCGGGCCACACGGCGCCCTTCGAC
>JAEYYP010000408.1 GCA_023428425.1 Pseudomonadota bacterium
CGTCATATGTGAATAAGACACTGGGCCTGAATGTCCGGGCCTTTTTTGACATTGACGCCGGGGGTGATGTGAGGCGTGCAGGCGATGTGCTCTATTCCATCCGCTACGGCCAGGCGCGCCATTGCCAGCGATGTCGCAAGGTCTGATGCCCCGTCATCGATTCCAGGCAAGAGATGGCTATGCAAGTCGATCAAATCGTCATCCGGCAAAAGGGGAACCCGGCAATTGCACCATGGGGCGCACTCGGCGCCCCGCCCCTCCGCAAACGGGCAATCGGCCTTCCGCCTACTGGCTGACCGACATCAGGAAGCCGAGCGATACCAGCACGCCAGCACCCGCTGCCACCGCAACGACAGGGCCAACCTCACCGCCACCCGTAACGGCACCGCCAGTGGCGCTATCGTCGTAGACCTGAACGCACAGGTTCCCTTCTTGAGGCACAACGCGCATGCTCATTGATCCTTGCATGCTGAACTTGCACGAGGCGCCCATGTCGATGCCGGCAGTAGCACCCTCAGAGGTATAAACCGACGACCCGGAACCAATGCTCTGCCCGGCCGCCGTGTTCACCAGGCCGGATGTTCCGGGTACGTACACGCTACCATTCACGGTCGCGATCGTACCGGTGGTTCCTGCCGGAAGAACGCAGGTGCATTCAGACTGCGCCGCAGCAGGAGCGATCCAACCGCCGGAAAGGGTGACGCCTAGCGCCAAGGCGGCGACAACCCGCCCCACAAACGTATGCTTCATTTTGGGTCCTCGGTACATTTGCTGGAGCTATTCCAAAGCTTTACCATGTTTCCGGCCTGTAGCCCCGTTTGTCGATCAATTCAAACGCCGCTACGATTCAATACCCATGTTAGCGGGCCATGGTTAAAGGTTCAATCTCGCCGTTCGCAACACCAGCGCCTTACCCGTCACAGAACGCCGCTATTGCCGACGGGCCGCGTCCTAATGACGCTGAGCACTGGTCGTCACAGCGACCGACCCTCTGACTCCCCGCTCCACAACCAAATGAAGTAGATGCTTCCCATCCTCAGCACGGGCACCCTTCCATCGCGCTCGCCGTGCCGCAGGTTTCGATAGTCTTTGATTTTCAGGGTGCCCACACCCAGCGGGATTCGAATACGCATGCAAAATGTCCACACTTTTACAGAATTGCCGCTGTTGTTCAGTATTCCATTCTTTGATATACGTCAACTTGCGTACGATATACTGATTTATTACGTCCGACAGACCTAGTTCGCGTCCATGTCCGCTCCAGATGGCGAGCCCCCTCCAGGGTGGCCAGGGCGAGCGCAGCCCTTGGTTCCCAGTTTTCTCATGTGGAGAACGCACGACACGTCAGTGCTAGCCTGCACGGACGTTGGCTCTCCTCCCCGGGGATGCTGCTTGTGCTGATACCGACGGCCTCGTTGCCGGACGACAGCGAGCGGCGCAACTTCAAGGGAATGGAATACCTATAGGGCAAGCGCACTCACCATGTTCCCGACCCCGTTACACTGTAATGTCACGCGTATCCGGGCCTCAAATGGCGAGCGCTGGCTCTGCGTGGAAGAAGAGGCGTGGTCCGCGGGCTGGCCGCGATCCCGCATGTGAAACGCGGGCCATCAAGCGAACGAACCAAACAAGACTCGCCTGAAGCCTATGGTCTAGCCGGGGCTACGCTGCGACTTGGCGGGTTTCCATATTAGGTAGTAACGCCCGAAGCGTTTGTAGGGAACACGTCCGTCATGTTCCGCGGAGCTGAGTTGGAGATAGCTCGCGATCTTGAGGGTTCCGAAGGGAAGGGACAGGCGCAGCGGCTTCTTCATGCATACGTAATCGCCGCAAATGATTGCGTGGTCAATCGCCTTATGAGCTACACGCTGTGCAAGGCGCGGGCCCAAGCTTACGGTCGAACAGCAAAGCGGTAACTGGCAGGCAGGCTCGGTCAGCGTCGCGGTGGCAATGGCCGTCCGGCACCCGACTAATGGCTGCGGCATTGGCGACGGTGGACGCTACCGACGGGAGCAGCTCCGTCGACACTCCTCGCCTGCTGGGAAAATCGACCGACAATGCCAAACATCCTCCCAAGGACGCTCGTCAAAAGCGCAGGGAACTTGGAGCTCAGTTCAGTTGAGGAGTCCTAGTGGCCATCGAGCGGGGAGCATCTGCCTGACGTGGATCAGCCGCAAGTACGGCAGTCGCGAACGTCAGGGTTGCGCCGGACCACGCAGCGGCGTGCGACTCGGCACTTTGATTTGGGATGGCCAGACTTGAGCCGATTGGTTGCGGGCCTCCTAACTGAACGGCATTGCTCAATCACGCCCGCCGTGCCGACCCAGAATTTCAGTTCTGGCCTCGAACAAGACCGGAAGGGCACCTGGCACTATCCGCGCAGCAGTAAGCCGGCCGTTGACAAAGACGCCAGTGTCTATGGCCAACCGGAAGGGTGTGGCCAGAGCTTCTGTTCTGGGCATATGACCGTGCACGACCAGACGGCCGAACTCGGAATAGTCGCTTTCGTAGTTGTCGCGTAGCCACATCAGGTCGTCGTCGGCCTGCGCCTCAAGCTTTACGCCTGCGCGCAGACCGGCATGCACAAACAGGGCCCCCGGCGTGTCCAGAAGCACCGGCAGAGCCTCCAGAAATTCGACATGCTCCGTCGGTATTTGGCTCGCGATGAAGTCTTCTAGAACACGCGGGGCATCGCCGCGCAGCAACGTGTCGGATGGCACGCCGTAGGACAACAACGCCTCACGCCCACCATTGTCCAGCCATACAGAGCCGCGCCCGGGGTCGCGAATGAATGCGAGCATCATCTCCTCGTGGTTGCCACGCAGGCAGATGCGCTCGAACCCAGCCGGGGCCTGCGACAGCATGTGGTCGATGACCTGCGCCGATGACGGTCCTCGGTCGACAAGATCGCCCAACATTACGATAACCTTGTCCCCGGACGCTCCTTCGGCGTCTGCGACGATCTGCGCTTCGATGCATTTCAGCAGGTCAAGGCAGCCGTGGACATCGCCAATGGCGTAGATGCGATCAGGCTGCCGGTCGAGCTTCAACCTTGGCGCGGCGGCGCGGCGGGAGACACCTCCATTGGGGGGTCTGAGAAGGGCAAGCAGCCGCCGGATCACCATGTCATTCCGCACTCAAACCGACACCGTAACACGGCGATGAGCAGCAACACGTCGGCGCTCATTGACGCGATCGGCAGGGCCGCGACCAGCACGGGCCCGAACTTCACAACACTGCCGCCGATACCATAGTTCACAAGCACGCCGCCGCCCTGCGCTTCGGCGCCTAAGTTAAATGGAGCCTGTCCGGCTCGAATGCCCGATAGTGCGTGCCTTGACTACAATTCCACGCAACTTCCGCCCGGCGGTGAGTCAGCGCAGGCCAACTTCTTTCAGCAGCCCGGCGCGCTTGGCGTCGTAGTAGTATCCGCGCGAGTAGTTGCGCACCGCGCCGTCGGAGTTGTAGCCGGCGACGATGTAGGCGCCGCGCAGGTATTTCACGGCGTACTTGAGGTTGGTCTCGGCATCGAGCAGGCCCGCGGCTGACCCTTTGTATCCCATCGACTGGGCCGTATCGTGTCGGATCTGCATCAAGCCGTAGTACGGGCCGTTGCGGGCCTTCGGGTTGAAGCCGCTCTCGCGCTGCACCACGCGGCGGACCAGCGATTCCGGCACATCGTAGACGGCAGCGTACTTGCTGATCAGGCTGTCGACGTTGCCCGAGGACCGTGGAGCATCGGCGTAGGCCAGGGGCACAAACGCCTCCTTTACCTCTGGCTTGACCGAGGGGCGCTTGCCGGCGGGCTGCGGCGCCACGGCAACCTGCAGGCCGGCCGGCTTGTAGCCCGGGAAACTGGCCATCGAGCAGGCGCCGACCGACACCGCCAGAAGCGGCGTGGCCAGGATCGTGAGCGCGGCGCGCCGAAAGAGTGTACCCCGTGTCATGTGGCTCTCTTAGCAGAAGCGGAGGGGTGGCGAAAGCGGCAGTATCTACCTGGCCTAGCCGGCGCGGGCACGGTCGATGACGAGCGCCACGACGCCACCCAGCAGCGCCGCACCGCCAAACAGCTGGGTGTTGCTGCGCGATATGTGGATGAAGGGCAAGAGATGATCATACCACGGCCAAAGCAGCAGCAGGCAACCGGCCAGCAACAGGAACAGTCCTATGGCGCGCATCACGGGCACCCTCACCCCGACAGACGGGGGTAAAGATACATTTGCCGTACGAATTTATTGCTAACGCCACAACAACATGGACGTCAGCGGCCGATCCGTCCTTCGACGAGCGACTTCGACAGGGGCGCCGGGCGCTCCACGCTGGTTGAGATGTCGACCGGGCGGCTTTCCCGGCTTGCCACCTCGAACGCCTCCATCACTTCGAGCACGTGCAGGGCCAGTTCGCCCGAGGCGCGGTGTGGGCGACCTTCGACGATGGCGAGCGCCATGTCGGCAACGCCGAGCGAGCGGTAGTTCGCGTCGGCATACGGGGTATCGTAGTCGACGGTGGTCCATTCCTTCGACGTGGCCGGCCGGGTCTTGATCTCGCCGCCGAACATGTTTGGGTCGGGCACCAGCATGCCGAGCTGCGAGCCGTAGATCTCGATCGGCACATGGGTGTGGCCGGGAACGTCGAAACTCATCGTCATCTGGATGATGGCACCCGAGCGGAACTGCAGCAGCCCGGCAACGTGGGTGAAGACCTTCACCGGCATCATCTGACCCTTCTTGGGCTCCGAATAGATCGGGCGCTGGGCCTGCGGTGTGGCGCTCATCGCCTGCACCCGCGCCACCGGGCCCAGCAGGTTGACCAGGTCGGTGATGTAGTACGGCCCCATGTCGAGAACCGGACCGCCGCCGATATCGTAGTAGAAGGCGGGATCGGGATGCCACCGCTCATGGCCCGGCACGCCCATAAAGGCGGTACCGCCGACGATCGAACCGACCTCGCCGCTGTCGATCAGCTCGCGCGCCTTCTGGTGCCCGCCGCCAAGGAATGTGTCGGGAGCGGCGCCGATCCGCAGCCCCCTGGCCGCAGCGGCATCGGCCAGCCGCTTGCCCTCGGCGAAAGTGACTCCGAGTGGCTTCTCGGAATAGACGTGCTTGCCCGCCTCAAGCGCCCTGAGGCCGACCTCGACATGGGCACGCGGGATGGTGAGGTTGACGAGGATCTCGACCCTCGGGTCGGCCAGCAGCCCCTCGACGCTCACGGCCGTCAGCCCGAACTCGACGGCCTTCTTCTCGGCGACCTCCGGCTTCATGTCGGCGACGGCGATGATCTCCAGCACCGGGAAGTCACGCATCGCCTTCAGGTACTGGCTCGAAATATTGCCGCAGCCGATGATGCCGACGCCCACGCGACGCTGTGTGGCCATTATCCTAGCTCCCATTTGTTGAGGTCCGGCGCAGCTTCCTCGGGTGCGCCTTTGCGGGCCACAATTGCCGGTTTTCAGGCAGAAGGAAAGCCCGATCTGACGTACGTAACGCAGGGTTTGGGCAGCGCGCCTTTTCCTGCTATTGAGCGCCCGATGCTCAACCCTGTTCCCGCCACCTACGACTACCGCCCGCCCACCGATCCGTGGCTGACGGTGATCCATGCCGACGAGGACATCGTCGTGCTCGACAAGCCCTCCGGCCTGCTCAGTGTTCCGGGCAAGGACCCTGCCCTGGCCGATTGCCTCGAGGCGCGCGTACGCGAGCGGTGGCCCACAGCCGCCATGGCCCATCGCCTCGACAAGGACACGTCCGGCGTCATCGTGATGTGCCTCAACAAGAAGGCGCTAGGCCATGTCGGGCAGGAATTCGAGCAGCGCCGGGCAAAGAAATCATACGTGGCTCGGGTATGGGGTGACATGCCGGAAGATGCCGGCCTCGTGGACCTGCCGCTCGCAACCGATTGGGAGAACAAGCCGCGCCAGCGCGTGGACAACGAGCGCGGCCGAGCCAGCAGGACCGAGTGGCGCGTCGAAGCCCGCGAGAACGGTATCACCCGGGTGCGCCTCCATCCACTGACCGGGCGGACCCACCAGTTGCGCGTGCACATGCTGGCGCTTGGGCATCCCATTGTCGGCGACCAGTTCTACGCCACCGGCGATGCTCTGGCGGCAGCGGATCGGCTGCAGCTCCACGCCGAGGAACTCGGCTTCAACCACCCGAAGGGTGGCTGGGTCGAGTATCGCGTGCCAGCCCCTTTCTGAGCGCGCCCGACCGTCACGAAATGGTCACGCCGGAGCCTGAATTCGGCCCGCAACCCACCAAACCTCGCCCCTAGCTTCGATTGCGTTGATGCTCAGGGAGTCCAGACCATGGACGATACCACCCGGTGGCAGGATGCCGCCCATCCTGCCGACAGCCAGCTGATCGGCCCCGCGCTGCCGACGCCCCCCGAAACCGGCTACGACGAGCTCGAAACCGGCATTGCCTCCATCTTCGCGGCCCTGCAGGCTGCCGGTCCGGAACCCGACCCAAACGTGGGGTCCGGCGAGAGCGTCGTGCACGAGAGCGACGGCGAGGCGATCATCTTCACCCTCCTCGGCGAACTCGATCGCCTCTGGCAACGCGCCGCCCTCTGAGCGGAGTACGCACGAGCCCAGACGAGCATCGCGCGCGACCTTGCGCAAGACGCGCCAATCGCCTATTGCCTTGCACCCAGGCACCCGTAGCTCAGCTGGATAGAGCGCTGCCATTCTCCGAAGGCACGTGTCAAGTCTGGCTGGTGGCGAATGAGAATAGAAAGTCGGTAGGAGTTCAAAGACTTACGCAAAGGGTATCCAGCCCTTCGCAATCGCGGAAATCCCGCGTAAGCACTGCGTAAGCAGGATGCACCCGTAGCTCAGCTGGATAGAGCGTCGCCCTCCGAAGGCGAAGGCCCCGCGTTCGAATCGCGGCGGGTGCGCCAAATTCCTCTCCTCAAATCACTTATATCTCAGCTCGTAGCCCTCGTTTGGGGGGCTATGTTGCGGGCCCGTTCCACCTCGTGTGAACGGACGCGAGATTCCTCCCTTGGGACAGAGCAATCCCTCATTGGGTGTGGTTGTTCTCGGGTTTGGACCCGCTGGCGCTGACGCCGCCCGGGCCGAGTTCGTCACCTGGGTCACCCGGGAGGCCGGGATGGTCTTCCGAAACAGCGGTTGTGGAAGTGCCTCGCTGGTGAGCCCCGCTCTTGGCCATGCCGATGGCTACATCAGCCTGGGGGAATCGAGCTGGGACGTGATGGCGGCGCTCGCCATCATCGCGCAGTTAGGTGGAGAGAGCACCGTCGACTCGAGTGGCGTAGGACTGCGAAGCAAGTTCCTATTTCCTGCGGCACTCGTGATTTCCTCGCTGTCGCATCAAAGTTCCCGCCCTGAGCGGCGCGGGCTAGCGCCGTCGATTGCGTTGCCGAGCCCCGGTCATCGCTCGACCGCCGCCACCGTCACTCCTAGTGCTTCCGGCAATCAGTTGCTCCCATGGAGCGCGCATCCCGAAGGAAGAGCTCAGGTGTCTAGGTACACCACCTGATCGACTGAGTCTGGGTTATCAGACACTGTGTCAACGTGTGGGTACTCCTGGTCATTGACCGGACCTGGTGCATTGTTAAGAAGCGCCATTTCGACGAACCGCCTTACCGCGTCCTGCCTACTGACATACCCAGGCTGCTCCGCGATCCATGCGTCTATTTTCGCCAGCATCGCGGCGCTCATGCGCACTGTGATCCGATCGGTCATCCGGCCACCTTTATCTTCATCATGGTCCCTCCCCGGATGCCAATCGCGTCGCAGTGTCTTCGACGCCACCGGAGGGCGGCTTTTCGGTCTTTCGACTGTTTCGACTGGTTCATCACTCCTTCTCGCTGAAGGGGTCTATTCGGGCGCAGAGCTTGATCGGTCATCCGACGCTATCCTTTTTGGAAGACGCTCGCACCGCGAACTGATACGGCTGATGCGCGCTCAGCATGTCGTTGTAGGAAGTCACGATGCCCAGGTTTAGCGACTTGGAGCCGGCGAGCTTGGCCTTGTCGGAGGGCGAACAGGCGGCAAAGCCGTGCGCGAGGTTGCCGCAGCTGAGCGCGGCGCGATAGACGCCGTTGGCCCGTGCGGCGTCGAGACGGTTGCCCGCGATGTAGACATCGATATCGTCGGCCTTCAGATTGAAGTCCCAGTGTATCCAGTTGTCGCTGTCGTCCCGCCGGAATAGGTTCTGGAACCCGTTTGGGATGCCGAAGCGCGCGCGGAGATAGGCGTATATGTCGGCCGGCCGAAGTCTGGTCCTGACGACAAGGAAGCCGCTGGATATCGGCTTCTTCTTCTTTCCTTTTCCTCTTTCCCTCGACTTGTAGAAGCTGGCCATCTCCTTGGGAGTGGTCTTTCGCCATGAAGCGATGTCCAGAGACTTCGCCACGATAGCTACGCTCCCTGTGCTTGGGTGTGGTTGGCGATCGCTTCAATCGCCTCGCGCTGCTCGGCGTGCTTTGCCGGGTTCTCTTCCTTCAGCTTCGCGAGATTGATCAGCTTCCAGCGGACGGCTGGCAGCTCTGCCGCCTGCGGCAGGCCAATGGCTTCGAAATCGGGCGCGCCATCATGAAGGGTGAGGAGGAAGCGCATCGCATTCTGATCGAGGCGGGAGCGAATGTCTTCGGTGAGCCGAACCCTCGTCGCCAGCAGATCGTCGAGTGAAACCTTCGCCAGGGTCATGCCCTCGAACTCATCGGCAAACTCCTTGTCGATTGCCTTAAGCGACGGTTTCAGAAGCTCATGCGGCGGACGCGGTGAGCTCGCGACATAGATGAGGAAGGTGCGGAAGAGTGCATCGGTGAGACCTTCGTTCTCGTAGAGGAGCTTTACGTCGAAGAGGTCGCGCGGGTGCTGGCGATCGACGGCTGCGTGCAGCTTGCCGCCGAACAGGTCCTCGAAAGCGAGGACAGGCATTTCGGCAAAGCCGAATTGTTCCTGCACCACATCGCTCACCGCCATGGTCCTTGGTGCGTGCACGGTGCCGCGTGCTACGGGCGAAGTTTCGATCTTGATTTCGGCGCCACGATCGCGGACGAGGATGCGTGTGTCGCCATTGTCGCCGCCGGCGATGCGCGAAACCTTGACGCCTTTCAGGCTCCCCTCGATATCCGCGCGGATTGCTTCGAGCGTCTCGTTGATCCCTTTGAGCGTCGTGGGGCGATCCTGCAGCGGCAGGTAAGTGAGGTCGATATCGACCGACAGGCGCGGCATGTCGCGATAGAAGAGATTGATCGCGGTGCCGCCCTTAAGCGCGAACGCCTCCTGCTTTGCGATGAAGGGCAACGTGCGGACGAGCAGTTGCACCTGTTGCTGGTAGTCCTCACGGGCCATCGGAGGCATCCTTTGGCATGAGTTCAGCCGGCACGGTGATGCGATAGAGGGGGTGCAGTTTTCCGCCTTCGGTGAGGGCGCGGTCGCCAGTGCCGAAGTTCACCTTTGTTATGTCCAGATGCTTGCGCCAGGCGTGATTGTGCTTGTCGGCATAGATCATGAACAGGCGCTTCGCCTTGATGCTGAAGCAAGTTTCGAGGAGCTCAGTCAGGAGCTTCGGGCGAAGATTCACGAGGCTCTCAAAGAGCACGTCGATGTTGTGGAAGCTCTCATCCCGCGGGACATCGTTGATGGTTTCAAGGATGGCGCGCTCGGGTGTCGACATGGTGAGGGTCCAGCGGCGCATCACGAGCGTCATATTGCCGCCGTCCCATTTGTTGATTCGGAGATCAGCGACGCCCAGGTGCGGGTCTTCGAAAAGAGACGCCTGACGCCGCACCACTTGGGCTTCGAGGGGAAGGTTGAGCAGCCAGTTGGGCACGTCCTCTCCGTAGAGATAGACAGGTGCAACGGCGCTGAGCCTCAGATAGTGGACATGACCCTGCAGAGCGAGGGAGGTCAGTCCTCCCACATGAAAGCGGTGATGCATCAGGCGCTGGGCCGAGAGGACGGCGGCGCGCCAATCCGGCGTTTGCTGAGTCATGCCTGAAAGCGGCCTTCGATACAGGCCCTGTATCACCCGCTCCAGCCAGCCCGAGGCCACATAGCTGGACGCAAGCTGGCGTGTGATGCCCTGTTCCTCGAGCCACGAGGTTGTCACCACAAACCCCTCGGGGAGGGTTTGCATAAGGGTCTTTAGCTTTGTCTGAGTTTGTCCATCCATGTTGGACATATTGGCATGATTTCAAAGTGAATGCAAAGCATCACTTTAGCTTCTACCGATTATGTCAATCCAAGCTTGACAAACCGCCCCTCGTTCAAAGTTCGGTCTTGTCCTTCTCGGCCGCCTTCCGCCTCGCGGCCGCTTCGCATGCACAAAGGTGTTATCTGACCTACGCCGGGTTCGATGTTGAACTCGCCTGCCCTAGGAAGTTAGCGAGCGCGGCCTTTCTAGAATCTCGGTCTAGCGCATACGCGGTGTGGGTGAAGGCGACGCCATCCATCAAGCCCAGAATGTAGCCCGCGATGCTATCAGCCGCCATGATGAGTGCGGTGTCCACGGTGTGGATGTAACGGCTGGTTATCGTCCCTCGCGAGTGACCGACCAGGGCAGCGATCGTGGCCTCGGTGAACCCAAGATCATTGCCGATGCTGGCAAAGCTGTGCCGCAGGACATGCGGCGTGATGCCGGCCAGGTCGGTATTCTTGAAGAGCTTCGTCCACTGTCTGGGGAAGGCGCCGAATGGCGTGTCATCCTCCCAGCCGGGAAAGATATAGTCCTCGGCATCTTGTTCCTCGTCGCGGTGGTTCTCGAGATGCTCCAGCACAGGCAGGCCGATTGGCCGCACCGACGCACCCTCTTTGCTGTCGGTCAGGCGGAGGCAACTGCCCTCCGAAGGCAGAGGTCACAGATTCGAATTCTGTCGGGTGCGCCACCACCCCCTTGAAATAGTAACAAATCGCCATGCCGGCCGCCGGTCTTCGAGCTTCCCGCGGCTAGTTGCCACCCCGTAGCCACGAGAATCACCTTGTGGGTGCGGTCAGTGACCGACGGACGGCGTGGCGAAGGTCTGGCTTGCGCCGATAGCGTTTATCTAGTCGGCGTTTGATGGATCAGCAGTCCTGACCCTGGTCCAGTCTGCATATCGAGGAGGCGGTCTATGCGCCGCGGCAGGTGATAGGCGGGGACGTGATCGTCGAGCCGGACTCGTAGAACAACTGCTCCGGCCCAACCTGCACATCGGCATCGCGCTGAACGTTCCAGGACGAGTCTTGACGCGCCGGTGTGACAATCCGGGCCACAGCCCTGAGGCAGGCGACTAGACCCGCAATTCCCGCTGGCCGCCGGGGAGGCGCATCAGCAGGAACAGCGAGATCATCGTCAGCACCAGCAGGATTGTCGAAAGTGCTGCCGCTGTTCCCAGCTGACCGCGGATCACCTGCGCGTAGATTCCGAGCGACAGCGTCTGCGTCGAGGTGTTGTAGAGGAAGAGGGTCGTGCTGAGCTCGGTGATGATGGTGACCCAACTCAACACCGCGCCCGACAAGATGCCCGGCGCCAGCGCCGGCACGATCACCTGCACCAGCGTGCGGAGCTTGGAAGCGCCGAGGCTGATCGCCGCTTCCTCGATGCTCGGATTGAACTGGTGCATGAGCGCCGCGATTGCGCGCACCGAATACGGCAGGCGCCGAATGGCGAGCGCAATCACCATGATCGCGAACGTACCGGTGAGGATGAGTGGGCCGTGGCTGAAGGCAGTGACCAGCGCGATGCCGATGATCAGCCCCGGCACCACGTAGGGTACCATGGTCATGGTATCGAGAGCGCCGCTGAGCGCCCCGCGCCGCCGCACCGTCACATAGGCTACCAGCACCGCGACAATCACGAGGATGGCGAGCGCCGTCAGGCCGATGCTGAAGGTGTTCCCGACATAGCGGAGGATATCGCGCTGGGCCCCGATATAGTTGCGCAGCGAATAGCCATCGACGAACTGCCCATAGAGCGTGTTGCGGAACGAACTGATAACCACCACGATGAGCGGCGCGAGCGCCAGCACAAGGAAGCCGTAGACATAAGCGTGGATGCAGATATTGGCCCAGCCGATCAGCCGCTTGGGTTCTATCGGCCGCATGGCGGTCATCGAGAACTTCTGCCGGTCGACCAGGTATTTCTGCAGCAGGAACACCGCCAGCGTGACGATGATGACGATCACCGCCACCGCCGCTGCGAAGCTCTTGTCGATGCTGACCTCGCCAACGAAGGAGCTGTAGATGAGCACAGGCACGGTGCGGTAACCCTGCCCGATTAGCATAGGCGTGCCAAAATCGGCGAAGGCCCGGACGAAGACGAGCAGGCTGCCGCCGAGCACTGTCGGCCAGAGCAGCGGGGTGATCACCTGCGCGGCCCGCCGCCAGCCGGTGATGCCCATGCTTTCGGATGCCTCGAGCAGCGACACGTCGATGGTGCGCCAGGCGCCCATCAGGTAGGTGAAGATCAACGGCACCAGTTGCAGCGTCAGCACTAGCACGATGCCGCCGAAGCCGTAGATGCTGGGCGGCTTGAAGCCGGAGATATCCTGCACCAGCGTCGTGATCATGCCGTTGTTGCCCAGCAGCAGGATCCAAGAGTAGGCGCCGATGAAGGGCGGCGACATCATCGAGGCAAGCACCAGCACCTGCACGGTACGGTTCCCCGCGACGCGGTACATTGTCATGAAATAGGCGAGCGGAAACGCCACTGCCAGCGACAGCAGGGTGACGCACACCGTAACGAGGATGCTGTTGACGAGCGTGCCGTAATAGAGGCGGGAGGAGAAGAAGGTCTCGAACCCCGCCAGCGAGATTGTTCCTCCCGAGGCGACGCTGCTGAACAGCACCAGCGCCAGCGGCCAGATCACCATCAGCAGGTAACCGGCGGTGAGAGTCAGCGCTACAGCCGTCCAGCCGTCGAACCGTCCGGCCCGCGGCGTCACTGCGACGCTCCGCGCATCACCGACATGCCGGTCGCGGCGTCAAAGAAGATGAGCATGCCCGCCTCGAGCTGCAGCGACACTTGTTCGCCGCGCTGCCACAGCGAGGCGCGGTGCGAGAACTCGAGGAACTCGATGGTCTCCCCCGTGGTTAGCCGCGCCCGCACCTGAGAGTGCGAGCCGAGGAAGGTTTCGTCCACGACTTCGGCCTTGATACCGCCCTCGCCCGCATGCACGGCCTCGGGACGCACCGACACCTGAACGCGGCTCGTGCCCGGCATGACGATCGCGGTGACGTCCACCGAGACGCTGTCGCCGAACTCTACCGTCAGTCTGCCGTCGCGCTCGACCAGGTCGCGTTCGAGGAGGTTGGTTTTGCCGATGAACTCGGCGACGAAGCGGTTGGCCGGATTGCGGTAGATTTCGGCGGGGGTGCCGCACTGCTGCACCACGCCCAGGTTCATCACAGCGATCCGGTCTGAAACGGCCATCGCCTCTTCTTGATCATGCGTGACGTAGACCGTGGTGATCCCCGCTTCCCGCTGGGCCTCACGGATGGTGTGGCGCATCTCGACACGCAGCTTGGCGTCGAGGTTGGACAACGGCTCGTCCATGAGCAGCAGTGTCGGCCTGATCACCAGCGCCCGGGCGAGCGCGACACGCTGCTGCTGGCCGCCGGACATTGCGCCGGGCAGCCTGTCCTTGAGGTGCACCATGTGTACGGATTCGAGCGCCGCATCGACGCGGCGAGCACTTTCATCCCTGCCGACATTGCGCGTCTGTAGCCCGAACGCCACGTTCTTGGCGGCGGTCATCTGCGGGAACAGGGCGTAGTTCTGGAACACCATGCCGATGTTGCGGGCCGCCGGGGGCATGTCGTTGATCACCACGCCGTCAAAGGCGATGGTACCAGCTTCGATGGAGTTAAAGCCGGCGATCATGCGCAGCAGGGTCGTCTTTCCGCAGCCAGACGGCCCGAGCAGCGTGAAGAATTCACCTTCGCGGATGTCCAGGTCGAGATCGCGGATCGCGACCTGGCCGTTATATTCCTTCCGCAAGGACCGAAGCGCGATGGCGGTCACCGCGCTTCTCCTTTCGCGAACCGCGCCATCTGTTACTGGGCCTCAAGGATCTTGCGGTACTTGTCGACGATCTCCTGACGATGCGCGGAGACGTAGGCGCCGTCCTCCTCGATGGTCGGGATGTCCGCCAGAGCCGGGACGCCCGGCTTGGTCACGCCCTCGCGCAGCGGCCGGCCGGCGGTCTGCTCTGCGATGATTGTCTGGCCCTCTTCGGAGATGACGAAGTCGATGAAGGCCTTGCCCGCTGCAGGGTTCGGACCACCCTTGATGAGCTGGATGGTGGCCGGCAGGAAGGCCGCGCCTTCGGCCGGGTAAACGATCTGGACCGGCGCGCCGCTGTTGACGAAGTTCAGCGACAGCGGCTCGTAGGTGAGCCCGACGATGTACTCTCCCGCCGCTACGTCCTTGGCCACCTGGCTCGACGAGCCGATGGTGATTCCGTTGAGCTGGGCAACTAGCGCCTTCACGAATTCCCAGCCCTTGTCGGACTCGTAGTCGCCCCCGACGGCCTTCAGCATGTTGGTGAGTTGGGCGAAGGCGGAGGACGACGCGGTGGGATCGCCATAGGCGATCTTGCCCTTGAGCTCGGGCTGGAGCAGGTCCTCATAGCTCTTGATCTCGATGCCGGCGGCCGCTGCGGCATCCTTGTTGACGAGCAGGTTGGAGCCGTCGGCCTGATAGGGGGTGTAGAAGCCTGTCCTGTTCTTGCCGGCCAGCACCATCGCGGCGTCCTCGGGCGAGGTATACTCACCCCACAGTTCGATATTGGCGTTCGCCTGGGCGAGGCCACCGCCGAACATCACGTCCCCCTGCGGATTGGATGCTTCGCTGTTGATGCGCTGGTAGAGCTCGCCCGTGCCGGCAGTGATCAGCTGCACAGTGACGCCGGTCTTGCCCTCGAACACCGGGACGAGGCTTTGCAGCATCCCTTCTTCATTGGGCGTGTAGACGACCAGCGTCGAGCCGGAGATGTTGTCCTGGGCGCCGGCGACACCCGCGAGGGCGAAGGAGGCAACTGCCAGGGCGGCGGCGCAGATGAAGGATTTGCGGTTCATTTTCGGTCCCCTGTCTGATGGTTTTTGGAAGAGCATTGGCGGCGCAATCAGGCGGTAATCACGCGAAGACCCGGTGGCAGCGGCCTGCCATTGCCGAGCTCGTCGCGCATCTGCGGAACGCTGTTCGAGATCAGGACGTCGACTTCGCCCAGAGCCGTCACCACATGCGGTGCACGGCGCCCGAACTTGGCGTCGTGAGCCACAAGGATGACCCGGCGGGATTGCGACAGGACGTCCCGCACAAGGTCGACCTCCATCGGATCGAACTCCAGCACGATCCCCTGCTCGTCGATGGCGCTCGCTCCGATCACGGCAATGTCGAACTTGAACCGCTTGCGGCTCTCGTCGCTCATCGTGAGTATCGAAGAGTCCTTGTTCCGCACGTAGCCGCCATAAACATAGACCGTCGCGTCGGTGTTGAGGGCACAGGTATAGGCGACGGTCAGGTTGGGCGTGGCGATCAGCAGGCCGGAATGCCGCTCCACCACTTCGTGGAGCGAGTCAAAGGTTGTGCCGAGGCCCACAAACATGGTGGCGTCCGGCGTGAGGAACTCTTCGAGAGCCAGTACGAGCCGCCGCTTGACCTCGGCCAGTGTGCCCTCGCGCTCGTCGTGCCCATGGCGGGCCACGCCCGGCGAGGCGAAGGCGGCGCCGAACCCTTTCTGCAGCAGCCCCAGGTCCCGTAGCGAGCGCAGGTCACGGCGGATGGTCTGATGCGTCACGTCGAACTGCGTGGCGAGATCGGACACCGGCACGGCACCGTGCGCCCGCACCGCCTCGAGGATCGCGGACTGCCGAGCCGTCATCGCCGGCTTTTCCTTCCGCGGCCGAGTTGCGATGCTCGCGCCGGTTCCCCCGCTCATTTCAGCTTCACTCCAAGGTAGGTGCGATCGTCCGTCAGGGCCGCCTTGGTGGTTCCCTTGGTGCTGATGTAGCGATCGATCTTGTACGGGTCCGCCGCCTCGACGGCGCGGAACGCCCCCTCCCACTCGGCCACGCCAAACCGCTTGGCGGGCTCGAAATAACCGTCGGAGAACAGCTCGATGGACTCGACGTCCACGAGCGCGAAGCTGCGGTGCTCGATGTAGCGGTCGGGCACGTGGAAGCCATCGAGCCCGCCATAGCCGAGCGTCTTGTCGGTGACGTTCTGGAACTCGCCCTGTCCGTGCTCGATGCCGTGGTGTATCAGCAGTTGCAGCTCCGCTTCGGGAACGTCGGGCAGGTGCTGTCGGCAGGCTGCGAGCGCCCGCCGTTCGATTTCGGCGACCACGGACGGATCGGCCGACTCGTCACCCGGGGCCTGGTTCCGCGTGCCGCGCCAGCACAGGAAGCCGGCAAGCTGATCGCTACGCTCGGCCGAATACCCCTTGCTCTCGAAGAAGCGCCAGGACTCACGACGGAGGATGCTGGTGACGTCATCGAGCGGCTTCAGCACCCACAGCAACTCCGATCCGTTGATCCGGATGCCGCTGTCGCCGACGGCGATGATCTCGAGCCGCTCACCAACCTGAAGGGCGGCGACCACCGTGCAGCCGGCCCTTACCTTCCAGTCACCCTGCACCGCTTCCAGTGCCCCCTCCGCCACATAGGCAGCGTGGAGCGCGGCGGTGAGATAGTCGATGAAGGCGCGAGGCCCGCCATAGCGAAAAGCGGAGGCGATCGATGGCGACTGCTGCTCGATGAGGAAGCGTTCTGTGGCCCGCTTGATGGTGCGCGACGCGAACTGACCCGACAGCATGCCCGCATAGCGAGTGCCGTTCCTGTCGGTGACCCCGTCGATCACCGCATAGCCGGCGCCGGGAATCGCGACGAAGCTGTCTTCATTCGCCTCCGGATGACCGAACTTCTTCCCTTGTGAGAACGCTTCGAGAAGCATGATCCTGCTATCCGGTGAGAAAGAGCCGCGGGGGAGCCCCCCGCGGCAGAAGTTCCAGTGTGGAGCTGTTACTCGCCGATGGCCTTGCGCCACTCGGCTAGCACCGCGTCGGCGCCGCCGAAGGCGCTGAGCGGCTTGACGCTCACCAGCGTCAGGTCGGTGAGGTTGGGCGTGCCGGCGGGGCCGGCCACGTCAATGCGAACCGAGCGGCGGCCGATATCCATTGCCAGCTTCTCCTGCGTCGACTTGGACATGGCCCAGTCGATGAACTTCTTGCCGCCATCTGGGTTCGGCCCACCTTTCACCAGCGCCACGCCGTCGGGCGTCGCCGCGGTGCCGTCGCTGAGGTGGACGATCGAGATGGGCGCCCCACCCTGCACGTATTCAAGCGCGTTGTCCTCGAGCGTCAGGCCCATCGGGGTTTCGCCATCGGCAACAAAGCGCGGCACGGCGCCCGAAGAGTCGGCGAAGACGAAGTTGGCAGCGATCTCCTTGTACTTGGCCCAACCGTCGTCACCGAAGACGGTAAGCACCGTCTGGAGTTGCTGCATGGCCGAGCCCGAACCGTCGGCGCGGGCCGAGGCGATCTTGCCCTTCCACTGCGGATCGGCCAGTTCGGCCCAGGTCTTGGGCGCGCCGTCGAGCGGCTGCAGGTCGGTGTTCACGGCGAGCACGTAGACGACCGCCGTGTACGGCGTCCAGGACGCATCCTTGATGAACTGCGGGTCGATCTTGTCGAACTCGGGCGGCGTATAGGGCTCGAGCAATGGCGCCAGTTCGGTGAGCGAACTGCCCGAGATCGACCAGATCACGTCGGCAGCCGGGGCGCCCGCCTCCGCCTGCACGCGCTTCATGATGTCGCCCGAACCGAGCTTGACGACTTCGGCCTTGAGGCCCGTCTCCTGCTCGAAGACCGGCAGCAGCGTGTCGACGATGGACGACTTGTGGGCCGTGTAGATGGTGACGGTGCCACTCTGGGCGAACACCGGCGTCATCGCCGTTGCCGCGAACAGGCCTGCCGCCAGGCCCAAGAATGTCCGTTTGCGAATTTTCATTGATGTTCCTCCCGACCGTTTTCGATCATTCCATAGTCGAGTTGATAGTCGCGCGGCCAATTCGATGTTGCAATACGAAAATTCGGCTGCTCTTGTGCATTCCAGCCAAGGCGAGGCAGGGTGGGGGGCATGAGCTATCTGACGGTCCAGAACGCGATCAAGCAGTTCGGCAGTTTCGTGGCGCTGAACGATGTGGCGGTCGCGGTGGAGAAGGGGGAGTTCTTCACGCTGCTCGGGCCATCGGGTTGCGGCAAGACCACACTGCTGCGCTCGATCGCCGGGTTCAACGACCTGACCTCGGGAACGATCACCCTGGATGGCGCCAACCTGAGGGCCATGCCGCCGCATAAGCGCGACATCGGCATGGTGTTTCAGGACTACGCGATCTTTCCGCACCTTAGCGTCTTCGACAACGTCGCCTTCGGGCTCAAGCCACGCAAGGTGCCGACCGCCGAGATCAAGACCCGGGTGATGCAGGCCCTAGCCGCGGTGCGCCTCGAAAGCATGGCCGAACGCCTGCCGGCGGCCATGTCCGGTGGCCAGCAGCAGCGTATCGGCCTCGCCCGCGCCATGGTGATCAACCCGCGCCTGCTGTTGATGGACGAGCCGCTTTCCAACCTCGACGCCAAGCTCAGGATCGAGCTGCGCGAGGAGATCCGCGACATCCAGAAGCAGGTCGACATCGCCACCATCTACGTCACGCACGACCAGGAGGAGGCGCTCGCCATCTCCGACCGCATCTGCGTGATGAGCAACGGCCGGATCGAGCAGATCGGCACGCCGCAGGAGATTTACGGGAACCCGCAGACCCGCTTCGTCGCCGGCTTCGTGGGGACATTGAACACGCTCGCGCCGGGGGCGGCTACCGACGCAGTGGTCACGCGCCTCGGCCATAAGCCCGCGGCTGGCCTCACCTGGGCCGTACGCCCCGAGAATATCGGGCTCGTGAACTCCGGAATGCACGGCGACGCACTTGCCGGCACCGTGAAGAAGTACACCTATCTCGGCCGCGAAGCACACCTGCAGGTCGCCACCGAAGTGGGTGACCTCGTGGTGCATGTCGCCAATCCCTCGCGCAGCGAAATCCTCGCGCCGGGAGCCGCGACCACCGTGGTGGTGCCGCGCGAGAGCCTGATGGCCTTCGATGCCGACGGGCTGCGCACCGCCACGGGAGGCTGAACATGGCACGGCCGAACTTCTGGACGCTGATCGCCATCTTCACCTGGGCCCTGCTGATCCTGCTGCTTTTCGTGCCGGTTGGCTCGGTGCTTACCTCGAGCCTCTACGACCGAGCCGGCAATTTCAGCCTCACCAACTATGCCGCGTTCTTTTCCGAGCCGCGCTTTTTCACCGCTTTCGTCAACACGCTGGTTGTAGGGGCCGGCGGCCTGTTCGGCGCGCTGCTGCTCGGCTCCATCATGGCGTTCTGCCTCTCGCGCTTCCACATCGCGGGCGGCCGCTTCGTGTCGCTGCTGGCGATCCTCGCCCTCGTCTCGCCGCCCTTCATCGGCGCCTACTCGTGGATCGTGCTGTTCGGCGCGGGCGGGCTGGTCAGGGGCTGGCTGCGCGAAATCGGCATCACCATGCCGCCGATCTACGGACTCTCGGGCATCCTCATCGTCTTCTCGCTGAAGTTCTACCCTTACGTCTACCTGCTGGTTTCGGGCGCGCTCGCCAACGTGAACCGCTCGCTTGAGGAGGCGGCCGAGGGGCTTGGGCTGACGCCGTGGCAGCGCACGATGCAGATTTCGTTTCCACTCGTGCTGCCGGCGCTGTCGGCCGGCGGCCTGCTGGCGCTGATCCACGCCATCGCCGACTTTGGCACGCCGCGCCTGCTCGGCCGCGGCTACTCCACCCTCGCCACCGAGGCCTACGCCGCCTACTCGGCCGAGGTGGGCAGCAACATGTCGATGGGCACGACCATCAGCGTCATACTCATCGCGGTGTCGATGATCTTCGTGCTGCTGCAGCGCTACATGTCGCGCCGCAATGTCTACCATGGCAACCTCATTAACAAGCCGGGCAAGATGCGACTGCGCGGCTGGCGCAGTGTACTGGCCCACGTGGCGGTCTACTTCATTGCGCTGTGCGGCGCTCTGCCCGTCATCATCTCGGTGATTTACTCATTCCGCCGCACCAGCGGCCCAGTGTTCAAGGACGGCTTTGCGCTCCAGAGCTACGAGCGCATCATCTTTAACTTGGGCGACGTGGTGCGGAACTCGTTGAGCTTCTCAACCGCCTCGGTCCTGCTAATCGTGGTGATCGGCACACTGATCGGCACGCTGGTGGCGCGTCGGACGACTGTCTCCACGTCGCTGCTCGATGGCGCCTTCATGATCCCCTACGTAATGCCCGGCATCGTCATTGGTATCGCCTATATCGCCGCGTTCAACACCGGGCCGATTGTCCTGACCGGTACCGCAGCGATCATCGTGCTCTCGATCTTCATCCGCCGCCTGCCTTACACCGTCCGCACCACCGCTTCGGCGCTGCGGCAGATATCGCCGAGCATGGAGGAGGCAGCGGTGTCGTTGGGCTACTCCCCGCTGCGCGCCTTCCTGCGCGTGACGGTGCCGCTCATCGTGCCGGGCATCATCGCCGGTGGCATGCTAAGCTTCGTCACCGCTATCAACGAGCTCTCGTCTTCGCTGGTGCTCTATGTCGGCAGCACCATGACCATGCCCGTGCGCATCTACCTCTTGATCCTCGACGGAGATTTCGGCGTGGCTGCGGCGCTCGCGACCATTCTCCTCGCCATCAGCGGGCTCGCCGTCTACATCGCCTTCCGCTTCCTCGGCCGCAACGAGCAGGCGCTGCTCTAGGGCATGACGTCCACCGGCCGCAGGT
>JAEYYP010000027.1 GCA_023428425.1 Pseudomonadota bacterium
GAAGTTCAACGAGAACGCCATGACCGCCGCCCACAAGACGCTGCCCTTCGGCACTGTGGTGAAGGTCACCGACCAGCGGACGGGCAAGTCCATCAAGGTAACGATCAACGACCGCGGACCGTTCCACAAGGGTCGCGTCATCGACCTCAGCAAGGCGGCCGCCGCCAAGCTCGGCACCAAGAATGCCGGCGTCGGCAAGGTCTGCATCGACCGCGTGTAGAGCGCGGGACGAAAGTTCAGGGGCCGCTCACCCGAAGGCGCGGCCCCTTTTCCATTGCAAATCGGACGATCAGCCGTCGTTGGCGGCGTTCAGTTCCTTCGGTGTCAGCCCATCGCCTTCCGGATCGAGCGGCGTGACCTGCGTCTCTGCCGGCCCGGTCGTCGTCATCGCGTCGATGGCGGCCGCCATCTGCTCGAAGTCGAGATCGGCGACGCGGACCACACCCTGCTGACGCGCTGCGAGCGCGAGGGCGTTGGCGATGATCGCGATGCGCGGTTCAGCTGTTGCCATCGATCCTGATCCCCTGTTCGTCGACCTTGATCTCTAGGCTCGGCTGCTGGTTCTGCTGGTAGACGATATAGGCCGCCATCCCCACGACGAGGACGGCCAGAGCCGCGAGGACGAAATAGAGCGAGCTTCTGGTCATTGTGTGCCGGGTTCCCCTGTTGGGCTTTCTCGGCAACGCACGAGCCGACCTTAGGTTTCACCGGCGGGCGTGGGTGCCGGCACCGCGATCCGCTGCAGCGCCCGCACGAACCCGGCGATGCCCTCCTCGAGACTGCCGGAGTTGTCGATGGTGACCGCCTCGACACCCGCCGGGATGGGCGCCCCCTCGTGGCGCAGCCGGGCGGCGACCTCTTCGGCAGTCTCGCGCCCACGCCCGGCAAGCCGTTGCGCCCGCACCTCCGGTGACGCCGTCACCAGCAGCACGAAGCACTGGGGATACTTCTCCAGCGCCAGCTCGATCACCTTGCGCGAGGTGTTGACCACCACCACGCGGCCTTCGGCCATGGCCGTCTCGATCGCAGCGGGGACGCCGTAGCACAGGCCATGCGCCTCCCAGTCGAGGGCGAAGGCGCCGCGCAGCCTCTCGAGGTTGAAACCGTTGCGGTCGAGCGTGTCGTGGTCCTCGAGCTCGGCCATGGCGTCGCGCGTGACGACGCGGCGCGGGAACACGAAGCGATCGTCTTCCGCAAGAGCCGTCTTCGCCGCGCCGAGCAGCGTGTCCTTGCCAGCGCCCGACGGCCCGACGACGAGGGCGAGCGCGCCTTGGCCCATCAGCTGACCCGGTTGCCCTGGCGCCACACCCCACGCACCACCGGCACGTCACCCTCGCGACGGCGCACGCGCACGAGGTCGGCGCGCTTGCCGACGGCGATCTCGCCGCGATCGTCGAGATGGGCGGATGCGGCCGGCCGGCGCGTCACCATAGCGAGCGCATCGGGCAGCGTGATGTTGTCGGCCCGCTCGGGCAGCAGGAACGCGGCATAGAGCATGGCGAACGGCACGTAGTCCGAGCTGATCACGTCCAGCACGCCGGCCCGCGCCAGCTCGATGGCCGAGATGTTGCCGTTGTGCGACTTGCCGCGCACGACGTTGGGCGCCCCCATCAGCACGGCGAGGCCGGCGGCATGGCAGGCCTGCGCCGCGTCCATGGTGGTGGGAAACTCGGCGATCGACATGCCGTCGCGCACCGCCTCGTCGACATGGGCGACGGTCGCGTCGTCGTGGCTGGCGAAGGCCAGGCCGAGCTCACGTCCGCGGGCGAGGATGCGCTCGCGGTTGGCATCGGCATAGCGGTCGCGATCGGCGGTGCGATCGGCGACATAGGCCGCCATCTCGGCATCGGTGAACCGCATCTTCTTCTGGTAGTACTCGACGTAGTGCTCGAGCGTCACGTACTGCCGCGCGCCCGGCGTGTGGTCCATCAGCGAGGCGAGGCCGACGATCGGGTTGCCGGCATTGGCCTCGAAATGGTCGGCGACGTCGGGGGTCGCCAGTTCGCAGCGCAGGTGGATGTGATGGTCGGCCCGCAGCCGGTCGTCGGCATCGGCGTGCGCCACCGCCTCCACCATCAACTTTACGTCTTCGGTGATGTCGCCGGTCTCGGGGTCCGAACCGATGCGCACCGCGTCGAAGACCGTAGTGATGCCTGCCCCCGCCACCTGGGCGTCATGCGCCTGCAACGCCGCGACGGCGTTCCAGGTCACACCCTGGCGTGGCCGGTAGTGATGCTCGAAATGGTCGGTGTGGAGCTCGACGAGACCCGGGATCAGGTACTCGCCAGCAAGGTCCTCGCCGTGGCGCACACTGCCGGTGTCGATGGCGGCGATCACGCCGTCGCGGACCAGCACGGAGCCGGTGATCACCTCGTCGGCGAGCACGATGGTGGCGTTGGTGAAGGCAAGCTCGGTCATTGTCCGCTTCCCGTGAGGATGAAATCGGCGCCGCGGGTGAAGGGCGCGCCCGGCGTGGGCTCCTGATAGAGCGTCAGCCGGTCGAGCACCGTATCGGCGTCCGCCAGTTCGCCGAAAAGCTGACGAAGCGCCGCCTCGAAGCGGTCGCCATCGGCATCGGACAGCCGGTCGGTGAGTGTCATGTGGAACTGGAACTGCTCCATGACATAGGGGTAGCCGTAGCGGTCGAGCAGCTCCAGCTGCCGCTCCGTCAGCCGTCCGCCGGTGTTGCGTCGCGCCTTGTCTTCAGCGCTCACCTCGGCCCGGAATGGCTCGAAGGCCTCGACCACCGAGGCGGCGAAATCGGTCAGTGCCTGCGGCTGCGCTGCCGGGATCAGCGCCAGGAAGCCGTCGAGGCGCGCCAGCTTGAGCCGTCCGATCGGCACGGGCGCCGTGCGGGCGGCGAAGGCCGCGAGCGCCACGGCCAACTCCGCTTCCGAACGACCGGGAGCGAGCTGCATCGGCGACTTGATGGTAGCGTGAAAGGCGTAGCGCCGCGCCGAGATGGACTTCGCGTCGATCTCCGCACGGCCGATGCCGCCGATATCCTCGGTATGGAGTGTCCCGTTCAGCGCATTGCGCCCCAGCCACTGCGCAGCCCTGAGCCAGAGCGGTGATGTCGCGTCGGGCGCGAAATAGATGGCGATGCGGTAGGACATGTCGGCTCGGGCTCGGACGAGGGGGCTCCCTAGCCGCGTTCGATGTCAGTTTTTTGAAGCGGGCGCAACTTGTCCGAAGTCGCGCACAAGCCCGATCAGATCACTCGCGCGATGCAGACGTCGTCGGTGCGCGCACCGCCCTCGATCACGTCGTCGGCAACCAGCGATTCGCCGCCGCCGAGTTCGCCGATGATGGCGAAGAAGCCGCGCCTGCGCTCGTTCTTGAGCTGCCATTTGATGCGCGTTCCGGGCGGCAGCGGCTCGAGGCCCTGGTTGATCAGCACGAGGTCCGTCGCTGTCGACGCCACCTTGCAGGCAAGGTTGGCGCTGCCGAAGTGCATGGTCTGCAGCGAGGGTTTGCTGTCCATCTCGGGCGACGAGTAGCTGTCGCTGCTGCTCGATCCGGACCCAGAAGAGTCCGTCATGCGCGGCAGGGATTCAACGATCACCTCGCTCGGCTCGTTGCCGGCGTCGGGCGGCAGCAAGCTGGCGTTGAAGCCGGGCGTGATGATCTCGACCGAGCCGGCCATCGCCACCGGGGTCAGCAACAGGGTCATCAGCACTGCGCCGGCAAGCGGGCGGATACGGATCATGTGTTCGGTTTCCTGGTCGGAAGCTGTCCGGGCGTCCACTCCGGCGCGGGCCAATATGTCGGTGTTGTCATGGTGGGGCAACTACCCCGCCGCGCTTGAACCCGGCCTGAGGCCGGCGTTTAGGCGCCGTTCAGCCCCGGATATAGGGCACAATCCGGCGAAACCGCGGCAGCTGGCCGCCTCCGACGCGATCGTGATGGCGCCCCGAGTGTGACCGTTGCGACACGACCTTGCTTGCACCGCTGCGCCGCAACGGCCATGTTCGCGCGCGATGGGGGACTCGATGGATCGCGACCAGCTGCAGCGTTATTTCCGACAGGCCGTGGCGGCGGCGCAGCCCGAGCGCGCCGTGGTGCACCACCTGCCCGAGCGGCCGAAGGGCCGCACCATCGTCGGCGGGGCCGGCAAGGCCTCGGCCCAGATGGCCCTCGCCTTCGAGCGGGCCTGGGACGCGCCGATCGACGATAGCCTCGTCGTTACCCGCTACGGCTACGGCGCCAGCTGCGAGCGCATCGAAGTGGTCGAGGCGGCCCATCCGGTGCCGGACATGGCAGGCTACCTCGCGGCGCGGCGCATGCTCGAGAAGCTCAGCGGCCTCCACCACGACGACCTCGTCGTCGCGCTCATTTCCGGCGGCGGCTCGGCCCTGCTGCCGCAGCCCGCGCCGGGGCTCGCCTTCGAGGACGAGCAGGCGGTGAACCAGGTGCTGCTCGCTTCGGGGGCACCGATCGGGGTCATGAACCTGATCCGCAACCAGTTGAGCGCCATCAAGGGCGGCCGGCTGGCGGCGATGGCGGCGCCGGCGCGGGTAGCCACGCTGATCGTCTCCGACATTCCCGGCGACGATCCCGCCCTCGTCGCCTCCGGGCCTACCGTGCCGATGGCCGGCACGCGGGCCGATGCGCGCCGGGCGGCGGAACTCTACCGGCTCGACCTGCCGCCCGCGGCAGCCGAACTCCTCGCCTCCGATCTCAACCCGCCTCCTGCTCCCGAAGATGGCCGGTTCGCTCGCAACAGCGTCAGCATCATCGCTTCGGCGGCGCTCTCGCTGGAGGCGGCGGCAGCCGGGGCGAGGAGCGACGGCCTTGCCGCCCATATTCTCTCCGACGCCATCGAGGGCGAGGCGCGCGACGTGGCCCTCGTGCACGCGGCGATGGCCCGGGAGATCGCGGTGCGCAACCGGCCATTCCCCCGCCCGGCGCTGATCCTCTCGGGCGGCGAAACTACCGTGACGATCCGTGGCAACGGCAAGGGCGGACGCAACAGCGAGTTCCTGCTGGGCTTCGCGCTGGCCATCGACGGGGTCAATGGCATCTCGGCGCTCGCCGCCGATACCGATGGCATCGACGGCATGGGCGACAATGCCGGCGCCTTCGCAGACGGCACCACCGCCTCGCGGCTAAGGGCGCTGGGCCTCGACCCACGCGCCATGCTGGCCAACAACGACGCCTATACGGCGTTCGCTGCTTTGGGCGACCTGTTCTCCCCTGGTCCGACCGGCACCAATGTCAACGACTTCCGGGCCATCCTCGTCCGCTAGCGCGATCCCCCCTTCGTCCCCCTTCCCTTCGGCTGCAGCTTCCCCATAGATACGCGCCCAAAGGGAGGGCCCGTTTCATGGCCAAGCAGAAGATCGCCGTCATCGGCATCGGCA
>JAEYYP010000074.1 GCA_023428425.1 Pseudomonadota bacterium
CCACCCGACGACGACTGGGCGCGGGAGCCTTGGGCCCCGCGCCCATTTTGTTGCCTCGTCCCCAAGGATCGTCTTTGTTCGGCCGTCGAACAAGGCAACGGGGAGGGGACCCATGCCACGCGCCGCACTGGTTCTGTCGCTGCTGCTGACCTTGACCGGCACCGCTCGCGCCGACTTCGACGCCCTGCTGGCCGCAGCGAGGACCGGAGATACCGAAGCGGCGCTGGACATGCTGTCGGCCGGCGAAGCCCCCAACCCGCCCGAGTGGTACAGCAGCGGCTACTCCCCGCTGCAGTTCGCCGCGCGCGACGGCGATGTAGAGTTAGTGCGCGCGCTGCTCGAGGCCGGTGCCGACACGGAGTATCGCGACCATAATGGTGACCGGGCCCTGCTCTGGGCCGCGCGCAGCCGCAGCGCCGTTACGGTTCGTCTCCTCCTCAAGGCGGGTTCACCGGCCGACAGCCCCGACGACCCCTATGGGCGCACGGCGCTGATGCTCGCATCGTTCACCCGGGACGCCGACGTGGTGCGGGTACTGCTCGAGCACGGTGCCGACCCGCATCGCTTCGACCAAAGCACGGAGACTGCTCTCCATCATGCCGCCTGGGGCGGGGCGACCGAGGTGGCGGGCGTGCTGCTTGCCGCAGGGGCCAATCCCGGCGCCGTCAGCGATATCCTCTACCGCACACCGCTGCACTTCGCGGCCAGCTATGGCGACCCTGAGCTGATCGCCATGCTCATGGTCGATGGCCCCCGCAATTCTCGCGATATCGACGGCAACACCGCCCTGATGTTCGCCACGCTGTCGGGCCGCCCAGAGAATGTGCGGGCCCTTCTGCAGGGGGGCGCCCGCGCTGACGTCGCCGAGGACGGCGGGCTCACGCCATTGCTGGTTGCGGCACGAACAGGGCAGGTGGAGATCGCACGCCTGCTCCTCGACGCAGGCGCCGACCCGCTGGCCGTCGATCGGGCCGGGCTGGGCATCGACTACTATCTCGACTGGCATCCCGAACCGACGATCCTGCCCGAAGGCAGCCGCGCCGCCTCCATCGGAAACGACCCTACGCCCGAGGAGCTGGCGCAGCTCGATGCCGCCCATGCCGAAATCCGCGCCATGCTCGCGGCGCGCTGAGCTACTCGGCGGGAGCGGGCGCCGGCCCGCGACCGGTCTGGTCCATCGGGTCGGGTTCATCCAGCGCCCGCGCTGCCTCGAGCTCCCGCTGCAGCCGGGCTTCCTCCTCCGATTTCGGCTTCGAGAACCGTGCCAGTAGCAGATAGGCGACCGGCGTCAGGTAGAGGGTCGCGGCTGCGGCGAAGGTCAGGCCGCCCACCATGATCCAGCCCAGCGCCGCGCGGGCTTCCGAGCCGGCACCGCCCGCCACGATCAGCGGCACGCCGCCGAGCACGGTCGCGATCATCGTCATCACCACCGGCCGGAGCCGGATGTTGGAAGCATTCTCCACCGCCTCGCGCACCGATTGTCCCCGGTCGCGCAACTGATTGGCGAACTCGACGATCAGGATGCCGTTCTTGGCCATGATGCCGACCACCAGAACCAGCCCGATCTGGCTGTAGACGTTCATCGTCACCCCGGTCACCACCATGGCGAACACCGCGCAGGCCAGCCCGAAGGGCACCGTCGCCATCACGATGATGGCGCTCCACACGCTCTCGAACTGCGCCGCCAGCACCAGCAGGATCACCACCAGCGCGAAGCCGAAGGTGATGAGGAGGCCGTTATTGCTCTCGCCTAGCGTCTTGGCTTCCGCCATCGGGATCACCGCGACGCCATCCGGCAGCATCGGTCGGGCGATCTCCACCGCTTCGGCATAGGCATCGCCGAGGGCGAATCCGTCGCTGAGCGCGGCCGTCACCGTCACCGCCCGCCGCTGGTCCTCGCGGCTGAGCGATG
This sequence comes from Pseudomonadota bacterium, assembly GCA_023428425.1. GTDB lineage: Bacteria > Pseudomonadota > Alphaproteobacteria > Rhizobiales > Devosiaceae > Devosia_A. Next base: position 1,913 of record JAEYYP010000074.1, read on the forward strand.
GCGCGATCGGCGCCTCGGCGATCGTTGCGATGGTGGACATCGGCACGTAGCGCCCGTCGGCGGTCCGCAGGAAGATCGATTCGAGGTCGCCGGGATCGTTGACGGGGCTCGAAGTCGACAGCATTCGCACCGCGTAGCTGGTGTCGTTGATGAACACGGTGCCCACGTCCGCGCCGTCGATCATCGCCTGCATGGTGGCGTCGAGGCCGTTGATGTCGATGCCCAGCCCCGCCGCCTTCTCGCGGTCGATCGACAGCGTCATCTGCGGCTGTGTTGTCTCGTAGTTGGTGCTGACGCGACCCCACTTGTCGTCCTTGGACAATTCGTCCACCAGCCGGTTCGCGATTTCCGACAGCGTCTGGTAGTTGTCGCCGACGAGCGCCACCTGCAGTCCCGAGCCACCACCGCGTACGCCGAGGCTGTTGCCCTGGCGAATACCGGCGCGCACGCCCGGCACCTGCGTCAGCAGCTGGTTGATCTCGGCGGTGATCGCCTGCTGGCTGCGGGTGCGCTCCTCCCAGTCCGCCAGCGTCATCACGATGAAGCCCGAGTTGGTGTTCGAGCCGAACCCCGAAATCGAGAAGATGCTCGTAGCCTCGCCGCTCGCCTTGTAGGGTTGCAGCAACTGCTCGATCTTCTGCATCTGCGTCTGGGTGAAGTCGAGGCTGACCGTCGCCGGTGCGTTGACGCTGATGGCGATCGATGCCCGATCCTCGGGCGGCGTCAGCTCCTGCCGTATTCCGCCGAAAGCCAGCACTGCCGCCGCCGCGAACAGCAGCGCCACGACGATGACCACCAGCGGGTTGCCGAGCACCACCCGCAGCGAGCTGCGGTAGAGCCCGGCAAGCACGCCGCCGAAGCGTTCGATGAGGTTTGGCTTGCGCTCCACGTGCGGCTTCAGCAGCCGCGAGGCGAGCATAGGCGCGAGCGACAGCGCCACCACCGCCGACAATCCCACCGAGATCGCCAGCGTGAACCCGAACTCGCGAAACAGCTGCCCCGTCTGCCCCGGCAGGAACGAGATCGGGATGAACACGGCGGCGAGCGTCGCCGTCGTCGCGATCACGGCAAAGAACACTTCCTGCGTGCCCAGCACGGCCGCGGCCCGGGGCCCGAGTCCCATGCCGCGCCGTCGGGTGATGTTCTCGAGCACCACGATTGCGTCGTCCACCACGATGCCGGTAGCGATCACCAGCGCCAGCAGCGTCAGGATGTTGAGCGAAAAGCCGAAGGCGTAGATGCCCGCCACCGTGCCAATCAGCGCCACCGGCATGGTGACGGCCGGAATGATCGTCGCCCGCCAGTCGAGCAGGAACAGGAAGATGATGACGATCACGCCGATCACGGCGATGATCAGCGAGCGTTCCACCTCGTGGATGGCGCCCGAGATGAACACCGAATCGTCCGACGAAATCCGCACCTCGACGCCCGGCGGCAGCGAGGGCTGCAAGTCCTCGACGGTCTTGCGGATGCCCTCCGAGATCAGGACGGTGTTCGACTGCGCCTGCGGCACGATGCCGAGCCCGATGCCGGCCTTGCCGTCGCTGCGCAACCCGGAGTTCGAGGCGGCCGGTGAGAACACCACGCTCGCCACGTCGCCGATCCGCGTCTGTCCCTTGATGGTGATGGCCTCGAACTGCGCCGGGGTATTCACTTCGGCGGTCGCGCGGATGGCGATGTTCTGGTTGGTCCCGTTGAGCGACCCGGCCGGGCTGTCGAAGCCGATGGTCGAGAGCGCGCCGCGGATGTCGGCGACGGTCAGGCCCAGGCTCGCTAGCTTCACCTGGTCGACGTCGATGATGAACACCCGGTTCTGCGAGCCGTTGACCTGCACGTCGGCCACGCCCTGAACGGCGGCGAGTCGCTCGGCGATCACGTCGGTGACCAGCGCCGTCAGTTCGTCCTTGCTCAGCCGGTCCGATGTCACCGCCAGCTGAATCACCGCCTGCGCGTTTGAGTCCGCCTTGACGATGGTCGGCGTCTCGACGCCGTCGGGCAGGCGGTTGGTGATGCGGCTCAACGCATCGCGTACATCGGAGGTGGCGTTGTCGAGGTTCACCCCGTCATTGAAGGTCAGCGAAACGCGGCTGCGGCCGTAGGACGAACTGGAGGAAATCGCGGCCACGCCCTGCACCCGGGCGACCGCTCCCTCGACCGCCGAAGTGATCTCGCGATCGACCGTTTCGGCCGAGGCACCGGTGAAGCTGGTGTTGATCGAAAGCGTCGGGCGCTCGACGCTCGGCAGCTCGCGCACCTCCACGCCGAAAAACGCCGCCAGCCCCGCCACGATGATCAGTGCGCTGACCACGATGGCCAGCACGGGGCGCCTGACGAACAGACCCGCAATCGCGCCGCCGCGCTCGTTCTGGCCCTGGATGCTCACAGCGCGCTCCCCGCTCGTTCGTTGCCACCGCCGCCGCGCTCGCCACCTCCGGCGCCCGCTGGCTCATCGAGCAGGCGAACCGTGGCGCCAGCGGTCAACTGCTGGACCCCCTGGGTGACGACCTGCTCACCCTCCGCCAGCTCGGCCTTCACCAGCACGCCGTCCGAATTGCGCTGGATGATCTGCACTGGCACCCGCTCGACCTTCTGGTCGGCGTATTTCCAGAGATAAGCACCGTCGCTCGACCACTGGATGGCCAGGGGATCGACCGACGGGAAGCTCTCGCCCGGAAAGCTCATCGCGACCGAAAAGCTCATGCCCGGCTTCAGCCGTCCGTCGTCGTTGGGGATCTGGGCCTCGACCTTCAAGGTCCGGCTCGCCGGGTCGATGCGGTTGTCGACGGCGCTCACCTCGCCTTCGATCGTCTGGCCCGGCAGCGCGACGGCGCTCGCGGTCACCGCCATGCCCGGGCTGATCGCACCGGCATAGCGCTCCGGTACCCAGAAGCTGACCCGGATATGCGAAGTGTCCTCGATGGTGGTCACGACGCTCTGCGCCGACACCATGTTGCCGGGGTTCACCTGGAACAGGCCGACCGTCCCCGCGATCGGCGTCACGATGGTGCGCCGCCGGAGGTCGAGCTCGGCGTTCTTGAGCGCCAGGTCGGCGGTGCTTAGCGCCAGTTGCGCCGCGTTCACCTGCACCGTCGTGGCGTTGTTCGCGCCGGCGAGCCGGTTGGTGCGGTCGAGCGCCGCCTGGGCGTCGTCGAAAGTCAGCTTGGCCCTATCGTAGGCGATCTGCTCCGCGTCCGCATCGAGCCGACCGATCACGGCGCCCCCGGCGACATCCTGCCCCGGCCGCACCAGGAGTTCGGCCAGGGTGCCGGTCGCCGGCGCCATCACCGTCACCGAGTGCGCTGCCGAGCCTTCGCCGATCGCGGTCAGCCGGTCGTTGATGGTGGCGAGGATGACGGGCGCCGTCACCACGATCATGGTGCGCGCGCCGCCGCGTCCGCCGCCCAGACCACCACCGCCGGGGCGCTGGCCGCCACCTCCGGCCGCCGCCTGCGCATTGCCGCCAGGCAAAGCCGCCGAGTCTGCTGGTGCTGTGGGAAATTCGATGCCGAACCGTGCCAGTTGCTCGGGCGCGCCGGGCACCAGGAAGACGTAAGCGGCCGCTGCCGCTCCTGCAACGATGAGCGAAATCAGTATCTGCCGGAACAATGCGCAAAACTCGGTTGGGCCCGCAACCGGGCGTACAATCACGCGAAACGATAGCATCGGCCATCGCCGTGGCACATTAATTCACGGTAACTTTGCCGTGCCGCGGGCGCCTAATGCCCAAAAAGCAGCCGCCTGTGACAATTGTCCACAGATTGGGCAACTCTCTTGCGCTCCCCGCATATTCTGGTTTGATCACCCCCGGTGCAAACAAGGGGATCTCCCATGCTGAAATTCGCCACGGGCCTGTCGGCCGTGCTGCTCGCCGCTCTGCTGGCTTCGCCTGCCTCCGCGCAGACTGCCGTCAAGTTCACCCTGGACTGGAAGTTCGAGGGGCCGGCCGCCGGCTTCTTCCTTGCCCTCGACAAGGGCTACTTCAAGGAAGAGGGCCTCGACGTCACGATCGACACCGGCAACGGCTCGGTGGAAGCAATCCCGCGCGTCGCCACCGGCGCCTACCAGATGGGATTCGGCGACATCAACTCGGTCATCAAGTTCCTCGACGAGGATCCGGCCCAGAAGGTCAAGGCCGTCATGATGGTCTACGACAAGCCGGTCTTCTCGATCGTCGGTCGCAAGTCGCTGGGCATCACCGACGATCCGAAGTCGGTCGAGGGCAAGAAGCTCGGCGCCCCGCCGCCCGATGGCGCCTTCGCCCAGTGGGCCGCCTTCAGGGCCGCTGCCGGCATCGACGACAGCGCCATCACCATCGAGAACATCGGCTTCCCCGTGCGCGAGCCGATGCTTGCCAAGGGTGAGGTCGACGCGGTGTTCGGCTTTGCCTTCTCGGTGATTCTGAACCTCAAGGCCCAGGGCACCCCGGCCGACGACATCTCGACAATCCTGTTCGCCGACCATGGTCTCGAGCTCTACGGCAACTCCGTCCTCGTCAACGAGGACTTCGCCGAGGCCAATCCCGAGGCGGTGAAGGGCTTCCTGAAGGCTCTCGCCAAGGGCTTCGCCGATGCCGTTGCCGACCCGGCCGCCGGCGCCGCCGCGATCATCAAGGTGAACGAGACCCTCGATCCCGCCATCGAGCAGGAACGCCTGCAGATGGCGATCGACATGAACATCAAGACCCCCTACGTCGTCGAGAACGGCATGGGCGGCGTCGACATGGACAAGCTCGCCGCCTCCATAGAGACCCTCAAGACCTCGATGGGCCTCAAGGGCAACGTCACCGCCGCCGACGTCTTCGACGCGCAGTACCTGCCGCCGAAGGAAGAGCGCATGCTGCCGTAAGGCACTCCGCGCGTTGCCACCCCTCATCCGCCTGCCGGCACCTCCTCCCACAAGGGAAGAAGGCGTCCGGTGGGCAGGGCCATGGCAACACCGCCTTCTCCCCATGTGGGAGAAGGTGGCGGCAGCCGGATGAGGGGTCGTCTCAAGTACCGCGGGGGTTCGAATGTCACTGGTCTCAATCGAAAACGTCGACATGCGCTACGGCGGGGCAGGGGGCACGCTCGCCGTGCAGGGCCTCGACATGAAGGTGAACAAGGGTGAATTCGTCGCCGTGGTCGGCCCATCCGGCTGCGGCAAGTCCACCCTGATGAAGCTCGTCACCGGGCTTCATATCCCGCAGCAGGGCACCGTGATCGTCGCCAACGAGCACGTCACCAAGCCGGTTTCCATCGTTGGCATGGCGTTCCAGAACCCCACCATGCTGCCCTGGCGCACCACGCTCGACAACATCCTGCTCCCCCTCGAGATCGTCGAGAAGCACCGGCACCGTCTTCGCGCCAACAAGGCCGAGTACGTCGCCAAGGCCGAAGGCTTGCTGGCCACTGTCGGCCTCAAGGGCTTCGGCGACAAGTTTCCCTGGCAGCTCTCGGGCGGCATGCAGCAGCGCGCCAACCTCTGCCGCGCCCTCATCCACGAGCCCGAGTTGCTGATGCTCGACGAGCCCTTCGGCGCCCTCGATGCCTTCACGCGCGAAGAACTCTGGTGCGTCATCCGCGACCTGCACGCGGCGCGCGGCACCACCATCATGCTGGTGACCCACGATCTGCGCGAATCCGTTTTCCTCGCCGACCGCATCTTCGTGATGAGCGCGCGTCCCGGACGCGTCATCGCCGAGCACCAGGTCGAGTTCGCCCGCCCGCGCGATCTTGCCATCATGTACGAGCCGGCCTTCAACGAGCAGGTCCAGCAGCTGCGAGCCCAGATCGCCGAAGCGAGGGTTGCGGCATGACCGACATTCCTGCCCGCCCCGCCGTCCGCGCCGCCGAGTTCAAGGTCCCGTGGATCCGGCTCGCGCCCTGGCTGTACACCATCGGCCTGTTTGTCTTCTGGGAAGTAGCCGTCGCCTTTTCCGGCCTGCCGCACACCATCCTGCCGGCGCCCAGCCGCATCTTCCATGCCATTGTCCAGTACTGGGGGCCGATCTCTCGCAACTCGGTGCAGACCCTCTACACCACGCTTGTCGGCTTCGGCCTCGCCGTCGTCGCGGGACTGGGGCTCGGCCTGTTCGTCGGCTGGTCGAAGACCATCTATGCGGGCCTCTATCCGCTGATGATCGGCTTCAACGCCATCCCCAAGGTGGCCTTGGTTCCCATCCTCGTCATCTGGTTCGGCATCGGCACCGTCCCGGCCGTGCTGACCGCGTTCCTGATCTCGTTCTTTCCCATCGTCGTGAACGTCGCCACCGGCCTCGCCACCATCGAGCCCGAAACCGAGGACGTCCTCCGGGCGCTCGGCGCGAAGAAGCTCGACATCATGCTGAAGGTCGGCATCCCGCGCTCGATGCCCTATTTCTTCGGCTCGCTGAAGGTCGCCATCACCCTCGCCTTCGTCGGCTCGGTGGTGTCCGAGACGGTCGCCTCGAACAACGGCCTCGGGCAGATGATGAGCCAGGCCCAGAGCCAGTTCAATGTGCCTCTGGTCTTCGCCGGCCTGCTCGCGCTCGCGGTCGAGGGCATCGCAATGTATGCGGTCATGGCCTGGATCGAGAAGCGCTCCACCCGCTGGGCCCACCGCTCGACGATGGGGAACTAGCCGAGCGCCTCGAGCCGCTGCGCCAGCCACTCGTGGCCGCCGGTCCGAGCGTGCGCCACGGCGTCCGTGCCCTTGGCGTTGGTCTTCCGCGGGTCTGCGCCGAACAGCACGAGCAGACCGGCGATCGTCCCGTCGCCGTGCTGCGCCGCGACCTGCAGCGGAGTGAACCCGTCGGCCTGAGCCTGATCCGGCTGTGCGCCGGCGCGGAGCAGCTTCTCCACCATGCCCGCGTTCCGTTTAGCCGTCGCCGCATGCAGCGCTGCGACCCGCTGCGGATTTTCGGCCTGCCGGCTCACGTCGCTGGTGATCGGTAGAAGCCTCTCGAAGGCGGCTGCGTTGTCGAAGAAAGCGGCGAGCGCCAGCGGCGCGAACCCGTCAGGCGACAGCGTGTTGCAGTCCCAGCCGCTTGCCAGCGCCGCGTCGAGTGCCTCGTCTTCGCCGAGGATGATGGCTTCGTAGGGATCCAGTTCGACCGGCACTGCCCTGATCGCGGCGATCGCGCCGACATTCCCCACGTAGGCCGCCCATGCCACCAGCGACGCGCCACTGGCGTGTCGAGTGCGGCACAGCCCCGGCTCATGGGCGATGGCGGCGCGAAGGCCATCAAGATCGCCTGCCGCGATCAGGTCGAAAAGGTTGCTCATGCGCCGATCATATGCCTCCTTTTCGTCGACATGAAGCGGCCGCGCGAGCCACGGCGCTGGTGCTCTCGGTCTCAGGTTGATGTGCTGGTGCAACATGTGCGGAACCCTCCTGCGCACCAACGTCGACCATCGACGGTCGTTCCGTCGGGGGCGAAGTGCAGGCCGGCGCAAGCAGGCCGGCCCACTGAGTGGTTACTGCGCCGCCGCAGCTTCGATCACGGCGCAGGCGATGCGGTCTCCGGCATTGCCGGCCGGGTCGCTGCGGTAGTCATCGGGATCGGCATGCACGACGATGGCCGAGCCATCGGCATCGAACAGGCTGTTGTCCCCTTCACCCAGCGTCACGCCCTCGGCGGCGATGTCTACAAGCGCGCCGCCGCCTTCTGCGGTCGCCGCGATGTTCGGCAGGTCGCCGGCATGCGCACCTTCTGGGTTCTCCATGCCATGCTGCTTGCTGGCAGGGTTGAAATGCCCGCCTGCCGACTCGAACTTCCCGGCCGCATCGCAGTCGCCCGTTTCGTGGATGTGGATCGCGTGGTCGCCGCCCGGCAGGCCGGTCAAGGCCCCGGAAATGTGGACATGCCCGTCCACATTCGTCAGTTCCAGCGTCCCGAGGCTCTTGCCCTCGAGGTCCATCATGTTGGCGGTCGCGGTGGCGTCCTGAGCCAGCGCAGGAGCGGTGAAGGCGAGTGCTGCAAGGCAGATGGCGAGACGTTTCATGGGGGATTCCTCCGTGGTTCCTGCGGACCCAACGTCGCCTCGCGGCGCCTGTTCCCGGACTGCCGCGACGAACCTTGTCGTGCTACACCCCGCGTTCGAGGAGACGCGCATGACCATCGACGACCGGCCCCGCATCGTAGGTGGTGGCCCCAAAAAGCTGCTCTACACTGTCGACACCATCCGCCGGATGGGCCTCGGCAAGGCCGCCAAGGCGCTGACCTCGCACAATACCTGCAAGGCTTGCGCCTATGGCATGGGCGGGCAGCGCGGCGGCATGACGAACGAGCTCGGCGAGTTCCCGTCCGTCTGCAACAAGTCGGTGCAGGCGCAATCCACCGACATCCAGCCGGCCATTCCGAACGAGGCCTTCCTCCATCCGCTTGCCGATCTCCAGCAGCTCTCCGGCCGCGAGATGGAAAAGCTCGGCCGCCTGAACACCCCGCTGTTTCGTCGGCAGGGTGGGGTCCGCTACGAGCCGGTGAGCTGGGATTTCGCCATCGCCCATGCCGCCGCGCACCTCAAGACCACCGATCCCAACCGCAGCTTCTTCTATTCCTCCGGCCGCTCGTCGAACGAAGCCGGCTTCGTCTTCCAGCTGCTGGCCCGCGCCTGGGGCACCAACAACGTCAACAACTGCTCGTACTACTGCCACCAGGCCACCTCCGAGGGCCTCGCCACCACCATCGGCAAGGGCACCGCGACGGTAGAGCTCGAGGACCTGACCGGCGCCGACCTCATCTTCGTCATCGGGGCCAACCCCTCGTCGAACCACCCTCGCTTCATCCACATGCTGAAACACTGCCGCGACCGCGGCGGCGACGTCATCGTCATCAATCCGGCGAAGGAACCCGGCCTCGTGAAGTTCGCGGTGCCCAAGAGCCCCGGCTCGATGCTGTCGGGCGGCACCGAGATCGCGTCTGACTACCTGCAGCCCCGCATCGGCTCCGACATCGCCCTTCTCAAAGGGTTGATGAAGGCGATCCTCGCCATCGGCGCCGAGGATCGCGCCTTCATCGACGCGCACACCACCGGCTTCATCGACCTGCGGGCCGATCTCGACGACCTCGGCTGGGACACCATCGAGGCCACCTGCGGCATCGCCCGCGCCGATATCGAACGCGTCGCTACCCGGTACGCCAACCGCCAGAACGTCGTCTTCGCCTGGGGCATGGGCATGACCCATCACCTCCACGGCACGGCCAACGTCGAGGCCATCGCGAACCTCGCCCTCCTGCGCGGCATGCTCGGCAAGCGCTATGCAGGTCTCTTGCCGCTGCGCGGCCACTCGAACGTCCAGGGCATCGGTACCATCGGCGTGAAGCCCGTCGTCTCCGAACAGGTGTTCGCGGCGATGGAGCGGTCCTTCGGCATCGCGCTCGGGCGCGAGAAGGGCCTCGACACCATGGCCGGGCTGCAGGCGGCCGAACGGGGCGAGATCGACGCCGCCGTCATCATGGGCGGCAACCTGTGGGGCGCCACGCCCGATACCGCCTTCGCCACCCGCGCCATGGGCGCCATCGGCTTCAAGCTATTCCTCACCACCACGCTCAATCGCGGCCACGTCCACGGCCTCGGCGATGGCGAGGTGCTCATCCTTCCCGTCACCGCCCGCGATGAGGAATGGTCGCCCACCACGCAGGAGTCGATGTTCAACTATGTCCGCCTCAGCGATGGCGGCATCACGCGGCTCGATAACGTTCGGCCCGAAACCGTCATTCTCTGCGACCTGGCCGCCCACCTGCTGCCGGATAGCCCCATCGATTTCGCCGCCTTCAAGCAGCACTCCAAGGTTCGCGCGGCAATCGCCACGATCGTCCCCGGCCTCGAACAACTGGCTGACATCGATGTGGCGAAGCGCGAGTTCCACATCAAGAACCGCGTGCTCCACGCCCCGACATTCGGCACGCCGGACAACCGCGCCCATTTCGTCGTCACGCCCACGCCGCTGCCCGGCACGGAACTGACCCTCGCCACCGTGCGCTCGGAGGGCCAGTTCAACACCATCATCTACGAGGAGCAGGACAGCTACCGGATGAAGGCCGGCCGAGACGCCATCTTCCTCAACCGCGAGGACATGGCGAAGTTCGGCCTCGCCGACGGCGCCCGCATCACGCTGTGTTCAGACCATGGCCGCATGGAAGGCACTGCCGTCACCTTCGACCTGCCGCGCGGTTCCGCACTCGCCTACTACCCCGAGGCCAATGTGCTCTGCGGCACGGCAGTCGATCCGCGCTCGCATACGCCTGCCTTCAAGTCCGTACCCGTCTGGATCGAGCGGTAGCAGTAGAAAGCCGTCGATAAGTTCGCTTCGCGCCTGTTTTCGTGATTGATTGGTTAAGGTTCGTTAAGTCCCCGCGAGGTATGGATAAACCCATATTTTGAAGGATGTTGACGTCGCGTGTTCCTCCCGCTGCTCAGATCATTGTCGAGCGAGAGACTTGGGCTCTTCAACCGCCTCATCGAAGACACGCGAGCCAATGTCGCGGTCATCTTTGCGCTGACCCTGCCGATCCTCCTCGGCGTCACCGGACTTGTCGCCGAGTATGGCCACTCGCTTTCGGTCCAGGCCAGCAACCAGCGCACCGCCGATCTCGCAGCTTATGCGGGCGCCCTGGCCTATAGTTCGGGCAGTTCCACCGTCCTGATGTCGAGCGCCGCCAAGCGGGTAGGGGAGCTGAACGGCGTCGCGCCCGCCAATGTGGCCGTCGATCTCGTCACCTCGCCGCGCAACTCCGCCAACAAGGCGGTGCGGGCCGTCATCACCGTCGACAATCCCCTGTTCCTGGCCCCCATCCTCGGCGTTTCCAACACCGTCCGTGTCGTCACTCTGTCCTATGCCGAACTGGGGGCAGGTGTTTCCGGCTGCATCATCGCGCTCGATGCGACCAAGACCGGCGTTACCCTGTCGGGCGGCACCAGCATTTCGGCGAGCAGCTGTGCGGTCTCGTCCAACGCCCGGATCGAGGTGCCGTGCGGCACGCGGATCACGGCCAAGTCAGTTACCTACGACACCACGGTGAGCCAGCCCTGCACCGGTATCACCGCCGAGTCCATTACCAAGGCCACCACCACCGACCCGCTGGCCGGCAACGCCGCAGTCGCCACCGCCCGCGCCCGCTTCGCCACCCTCGCCGGGCAGACATCGCCCGACGCTCCGGCCGTCACCGCACCGACCGGCGGCTACTCCATCGATTTTGCCTACAACGATACGTCCACCAAGGCACAGGCCACCGCGGCCGGGTGCAGCGCCAACAAGTCCGGAAGCACATGGACGCTGACGTGTCCGCAGACATCAGGCGCAGTCTACAACTTCGCCAACCTGACCTTTGGCGGTGGCATCAATTTCAGCTTCAATCCCTCGGGCTCCGCCGACACCACCTACAGGTTTTCGGGACCGCTCCCCCTCCAGGCCACCACCATCTTCGGCCCCGGCAAGTACACCTTCGGCGGCACCGTTACCGCCACCTCCTACGGCAGCACCACCTTCGGAGCGGGTACCTTCAACTTCGCCCAGACCTTCGCCACCGGCGGCAGCGGCACCGTCACCTTCGGCGCCGGCACGTTCAACTTCGCCAAGGGCATGAGCACCGCCGGCAGCGTCGTCACCAGCTTCGGTGCCGGTACGTTCAACATGGGCCGCAGCGCGACCACGTGCAGCGGCTCGACCTTCAGCCTCTGCAACACGTCGAGCGGCGCCACCACCTTCGCCGGGCCGAGCATCTTCCGCTTCCAGGGAGGCATCGCCAATGGCGGCGGCGCCACCCTGACCATGGGCTCGGGCACCACCAACGTGTTCCAGATCGGGCCCAGCGGTGCCGGCGACGCCATATTCCTCGGCGGCGGCTCGAAGACCTACCTGGCCGACGCCACCACTTTCGAACTCGGCGGCAACCTCTGGGGCCCCAGCGGCGGTGGTTCCTGTCTCGTCGTCAGCGCGGCCGACCAGCACGACATCCGCGGCAACGTCAACCTGGCGGGCGCGGTGGTCATGGGGGCAGGGGTCTACACCATCGACGGCTACTATGCCCTAGGTGCCAGTGGCGGTGGCGGTTCGCCCTGCACCGGCTATACCATCTCGGTCAAGGCGACCAACGTCACCATCGTGCTCTCGGGCAAGTCGGTGCCGGCCTCGGGCTCGTGCGCCAACACCGCCTTCTGCGTCGCCGCCGGCTACAGCAACATCGAGATCACCGCGCCCAGTTCCGGCACCCTCGCCAAGCTCGCCGTCATCGGCCCTGCCGCCATCACCGCTGGCGCGACCTTTGCCGAAGGCGGTGGCGGCGGCAAGATCAGCGGCGCCTTCTACTTCCCCGTCGGGGCCATCACGATGAGCGGCGGCGCGGGCGTCGCCGGTGGCAGCACCTGCCTGCAGCTCATCGGTTCGCAGATCACGCTGTCGGGCGGCACCACGGCCGCCTCCGAATGCGTCGCGGCGGCCGGTGGCGGCAGCGCCCGCCCGAGGTTGGTGCAGTGATCCGGCGCCGCTTCCTTAGCGCCGAAGCGGGTGCTTCGGCCGTCGAGTTCGCGCTGCTCGTGCCGATCATGCTGCTGATCCTCGGCGTCATGCTCGATTTCGGCTTCAACCTTGTGATGCGCTTCAATGTGACCCAGGCCGTCTCCGCCTCGTCCAACTACGCCGTCGTCAACGGCACCAGCGTATCGTCGACCGGCGGCGCGGGGTTGGCGCAGAGCCTCGTGACGCTGGTCCCCACCACCATCGACGCGGCGGTGGTGATCAACAACGGCCCCGCGGCGACGCGCACGTCGGGCGTTTCCGCTACCTCCGGCACAGCCTCGAATGCCGACAGGTGCTACTGCCCTTCGGCGAGCGGCAGCGTGGTAACGTGGGGCAGCGCGGTCACCTGCGGCTCCACCTGCGCCAGCGGCGGCGGCTTTGCCGGCAAGTATGTCGCGATCACCGGCAGGCAGATGTACAACCCGATGTTCGGCGTGCTCGGCATTTCCCGCGCCGGCTGGATCAGCGCCAGCGCCCTGGTGCAGGTCCAGTGATGCGCCCGCGTCGCATCCTCCGTCGCTTCTTGGGCCACGAGGGCGGTGCCAGCGCGCTGGAGTTCGCGCTCGTCGCCGTGCCGCTGCTGCTCATCATCGTCGGCACCGTCGAATATGGCCGGGCGCTCTGGACCCAGCAGGCCATGCAGTCGCTGGCGATCTCCACTGCCCGCTGCATCGGCGTGCAGCAGACCCAGTGCACAAACTCAGGCACCTACAACGCCAACAAGACCAGCACCTGGGTTATCGGCGAGGCCGCGAAGCTTGGCGTGCCGCTCCAGGCCGCCAACCTCACCGTCAATGCCAGCACCACGTGTCGCGGCGTCACCGGCTTCGCCACCGTGGCCATCAGCTATGCCTTCGTCTCCGCCGCCCCGCAGTTCGTCACCGCCCTCGTCCTTGGCCCGACGCTCCGGGCCGAGGCCTGCTTCCCGGTCCAGTCGTAATCCCTCTGTCGCAACTCCGCGCGCTCGGCTAACGTCCTGTTGTTGCAGGGGGTCTGCTTGAGCGAAGAGTCCGATATCAGCGACGAGCCGAAGCCGTCGGGGAAGTCTTCCCCGCACAATATCGGCATCGTCGGCCTGTCGATCGTCGTGTTCCTGATCGGCGTCGGCGTCGGCATCCCGATCGCCAATTTCGGGGCTGATGTACTGGTGCAGTACGCCGGACAGGTCTTCGGCATTCTCTTCGGCCTGTTCCTCATCGCGGTCATCGTCGCTGGCCTCATCGCGCTATTCCGCCGCCGCATCTGGGGCGTAGTCTTCAAGCGCGCCGAATTCGAGATGGAGCGCTTCGCCCGCCCGCTCGCCGACGTCGCGAAATTCGCCGCCGAGCAGCGCGTCGCCGAAGCCACCGAGGCCGCGCGCAACCTCGCCGAAATGGCGCTGGCCCGCTATGCCTGGGTCTCGACCCGTCGCTGGCTGCTGGGATCCATCACCGCGCTCATCGCCGCCATCGCCGCCCTCGCGGGGTCGGCGCTGCTCTTCCAGCAGAACAACCTGCTGCGCACCCAGATCGGCCTCATGGAGGACCAGAACGCCCGTATCGAGGAGCAGAACCGCTTCATCCAGAGCCAGATCGAACTGGGCGAGGCCCAGCGCTCTACGTCCATCGTCCCCGAAATCCTGAACATCGGCGCCGAGGTGGCTCGCGAGGTCGACGAGCTGCGCGCCAGCGGCAACGGCGCCCCCGCCATCTCCGACCTCAGCCCCTCGCTGCGCGCCCGCATCGTCGCCGCCAGCACCGCCGCGCGCCCCTACCGCTACCTCCGCACCCCGCTCGATGATATCGACGAGCAGTTGCTGATGTCCTCGGGCCTTCTCCGCCGCACCGATCTCGCCGCATCGGAAAAGGTCCGCGGGCAGCTCGAGGCCTCTGGCGTCAACGTCCAGTTCTCCGGCGAGCAGACCGGCGTCATGTCCGACCGGCCTCTGTCGCCCGAGCGCGGTCAGATCATGGCCATTCTGATCTACAACCACCTCGCCGACTTCCAGACCCTGGTCGGCGCCGATTTCAGCTTCGCCGAAGTGAAGGCCGCCACTATGGGCACCGAGCTCCGCCTCGCCTTCGCTTCCCTCCGCTTCGCCAGTTTCGATCGCCAGCTGCTGATCGCCGCCGACCTCAGCGGCGCGTCGCTCGAACATGCCCGCTTCCGCAATGCCACGATCAACGGCAGCCAGTTCGGCCTCGCGTCCTTCCCCTCGCTCATCGGCGAGGCAGATGGCTTCGAACGCGGCACCCAGCTGTCGGGCACCGATTTCACCGGCGCCATCATCAAGGATACCGGCTTCGCCAGGGCCCGCGGCTTCGGCATCAATTTCGACCGTGCCGTGATTCACAAGGTTCAGTTCACCGATGCCGAAATGGCCGGTTCCACCTTCCGCGGCTCCATCTTCGGCGTGGTCGATTTCACCGGGGCCAACCTCTCGAGCGTCGATTTCGATGGCGCGCTGGTCTTCGATACGGCCTTCCTCGATACTGTTGCCGCCCAGGCCGCCGCCGATACCTTCGTGCGTGAACGCTACGAACTCGAGCCGATCACGCCCGAGCAGTTCTCCGAACACCCGCGTTGGGCCGATGCGTGGCTCGACGGCCTCGAAGAGAAGCAGGCCTACCGCATCAAGCGCGTGACCGAGTTCAAGTAGGCGTCACTTCAGGAACTGCGCCTAACTCCATGTCCGGATTCACCTTCCCCGCCGAAACCATCGCCTTCCTCGCCGGTATCGCCGCCCACAACGAGAAGGCCTGGTTCGACGCCAACCGCGCCCTCTATGACAAGGGCTACGTCGAAGCCGGCAAGGCCTTTGTCGCCGAACTCGGCCCGCGCCTCCGCGCCATCTCGCCCGGCGTGCAGTTCGACCCCAGGGTCAACGGCTCCATCGGCCGCGTGAACCGCGATATCCGGTTCTCGAAGGACAAGCGCCCCTACAAGGATCACCTTGGGCTGTGGTTCTGGCACGGAGACAAGAAGGGCTGGCAGCAGCCCGGCTTCTGGTTCGGCGTCACCGCGCACTCGGTGCAACTCGGCGTCGGCCTTTACGGCTTCGACAAGCCCATGCTCGACGACTACCGCCAGTCCGTCCTCCACCCCCGCTCCGGCAAGGCGCTGGTCGCGGCTGTGGAGTCGGTCAGGTCAAAGGGGCCGTACCGGATCGAAGGCAAGACCCGGAAGCTGCTCCCCAAGGGCTTCACCACAGACACCGACCGCATAGAGTACCTCCTCTACGAAGGCCTCTACACCCACATCGAACTCCCCGCCGAAACCGCCCGCCAACCCGGCTTCACCGACCTCTGCCTCGAGCACTACGCCAACACCTGGCCGATCGCAAAATGGCTGCTGGACGAGGGGATCGGGCAGTAGCAGGCCGCTTGTGATCTTCCCCCGTGAAACGGGGGAAGGGGACCACCCGAAGGGTGGTGAAGGGGGCGGCACAGGCACAGCACCCGCACCGCTGCCGGTGCCTACTTCAGGTTCTCGCTGAAAAACGCCGCGAACGAATCCTGCACCAGCTTCGTCACGTCGGGCTGGTCCGAGTAAAACCCGTAGCCGTGGTCAGCCTCCGGCACCGTCACGATGCTCGCGGCCGGATAGGCCGCCACCACCGCCTGGTTCTCCTCGGGCGTAATCACCGTGTCCTTGTCGCCATGCACCACCAGCATCGCGCCGGTGTAGGCCGAAATCCCGTCGAGCGGGCTCGAGGCCAGCAGCTCGTCGAACCACGCCTTGCTCAGCTGCTGCTGCTGGCCGTAGATCGTCGTGTAGTCGGCATAGCCCTTGTCGGTCGAGGCCTCGGCGTAGAGGCGTTCGTACTCGGCCTCCGAGCCGGCGAAGAACAGCAGCAGCCCCTTGCCCGGATTGGCCGACGGCGCCAGCAGCCCCACCGCCTTGTACGGATTGTCGGGCGCCTGCGCGATGGTGAGCGCGACGCGGCCGCCCATCGAGTAGCCGAGGATGCCGAGCTTCTCCGCATCCGCCGGGAAGTTCGCCAGCAGGTAGGCCAGGCTGGCGTTGCTGTCCGAGATCATGTTGGTCAGCGTGCCCTCGGTGAAGGGCTCTTTGCTGTCGCCGGTGCCGGGGAAATCCATGCGGATGGTCATGATCCCGGCTTCCGCCAGCGCCGAGGCGAGCTTGCCGAAGCCGCCGCCTTCCTGCCGGCCGCCGCCATGGCCATGGTTCATCACCACGGCGGGGAAGGGGCCTTCCCCGTCGGGCACGACGACGGTGGCGGGCACGGCGCGCGCACCGTTCATCACCGTTACCTCGTTCACCGTCTCGGCCAGCGCGGCGCTGGCGGCGAAGGCGCAGGTGGAAGCGAGCAGCAGGGCCATTCCGGCCTTGGCGATAGTCATTCGGGTAGTCTCCCTGTGTGGAACCCCCGATGCTCCTCTTCGCGCCACCGCCCGTCAACGTGTCGTTGGTCGTAGCGGCGGGATACGAGCCCTGCGCCCGTCGCCCGGGCTCAGCCGTTGCGGAAGGTGTAGCCGTAGCCGTTGAGCGCCGGCGCTCCGCCCAGGTGCGCGTAGAGCACCTTCGAACCCTTGGGGAAGACGCCCTTCTGCGCCAGGTCGATCATCCCCTGCATCGATTTGCCCTCGTAAACCGGGTCGGTGATCATCCCTTCGAGCCGCCCGACGAGCCGGATCGCCTCCTTGGTCTCCTCCGACGGTACGCCGTAGACCGGGTAGGCATAGTCCTCGTTCAGCACCACGTCCTCGGTCGTGATCGGCCGGCCCAGCTTCACCAGGCCCGCTGTGTGCTTCGCGATCGACAGCACCTGCTCGCGCGTCTGAGCGGGCGTGCAGGAGGCGTCGATGCCGATCACGCGGTTGGCGCGACCGTCGGCGGCAAAGCCCACCACCATGCCGGCATGGGTGGATCCGGTCACCGTGCACACCACGATATAGTCGAAGCGGAAGCCGAGTTCCGCTTCCTGCGCCCGCACTTCCTCGGCAAATCCGACATAGCCGAGCCCGCCAAACTTGTGCACCGAGGCACCCGCCGGGATCGCGTAGGGCTTGCCGCCGGCCGCTTCCACCTCGGCGATGGCGTTCTTCCAGCTGTCGCGGATGCCGATGTCGAACCCGTCGTCCACCACCCGCACGTCGGCGCCCATGATGCGGCTCAGCATGATGTTGCCGACCCGGTCGTAGACGGCATCCTCGTGCGGCACCCAGCTTTCCTGCACCAGCCGGCACTTGAAGCCGATCTTGGCCGCCACCGCCGCCACCATGCGCGTGTGGTTCGATTGCACCCCGCCGATCGACACCAGCGTATCTGCGCCCGAGGCGATCGCATCGGGGATGATGTATTCGAGCTTCCTGAGCTTGTTGCCGCCGAACGCCAGCCCCGAATTGCAGTCCTCGCGCTTGGCGTAGAACTCAACGCCCGCACCGAGGTGTGCCGACAGCCGCTCGAGCTTCTCGATGGGCGTCGGTCCGAAGGTGAGCGGATAGCGGGCGAACGTCTCGAGCATGGCAAACCCCTGTTGGAATGATGCCGCAACCTAGCAATCAAGTCGCCGAAGGTGCTTTCAGACTTGGTCATCCGTACGCTACAAACGAAAGATCGTTCTGGCGCTAGCGAGAGGCTGCTCAACTCGTGGTGGACATTACGGAAGAATCTTCCGCCGGACTCGACCGCATCGATCTGCGGATGCTGCGCCTGCTGCAGAAGGACGGACGCCTGTCGAACGCTGATCTGGCGGCGAAAGTCGGGGTCTCTGCCGCTACGTGCCACCGCCGCACCCAGCGTCTGGTTGAGGCCGGCTACATCACCGGCTTCCGTGCCGAACTCGCCCCGCACAGGCTCGACCTCGGCACACTGGTGATCGTCGGCGTCGTCCTGGATCGCTCGACCCCCGAGAGCTTTGCCGCGTTCGAGGCCGCGGCCAGGAAGCTGAAGATCGTCATCGATTGCCACCTCGTGGCCGGCGACTTCGACTACTTCCTCAAGATACGCGTCCGCGACATCTCCGACTTCAACCGACAGCACGGCACGCAGCTGATCGCGCTGCCCGGCGTCCGCCAGACCCGCACCTTCTTCGTCATGAAGGAAGTCGTCGACAACGCCCCGCTGGATATCTGAGTCCAACCGCCCCGGCAGCGCGCACCCTCTTCACCTCCCCCTTCATGGGGGAGGCCGGGAGGGGGCCGTCCCGGGCCTAGCCCCCTCA
>JAEYYP010000090.1 GCA_023428425.1 Pseudomonadota bacterium
ATGCGGTTCTCGGCCTGCTGATGGTCACACCCATCATCGTCACCATGCTCGCTCTGGTGATTGTGCCGCTCGGCCAGACCCTGTGGGACAGCCTCCACCGCATCAACCCGATGCAGGCCGGCACCCCGTTCATCGGCGCCGGCAACTACATCCGCATGTTCACCGATGCCGATGTCGGCCTCGCCTGGGGCAATACCCTCATATACGTCGCCATCGCGGTGACCGTTGAAACCGTGGTGGGTATCCTCGCCGCATCGCTCATCAACCAGGTCAAGGTCGGCCGGCAATGGATTCTCGCCGCGGTGATCCTGCCCTGGGCCCTGCCCGGCGTCGTCAATTCGGTGATCTGGCTCTTCATCTACCAGCCCGGTGCCGGCCTGCTGAACGCCATTCTCGTCGCCTTCGGGCTGCCCTTCGAGAACCATGTCTGGTTCAACGATCGCACCAGCGCCATGCTCGCCGTGGTGGTCGTCCACATCTGGCGCATGCTGCCGCTCACCATCGTCATCGTGCTCGCCGCCATGCAGTCGATCCCGCAGCCCCTCTACGAGGCCGCGCATATCGACGGCGCGACGCGGCCACAGATGTTCTTCACCATCACCCTGCCCCTGATCGGCAGTGCCGCGGCCGTGGCCATGACCAATTCCACCGTCGCCGCGTTCAACATCTTCGACGAGGCCTGGGTGCTGGCGGGGGCCAACCTCGGAACGCGGCCCATCCTCGTGCAGATCTACCTCGAAACCTTCCAGAACCTGCGCTTCTCCTACGGCATGGCGCTGTCTCTGGTATTGACGGCGATCTCGCTGCTGGTCTCGCTGGTCTTCGTGCTCCGCTTTTACCGCACCACGAGGTTCGAGTGATGAAGGCCGGTCCCATCCAGCGCATCGTCACCTGGACCGGCCTGGCGCTGCTGCTGCTCTGGTCGCTCGGCCCCATCTACTGGACGCTGGTCAGTTCGGTGACGCCGTCGTCCGACTTCTCGCTGCGGCCGATCAACTTCTTCCCGCGCGACTTCACCTTCGATCATTTCCTGCGCCTGCTCGGCATCAATGTTGAGAGGATCGGCGGCGTGCTGGTGTGGGAGCAGTTTCGCGCCGCGCTCATCAACAGCGTCGTCACCTCTGGCCTCGCCACGCTGTTCTGCGTCGCCATCGCGGCGCTCGGCGGCTACGCCTTTGCGCGCCTCGACTTTCCGGGCAAGCGGGTGGTGTTCCTCGTCGTCGTCGCCACGCTCGCCATTCCGGGCTACGCCGTGCTCATCCCGCTTTACCGCCTGATGATCTCGCTCAGGTGGATCGACACCTATCTCGGCATCACGCTGATCTATGTCTCGGCCTATCTGCCGCTCACCCTGTGGCTGATGCGATCCGTCTTCGACGCCCTGCCGGTCGCACTCGAGGAAGCCGCGCAACTCGATGGCGCCGGACGCCTCCGCATCTTCTTCTCCATCGTCCTGCCACTGGTCGGGCCCGGTCTCACGGCCGCGGCCATTCTCACCTTCCTGGGCGCCTGGGGGCAGTACCTCGTACCGCTGATCTTCTCGCCCAAGGTCACCAAGCCGCTCACGGTGCTGATCCCCGAATTCGTCACCAAGAACTTCATCGACTACGGATTGATCACCTCCAGCGGCACCATCGCCATCCTGATCCCGGCACTGGTGGTGATCTTCCTCAACCGCTATCTCGTTACGGGCCTGCTGGCAGGTTCGGTCAAGTAAGAAGGGGCAGCCCGTGGGTGCCACAGAACAGACGATCTTCGAACAGTTCCCCTATTGGCGGAGAGCCGCCGCCCAACCGCTGGAGCCTCTGCCCGAGGCCGACCTGACCGTCTTCGTCGGCTGCGGATCGTCATACAACCTTGCCATGTCCCTCGCCGCCTCTGCCAACGCCGCCGGCAGGCAGGCCATCGCCGTTCCCGGCGACGAGTGGACCAACCGACGTGTCAACTACTGGTCGGGCACCGGCACCGTGCAGGTCGTTGCCATCTCGCGCTCGGGCGAGACCACCGAAACGGTTGCCGCAGCGAAGGCCAGCCGCGCCGCCGGCATCCCGGTCATCGGCATCACCGTCGAGACGGGCAGCGCCCTTGCCGCAAGTTCGGACCGTGTCGTCGCGGCGGCGACCGACCCGCGCGAGGGCATCGTCATGACCACGTCGGCAAGCCTGATGCTGCAACTCGGCCTGCAACTGCTCGGCCATACCGTCCCCGACGCCGCCATCGTGACAGCCGAGGCCATGCTGAAGGCCGTGGACGCCGTGGTACCGGGCAAGCTCGGCGGCCACTCGCACTTCGTCTATCTCGGCGGCGGCGCCCAGTATGGCGTCGGCGTCGAGGGCGCCCTCAAGCTCATGGAAATGAGCCAGGCCATGACCCAGGCCTTCCACCCGCTCGAATACCGCCACGGCCCGATCAGTCTCGTCGACGAGCAGACCGTTGCCGTCCTGCTCCACAGCGCCGATGGCCTCGCGGCGGAGTTGAAGGTCGCGGGCGAACTCCACGCCAAGGGCGCCCTGGTGATCTCGCTCGGCGGCCCCGGCGACCTCGGCTTCCCGGTCGACGTACCGCCCGCGCTGCGTCCGCTCGTCTACCTCCCCGCGCTGCAGGTGCTCGGCGAGCGCGTCGCGCAGCAGAAGGGCCTCGACACCGCTGCGCCGCGCCATCTCACCAAGGTGGTCGTCCTCGCATGAGCGCGCGCGACCGAGTGCTGGACCTGCTGCTCGGCGACACGCGGATCGCCGCACAGGCGGGCATGACCTCAGTCTGTTCGGCCCACCCGCTGGTGCTCGAGGCCGCCTGCCGCGAGGCGAAGCGGGCCGGCACCGCCGTCCTCGTCGAAGCCACCTGCAACCAGGTCAACCAGGACGGCGGCTATACGGGCATGACCCCTGCCGCCTTCCGGGCCTTCGTCCTCGGCATTGCCGAAGCCGCCGGCCTGCCGCCCACCCGCGTGATCCTGGGCGGCGACCACCTCGGCCCCAACCCGTGGAAGTCGCTTCCCGCCGTCGACGCGATGTCGAAAGCCGAAGCACTGGTCGCGGCCTACGTCGCCGCCGGCTTCCGCAAGATCCATCTCGATTGCTCGATGGGCTGCGCCGGCGAACCCGCCGCCCTACCCGACGCCATCGTCGCCGAGCGTGCAGCGCGCCTCGCCCGCGTCGCCGAAGTCACAGCGGATGCCGCCGGCCTGCCGACGCCCCTCTACATCATCGGCACCGAAGTCCCCCCGCCGGGCGGCGCCACCCACGCTATCGAAGCCATCGAGGTCACCGCCGCCGCCGCCGCAGAGCAGACCCTCGCAGCCCACCGCGACGCCTTCGCCGCCGCGGGCGTCGCCGAGGCGCTCGACCGCGTGATCGGTCTCGTCGTCCAGCCCGGCGTCGAGTTCGGCAACGCCAATGTCGTCCTCTACGATCCGCCCGCCGCCCGCGACCTGTCGGTGTGCCTCGATCGCCTGCCCGGCCTCGTCTTCGAAGCCCATTCGACCGACTATCAGCCCGCCTCGGCGCTTTCGGCGCTCGTCGACGACGGCTTCGCCATACTCAAAGTCGGCCCCGGCCTCACCTTCGCCCTGCGCGAGGCGCTGTACGGCCTCGCCGCCATCGCAGGCGAGCTTCGGCTGGAGCCCGGCGAGCCCCTGCCCCTCGTGATGGAGCGGCTGATGCTCACCGACCCCGCCCACTGGCGCTCGCACTACCCTGGCAGCCTCGCCGAGCAATACCTGCAGCGCCACTACAGCTACTCCGATCGCATCCGCTACTACTGGACCCACCCGGAAGCGGTGGCCGCCGTCGATCGTCTGTTCGCCGCGCTCGACGCCGTCAGCATCCCCGAGACACTGGTCAGCCAGTATCTCGGCCGCCTCTACCCGGCCGTCGCCAGCGGGCACCTCGCGCCCGAACCTCGCGCCCTCTGCCTCGCCGCCATCGATCAGGCACTCGCCCCCTACCGCATCGCCACCATACGAGGAGACGGCCCGTGAAGTTCGGCGTGCTCGGCACCGGCATGGTCGGCGGCGCCATCGCCCGCAAGCTGCATTTACTGGGTCACGACGTGATGGTCGGCACCCGCTCCCCGGGCCGGGCCGACCTCCCCCTCCCGTCCGGCACCTACGCCGAAGCCGCCGCGCATGGCGAATGGATCGTCAACGCCCTGCCCGGCGAACCCGCCGTCGACTACCTCGCGCAGTGCGACATCGCCGGCAAGATCCTCATCGACATCTCCAACTACGACCACGCCGTCGACCAGCCCATCGCCACCCCCGTCGGCGAGCTGATCCAGCGCGCCTTCCCCACTGTCCGGGTGGTGAAGGCCCTCAACAGCGTCTCGGCCCACCTGATGGTCGATCCCGCAGCGCTCGGGCAGCCGCACACCGCCTTCGTCGCCGGCAACGACACCGCGGCGAAGTCCGAGGTCACCGCCCTGCTCGCAACCTTCGGCTGGACCGACATCATCGACCTCGGCGACAGCTCAGCCTTCCGCGCCATGGAACAGTTGATCCCGCTGTGGATGGCGCTTGAGCGCGTCACCGGCGGCCCGGAGTTCCAGCTTCAGGTGGTTCGGCGCTGAAACGCAAAAGGCGCCGGCCTTTCGGC
>JAEYYP010000131.1 GCA_023428425.1 Pseudomonadota bacterium
CCACACCGAGTTCTCCAAAGTCACGGCAGAAGGTGGGGAGAGCCAGAGGCTCTTTTTCACGTTCCTCACACCACGTGCAGTAGTCTTCGTAAAGCTCAGTAGATGTAACGCTTGATCCTTCCTTGACCTCAATTCTCTCCTTGTGAAAACGCTCAACGTCTGTTTCAGGCGCAACCAGCTTGGCTGCAGGCGTCGTAGCAGTCTTGTTGTCGTTCGCGCTGGCTCGCTTCTTGCCAACCACCGGGAACGCCTTGGGTTCAGCAACAACCACCGCAGAGGCCATCGTCGCCATAGCGGGAGCTTGCGGAGCGGCGCGGTCATAGAGGCGCCACTGGCTGAACGCGATATACATTCCGAAGCCGGAACCAACTTCAAGCAGAAGTGCGATGAAGATGGTCAGGACGGTCTGCATATTCTCCACAGTCATGGACGGCATGAACACGCCGGCCAATTTCGTCAAAACTGCTGCCTGCGGATCGGCTTCCGCCATCACCGCGCCAGCGTTGAACGACTCGAGTTTTGCGTTGACCTCCGTAATCCGTGCTTCGAGTACAGTCGCTTGTTCTGCTGACGCCAACTCGGACGTGAATCCGTTGTACTCCTCGCAGAACTTACGGCCTTGCGGGCCAGTTACAGAGCTACAGCTTTTCGTCCAGCTCCACTCGCGCTTGGTCTTCAAGGTATCGATGTCACCTTGAACGGTAGCAGCCGGACGATGTTGCGGAACCCAGCTCAACTGTTCCTGAGCCCGCTTCAGATCGGCCCGCAGATCCTTGTAGGTCTGCGCTTCGATCGCACGCTGGCCGGTGGTGTCCATCCGGTTCAGCGCAGCATGACCGAGAGCCGATGTCAGCGAGTAGGCCGTAACGACCACCCAGACAACGGCAGATGCGGCCGCCTGCGACCACATCTTGTTGCGCCATGCAGCAAAAAAGAAGAAAGGCACAAGGGCCTTCATGCAGTCCGCTGCGGCGCTGGCCGATCCGTAGATCAACCCGTCAAACTCGGTCTTTCCTAAACTATACCCAAATCGCCAGTTCATGGCGGCCGACACGGCGAGTAGTACGCCGGCCGCTAATACGCCTATTACGCCCAGAGCATGTCTCATTGCATTGCCCTCTCAGAAGGTATTCCAGAGCCCCTACGCGCACCGAGTTGGCGCTCCGCCAGTGTGAGGAGTTGCTGTCTTCCACCCATTGCAGGCTCGTAGATACGAGCCCCACGACGGTGATGCGGGCTGTCCGGCTGTTGAGCATCGGCCGCGCGTGTCGCAGCCGTCAGCTAGACGAAATTGCACCTACCAAACTCGGGCTGGAACACGAGACTGTTCAAGTTCTCAACAGGTGGCTATCGCCGCTAGATCCCACCCATCCACAACTGAACAGTCGGAGCAAAAACGACACGAAAATACCTACATCTGCCCCCTCACGGCCGCAAATTACGCGATTCGCCAATGATTTGTTAAATTCTAATGGCCGCTCGCGAGGCCTGCGGGGTACGTAAGTTCAGCAGGTTGTCATATCCGCCACGCTCGATTGACCCCAGGTTTTCCCCAGCTCCTCCCCAGGGTTGTCCACTGAGTGGGTGATGTTTGGTGAAGCTTTCCACAACACGTAGATGGCAAACGCGTGCTGGAACACTAAATGTGGGTATGGTGATCGCTTCCGCGTGACGAGGCCGTAAGGCGTTTTCGCACCTGACGTCCGTCGGATTGATGACCTCGCGGAGGCTGGTGTTTGAGTGTCGGGCTGTTGCTAAATTACGCGTGATATCGCGGGAACTTGAAGATCACCTCTTGGTTTTCATGCGATAACAGAATACTTGCATTGAGAGTTCGTGATCGTATGGATGCAGGTCTAGAGTGGGTCCCGCGCAAGCGTTTGAGTGTCGGGTGGGCGGCGATGCGTATGTGGCTTGGCTTTGTCCTCCTTTTCGCGGGATTGGGACTCGCGATTGCGAACTTCAGCGTCTCGACGGCTGATGACGGCCTCGGGCAGATCATAGAAAACATCCAGGCCGAGAAGGTCGCGCCGATCGAGGCAAGTCGCCGGCTTCGCTCTGTAGCGGCAGGCGAGCGTCGTGTTGTCCGCGGGGCGACGGAGGGCGGTCGGGTCGTTCACGTCGCCGCGGCGCCGTGGGACCGGCAGGAGATCTTCATCGGGCGTCAGGGTGGCGTCGTTGATGTTGCCGAAGAGACCGACATTCCGACCGATCGTTATGAACTTGCGCGCGCCCTGCAGACAGAACTGCGCCGGGTTGGCTGCTATTTCGGCGAGATCGATGGTGACTGGGGCAGCGGTTCCAGGCGCGCCATGAGCGGCTTCACAAGTCGCGTCAACGCCAGCCTGCGGGTTGATACGCCCGACGCCATCATGCTGACCATGGTCCGTCGATTCGACGGCCCGGCCTGCTCCGGGGCATGCCGCTCGGGCGAGACCTTCACGGGCGACCGTTGCGTGCCCTCTACCGTCGCAGCACAGCAGCGGACACAAACAGTCGCCGGTGCCGATCGGGCTCTGCCGCCCCAGAACTGGAATGCCGTGACCGAGCCTTCGGTCTCGGTTCCGATCGGAGACCTCAGGACGCGGACAGCCTCCGTCGAGCCTCTGCCGGGGCGCATGTCCGTCGGCGCCTTGGATGCCGCGCCGACACCGGTGCCGGTCACGCGCGAAGGGAGCACGGCGACCCCGCCTCCGATCAACGTCGATGTGCGTCCGCGGGCCGAAACCAGGTCTCGTAGCGTACAGACCTATCGCAGTGCTTCGCGCAGGAAGCGCTGGACGGAAACGATCTTCGACGATATCGCCTCACGCCGTTGACGCTTTGGCCGAAACACCCGCGCGGCCGATGCTGTTGTAATCGAACCCCTGTTCGACGGCATCGCGGGGTTGGTAGACGTTGCGGAGGTCCACGAGCACCGACCCGCGCATTGCCTTTTTGAGAGCCGAAAGATCGAGCGCGCGGAACTCGTTCCACTCCGTCACCACGACAGCGATGTCGGCCGCCATGGCTGCATCCAGCGGACTCTCGCACCAGACAACGCCCGGCAATAGCTCCTCGCCGTGCTTGCGTCCTTGTGGGTCATACGCGCGAACGGTTGCTCCGCGCTCTTGCAGCATGGGCACGAG
>JAEYYP010000163.1 GCA_023428425.1 Pseudomonadota bacterium
TCTCGGCACCGAGCCGAGCGCCCGCGAGCGCGGCACCATGATCCACGGCGTGTTCGAAAAGGCGGTATCGGAGCACCTCGACCTCGAATCCGGGGCAGCGCTCCGCGAGATGATGGGCATGGCCCAGCAGGCCTTTTCCGGCCTCGATGCCATCAAGGAGCGCCGGGAAATCTGGCTCAAGCGCTTCGAGCGCGCAGCAATCCAGTTCCTTGCCTATGAGCGGGGTCGCGACGACGAGATCGCCGAACGTCACGCCGAGAGGAAGGGCGAGTGGGCGTTTCCGGCCCTCGACGGCTTCGTCCTCGTCGGCAAGGCCGATCGCATCGACATCCGGCGCGACGGTGCAGTCGAGATCATCGACTTCAAGACCGGCGGCGTCCCCGCCCCGGCCGACATGCGCAACTTCGATGCGCCGCAGCTGCTGCTGGAAGCGGCCATGGCCAATGCCGGCATCTTCGAGGAGATCGGCGCGCGCCAGACCGCCGAGCTGACCTATATAAAGATCGGCCTCGGTCCCGCCGCCTTCCAGGTGACGCCGTTCCGCCTGCCCAAGGGCATGGCGCTGATGGACGCTGTCGACGAGATTGCACGCAGGATGCAGCGCCACGTCGATACCTTCCTGCTGCACGATGTACCGATGACCGCGCGCGTCCGGCCGCGTGTCGAAACCGGCCGCAAGTCCTATCCGGGTGACTACGACCACCTGGCCCGTACCGACGAGTGGACACTCACCGCCGGAGTCGACGATCCGTGAGCAACGAACGCCGCCTCCGCGACCCCATGCCCCCCGCCATCGGCGAGGCGCAACGCGACGCTTCCGATCCGTCCCGCTCGGTGTGGGTGCGCGCCAATGCCGGCTCGGGCAAGACCTACGTGCTCACGGCCCGCGTGCTGCGCCTGCTGCTCAGTGGCGTGAAGCCCGAGGAAATCCTCTGCCTCACCTACACCAAGGCGGCGGCCGCCGAGATGCGTGGCCGCGTCGGCGAACGTCTCGGCCGCTGGGCGCTCGCCAGCGAGGCCGAGCTGGTCGAAGACCTGACGCGGCTGGGCGGCACTCCGCCCACCGACAAGATGCTGGTCCGCGCCCGCGCCCTCTTCGCGCACGCGCTCGAAACGCCGGGCGGCCTGCGCATCCAGACCATCCACGCGTTCTGCGAGGCAATCCTCCACCGCTTCCCGCATGAAGCAAAGGTACCGTTCGATTTCAAGGTGCTGGAGGAGCATGAGCGCGACGGAATGCTGCAACAGGCCCGCGAGTCCGTCCTCGCCGCCGGCCTGCGCGGCAGTGCCGAGGCCGGGGCGGTTGAAACCCTGTTCGGACTGCTCTCCGATTTTTCCATCGAGCAGGCCATCATCGAGGCGCTGAACCAGCAGCGCCTGCTGCGTCGCGTCCTCGCCGACGTCCCTCGCGCCAGGCGCCAGCTGCGGCAACTGGTCGGCAATGTGGGCAGCATAGACGACATCATCGACGAGATGAGCCACGGCTACGGGCTCGACCACGAGGACCACGCGCAGATCTTCGCCATCGGTGGCGGCGGCGATTTTGTCGAGGCCCTGCGCGAGGTTCACCTCCCGCATCCGGAGCCCGACGCCCTGCTTGCGGCCTATCTCACCGACAAGGGTGCACCGAGAAAGCGGCTGCTGCTGAAGGCCGGGCTGATCGCGTTGCCGGAGATCGCTGCTCGCGTGGTCGATGAGGCCGACCGCCTCGCCGCGCTCCACCAGCGACGCGTCGCCGCCGAGTTGATCGCCCGTTCCGAGGCGATGCTCGAGGTCGTCGCCGCCATCTCGACCCACTACGAGAACCAGAAGCGCGCCCGCTCGCTGCTCGATTTCGACGACCTCATCGAAAAGCTGGCCCAGCTCCTCACCGAGGAGTCGCAGGGGCCCTGGGTCCGCTACAAGCTTGATGCCGGCATCAGCCACATCCTCGTCGACGAGGGGCAGGACACCAACCTGCAGCAGTGGGACGTGATCGACGCCCTCGTTGAAGATTTCTTCGTCGGAGAGAGTGCCGCCGATCGGCCGCGCACCATCTTCGCGGTGGGCGACCAGAAGCAGTCGATCTTCTCCTTCCAGGGCGCCAACCCGGAAGAGTTCGTCAATGCGGGCCGGAAGTACGAGTTCTCGGCCCGCGCGGTGCACGCCGAGGTGACGCGGGTGCCGCTCAAGTACTCTTTCCGTACCCTTCCCGAGGTGCTGAACGCGGTCGACATCGTCTTCACGCGCCCCGACCTTCGGGAGGGGGCCATGGAAGAAGAGGGGCTGTCGCACGATACCGCTCGCGCCGACAGCGGCGGCACCGTCACTCTCTGGCCGCCGATCCAGGACATCGCCGACCCCACCGATCCCGACAACTGGCCGACCGAACCGCCGCAGCAGCTGACCCAGACGGCGCAGCGCAAGGTGGCCGAGCGCATCGCCCGCGAGATCAAGGGCTGGATCGATACCAGTCGCCCGCTTGGCCCACGCGGTCGTCCGGTGAGCGCCGACGACGTGCTGATCCTCGTGCAGGTCCGCTCCGTGCTGTTCCACGAGATCATCCGCGCCCTGATCCGGGCCGGTGTCCCGACACCGGGAGCCGATCGCCTGGCCGTCACCACCCATATCGGCGTCCTCGACATGATGGCGCTGGGCGACGTGCTGAGTAACCCCAACGACGACCTGCAACTCGCCGCCCTGCTGCGCTCGCCCCTCTTCGACGTCAGCGAAGACGACCTGCTCGCCGTGGCGCAGCCGCGCGGGGAGAACGTCTCGCTGTGGCGGGCGATGAAGGAATCGGGTTCGCTGTCGGTGCGATCGGCCTACGACGAGTTGAGGCACTGGCGCAGCCGGCTCGATTTCGAGCGGCCGTTCAACTTCTACGCCGATGTGCTCTACGCCCATGGCGGCCTCAAGCGCATGCGCGGGCGCTTCGGCAGCGAGATCGACGATGTGATGGCCGAGTTCCTGGATCTCGCCCTCGCTCACGAGCAGTCCGAACAGCCCTCGCTGCTCGGTTTCCTTGCCGAACTGCGGTCCCGCGACGTCACCATCAAGCGCGAGCTGGCCGAAGGCGGGGCGGGTGTGCGCGTCATGACGGTGCATGGCGCCAAGGGTCTCGAAGCCCCCATCGTCATCATGGCCGATGCGGCAACCACCGAGCGCGGACGGGATCGCCGGGCGGTCTACATGCTAACCGTGCCGCTGCTCTTCATCCACGCTTCATCGAAGGACAGCCACGTCCCCGCGACCCTCGAGTACAAGGAAGATGCGGACGCCGAGCAGATCAAGGAGTACTGGCGCAAGCTCTACGTCGCCATGACCCGTGCCGAGGACGAGCTCTACGTCACCGGCTACCTCACCAAACAGGGCAAGGTCGATGGCAGCTGGTACGAGGCCATAGCGCAGGGTCTGACCCCGCACAGCGAAACCATCACTGACGATGACGGCAACGTCTCCGCCCACGTCTATCCAGCCCACCGTCGGGTTCCTGCCGCGATAGCTCCCGATGCGATCGCCCCGCGCGCGGGGGTGCAGTCCCTCGTCCTCGGTAACCTCCCGAAACACCGGCCGGTCCCCATCATTCGCCCCTCGACGCTCGAAGCGCCTCCCGCCCCGGAGCGCGTGCTCTCGACCCGCCTCGAAGAGGCCCTCGATCCCGAGACTGCCCGCCTGTCGGGCACGGCGCTCCACGCCCTGCTGCAGCACCTGGGCAAGGTCGACCCGGCCGAACGCCACGCCGTCGCTGCCCGGGCGCTCGAAACCCTGCTGCCGAACGCTCCGGCGCAGCACGCGCCGCTGGCGCAGAAGGCCATCTCTATCCTCACCCGTCCAGGGCTCGCGCACCTGTTCGGTCCCGACAGCCGCGCCGAAGTGCCCTTCTTCGCCGAGGCCGAACGCAAGGGCGAGCGAATCCGCATCATCGGGCGAGTTGACCGGATCGTCGTTAATCCGAATTCCGTCCTGCTGGTCGATTTCAAATCCGATGCCGACCCGACCATGGAACCCGAGCGCGTCAAACCCGCTTATCTTCAACAGCTTGGCCTCTATGCGCTGGTCGCAGGTCAGCTGTTCCCGGACCGGCAGGTCGAGGCCGCTATCCTCTGGACGAGCTTGGAATCGCTGCTAAAATTACCTGCGACTGCTTTGGCGGAGGCGGTCGGGGGCTTCACCATCCGGTGACGTTCATTGAACGGGCGCTGGACTCTAACTAGCTTTTGGATCACACAGACCGCCGCTTTCAACCCAAAAGGCAATCCCAATGACAACCCACGTTTCCGACGCCAATTTTGGCGAGGAAGTCCTGTCCTCGAAAGAGCCCGTGCTCGTAGACTTCTGGGCCGAGTGGTGTGGCCCCTGTCGCGCCATTTCGCCGGTGCTCGAGGAGCTCTCGACCGAGCTCAAGGGCAAGGTGAAGATCGTCAAGCTCAACGTCGACGAGAACCCGAACGTCACCGTCAAGTACGGCGTCCGTTCGATCCCGACGATGATCCTCTTCAAGGACGGCGAAGCTGCCGACATGAAGATCGGTGCCGGCACTCCCAAGGCCGGTCTCGCCAAGTGGCTCGAGTCCCACGCTGCCTGACAAGGCGCGATCCATCGCCACAGGAGAATTACGCCGCTGGGACCTCCCGGCGGCGTTTTTCTTTGGCACGCCGGTCATCAACTGACTCGATCAATTCGTGGCGTGACATCTTCGGCATGACCGCTAGAGTGCCGGTCTTCCGTGGAGACCGGCATGACTTTCGACGCGCTCAGCAAGTTCCCCTTCAACCTCGATGCAGGCAAGCTGGCCTGGGTACGCGAGCGCTTCGCCAGCCTGAACGATGACGACAAGCTGCGGCAGCTATTCAACCTGCGCTCGGCCGGCACAGACGCCGCCGAACTCGCCGCCATCCGCGATTTCCGGCCCGGTGGCATCACGCGGCACATCCGCTCGGGCGTCGACGAGGAGCGCGCGCTGATCGCAGGCCTCGGCGTTGGCAACAAGACGCCGCTGCTCGTTTCGGCCGACCTCGAAGGCAGCCGCATGAGCATCACCGGCGGCACGGAGTTCCCCAACCCACTGGCGCTCGCCGCCGTCGACGATGTCGAGGCCACGGCCGAGATCAGTCGCCTCATGGCGGTCGAGGCGCGCCATGTCGGCATCAACTGGAGCTTCACCCCGGTCCTCGACATCAACGCCGCCTTCCGCAGCCCCATCGTCGCCACGCGCGGCTTCGGCTCGGATGTCGCGACCATCGAGCGCCACGCGCTCACGCAGATGCGCGTCTTCCAGGAGAACGGCATCGCCTCCACGGTCAAGCACTGGCCCGGCGAAGGCTACGACGATCGTGACCAGCACCTCGTCACCACCATCAACCCGCTCTCGATCGACGAGTGGGAGACCACCTTCGGACGGCTCTATCGCGGCGCCATCGAGGCGGGCGTGCTCAGCGTCATGTCCGCCCACATCGCGCTGCCCGCGTTCGTCCGCTCGCTCACGCCGGACGCCGGCGTCGAAGCCTTCCGCCCTGCCACCATCAGCAAGCTGCTGAACGACGAACTGCTGCGCAACCGCCTCGGCTTCAACGGCCTCATCGTCTCCGACGCGACCAGCATGGCCGGGCTCGGCGCCTTCTCGAAGCGCAGCGAGTACATTCCCGAGGTCATCGAGAACGGCTGCGACGTCCTCCTGTTCTCCAACAACCCGGACCTCGACCTCGGCTACCTCAAGGCCGCCCTCGCCGATGGACGCCTCAGCCAGGCCCGCGTCGATGCCGCCGTCATCCGCCAGCTCGGCCTCAAGGCGAAGCTGGGCCTCGACGATCCCGCCACCATGCCCGCGGGGGAGGCGCCGAACGCCGCCGCCAATGCCTACTCGACCGCCGTCACCCGTCGCGCCCCCACCCTGGTCAAGGACGTGCAGGGGTTGCTGCCGATCGATCCGAACAAGCACAAGCGCGTGCTGGTGGTGTCAGGCGGCATCGTCTTCCCCTTCGCTCCCGAGCCGCTTCCCTTCGCACTCCCCGACATGCTTCGCGAGCATGGTTTCCTGGCAGAACTTTGTGGCCCTGACACGCAGGTTTCAGCCGAAAACTACGACCTCGTGCTCTACATTTTCGGCGAGGAAACGCTGCTGACGCGCGGCCGCATCTTCCTCGACTGGCTGCGCCTCACCGGCCATTTCGGCAAGGCGATGGAGCGCCACTGGCACGAAATTCCGACCGTCATGGTGTCGTTCGGCTACCCCTACATGCTCTACGACGCGCCGCGGGTTCCGACCTACATCAATGCCTACTCGACCACCGACACCATGCAGCGCGCGGTCGTCGATGCCCTGCTCGGCAGGATCCCGTTCGCGGGGAAAAACCCGGTCGATCCGTTCTGCGGGCTGGAAGACGCCCGATACTAGGTGGGCGGCGTGCCGTTCTGGTGGAGCACGTGGCCGGCGAGGTAGAGGGAGCCGGCAAACACCAGCCTTATCGGCTCGCCCAAGGCCGCCGCGCCCGCCAGCGCATTGAGTATCGAGCGCGACTTCACCGCGTCGAAGCCGGCAGCGACTGCCTGTTCGACGATGACCTCGGCCGGATTGGCGTTCGGCTCGCCCGGGATGGTCAGTGCAAACACCTTCTTTGCCTTGCCAGTGAACGGGGCGAGGAAGTCGGCCGGCTTGCGGGTGTTCATCAGGCCCATCACCAGCACGAGCGGCAAGGGCCGACGCGCCTGCATCTCGTCGAGCGCCGCCGACAATGCCGCAGCGCCATGGGCATTGTGCCCGCCATCGAGCCAGAGTTCCGAGCCGGCGGGTAGCAGCTGCAGCAGCGTCCCCGTCACCGGCTGCAGTCGCGCAGGCCAGTTGACCTCGCGCAGGCCCCTCGCAATATCCGCCTCGCCGACCGGCAGGCCGAAGTGCCGCGCGGCCGCAATCGCCACCGCGGCATTTTCAAACTGATGCGGGCCGGCCAGCGCCGGGGCCGGCAGGTCGAGCAGTCCCTGTTCGTCCGAGTAGACCAACCGCCCGTTCTCGGCGTGCCCCTCGAAATCCTCGCCTGCGATCACCGGGCGGACGCCGAGCCGCGCTGCCTGCCGCATCAGCACATCGCGACCCTCGTCACGCTGCCGGGCGAACACCGCCCTGGCGCCCCGCTTGATGATTCCGGCCTTTTCGCCCGCGATCAGGGTGATGGTCGGCCCGAGAAAATTCTGATGGTCGTAGTCCACGGGCGTTATCACCACGCCCAGCGGTTGCTTCACGACGTTCGAGGCGTCGAAGCGCCCTCCCATGCCGGTTTCCAGCAGCAGGTAGTCCGCCTTCACGTCGGCGAAGAGCTTGAAGGCGGCCGCGGTGGTGATCTCGAAGATGGTGATCGGCAGCCCGCCATTGGCCGCTTCGCAGAACTCCAGCGCCTGGTTCAGCTTGCGAGAGGAGACCAGCTTGCCAGCCAGCCGGATACGCTCGTTGAAGCGTACCAGGTGCGGCGAGGTCATCACGTGCACCTTCTTGCCAGAGGCTTCTAGGAAGGCCCGCAGGTAGGCGATGGTCGAGCCCTTGCCGTTGGTGCCGGCGACATGGATCACCGGCGGCAGATGATCCTGCGGGTTGCCGATCTTGGCCAGCAGGGCCTCGATGCGATCGAGGCTGAGGTCGATAAGCTTGGGATGAAGCGCCAGCAGGCGCTTCAGGATGGCGTCGGTGCGGGACACAGGAACGAGATTCTCGAACAGGAGCATGGCGCCCGCCTTCTAGCACCGCAGGCTGAACCGATGAAGCGGGCTCTACTCCGCGTGTGCCGCCTCGGGTTCACCCACCAGATCCTCACCGGAGGTCACTGGCACGGGCGCGGCGAGCCGGGCCGGCGCATTCTCGCTCAGCTCTTCCCGGACCGGCGCCTTGGTCAGGATGCCGACGATCGAGCCGATGGTCTGCCGCAGGTTGTGACGATGCACGACCATGTCCACCATGCCGTGCTCGTAGAGATATTCCGAGCGCTGGAAGCCCTTGGGGAGCTTTTCGCGGATCGTCTGCTCGATGACGCGCGGTCCGGCGAAGCCGATCAGCGCACCCGGCTCGGCGATATGGACATCGCCCAGCATGGCGTAGGACGCCGTCACGCCGCCGGTGGTGGGGTTGGTGAACACCACGATGAACGGCAGCCCGGCCTCGCGCAGCCGCAGCACACCGACCGTGGTGCGCGGCATCTGCATCAGCGACAGGATGCCTTCCTGCATGCGCGCGCCGCCCGACGAAACGAACAGCACGAACGGCGTCTTTTTCGCGGCCGCAGTCTCGAGGCCGGTGACGATAGCCGACCCAGCGGCGAGCCCGAGCGAGCCGCCCATGAAGTCGAAGTCCTGCACTGCGACGGTCACCGCCTGGCCGAACAGTTCGCCGGTCGCGACGGTCACCGCGTCCTCGGTCCCGGTCTTGAGGCGCTGTTCCTTCAGGCGATCGGTATAGCGTTTGGAGTCGCGGAACATCAGTGGGTCCAGCGCCACCCACGGCAAATGGATGGTCTTGTTCTGGCCTTCGTCGAGGAAGGTGGCGAGACGGTCCGCGGCCTTGATCTTCATGTGGTAGCCGGAATTTGGCACCACCCACATGTTCGCCTCGAGGTCGCGGTAGAACACCATCTCGCCGGATTCGGGGTCTTTCACCCACAGGTTCTCCGAGCCGGTATCCTTCGGTTTGAGGAAGGAGCGGATGCGGGGGCGGACGACGTTGTTGATCCAGTTCATTGGCCTGCCTGTCAGCGGGATGCCGTGTTGGTTCACGGCCCTATATGGGGATTGTGGCGAATATTATCAGGAGTTCGCGGCCTGGTTAAGGCTGCACTCCAAGGTTTTGAAGCGCTAACTCCGCATTCACCCTTACGGGCATTCCATGCCGACAGAACTCGGGGTTGATGCTCCCCTGCCGCTCCGAGTCGGAGGCGGCATGTCCGAAATCGTCAGGATGCATCGCGCGACACGAACGGCGCGCTTCCGTGCGCAAGAGAAGCGCCGCATCGGCTTCGGCATCGCCATGCTGTGGGCAGCAGCGTTTCTCGGCGTCGCGGCATTGGCGGCGCTCGTGCTGCCATCGATCAACGCCCTCATCCCCCAAGCCCCGACCGGAACCGCGCAGATTGTCTTCGTCGATCTGCCCATGTGCCAGTCGGGACGCGGCAGCGACTGTGTCATCGACGGCGATACGTTCCGGCTCAACGGCCAATCGATCCGCATTGCCGATATCGACACGCCGGAGACCCGCGACTTTGCCTGCCCGTCGGAGAAGGCACTGGGCGAGCTTGCCATGCGCCGCATGCGCGAACTGCTCAATGCCGGTCCATTCGAGCTGATGCCCTACGTTCGCGATACCGACCATTATGGCCGGAGGCTTCGCATCGTCACCCGCGACGGGCAGTCGCTGGGGCAGATCCTCGTGTCCGAGGGACTGGCGCGCACCTGGGACGGCGCGCGCCATTCATGGTGCTGACCGCGCTCAGTTGAGCGGCCGGCGATCTTCTTCCTCTTCTTCGAGGAAGGCGTTGGCGGCGGTGGCCGACAGGCGAACCTTCTCGCCCTCGATCTCGGCGACGAGGTTGCCCGGGACGAAATGGTGGTGGCCCTTGTGGTGCCCCTCGCCGCTATCGTCCTTGGTCAGCTTGATGCGGTCGCCTTCGATCCGGTCGACGGTGCCGACATGGACGCCATCGGCCCCGATGACTTCCATGTGCTCGCGGATAGATGAGAGATTCTGCATTGGGGTACTCCTTGTTGAGTACCCCATGAACGCAGCACGGCGGCAGAGGATGCCTGCTCAGGCCTTCGCCCGCCGTACCCCGCCTGCGAGACCCGCGACGAGGGTCGTCACCGCACCGACCGTTCCGGCGGTGGCCTTGCCATTGTCGAGCGAGCCCAGCACGGCATTGCAGATCGCGGTGCCCACGACCACGCCGTCCGAGTCCCGGCCGATGGTTGCGGCATCGTCGGCGGTCTTGATGCCGAAGCCGACAGCGACCGGCAGGTCGGTGTGGCCCTTGATGCGCTTCACCGCCTCGCCCACCGCTGCGTGCGACTTGATCGTCGCGCCGGTGATGCCGGTCATCGAGACGTAGTAGACGAAGCCCGACGTGTTGGCCAGCACCGCCGGCAGGCGGCGGTCGTCGGTTGTCGGCGTGGTCAAGCGAATGAAGTTGAGCCCGGCGGCGAGCGCCGGAATGCACAACTCGCTGTCTTCCTCGGGCGGCAGGTCGACCACGATCAGCCCATCGACACCGGCCGATTTCGCGGCAGCGAGGAAGGCGTCGACGCCGTAGATGTAGATGGGATTGTAGTAGCCCATCAGCACGATCGGCGTCTCGTTGTCGGTCTTGCGGAAGGCTTCCACCATGCCGAGTGTCTTGCGCAGGGTCTGGCCGTTGGCGAGGGCGCGCTGCCCAGCAGCCTGCACGCCCGGGCCATCGGCCATCGGGTCCGAGAACGGCATGCCGAGTTCGATCACATCGGCCCCGGCGCCGGGCAAGGCCTCGAGGATCGCCTGCGCGGTTGCCAGGTCCGGGTCACCGGCCATGGTGAAGGTCACGAGCGCCGGACGGCCCTCGGCGGCGCATTTGGCGAAACGGGCAGGGATGCGGGTGGTCATTTGTTGAAGCCCAGGTACTTGCCGACCGATTCCACGTCCTTGTCGCCGCGGCCCGACAGGCAGAGCACAATGGTCTCGTCCTTCTTCATGGTTGGGGCGAGCTTCATCACCTGCGCCAGGCCATGGGCGCTTTCGAGCGCCGGGATGATGCCCTCGAGACGGGTGCAGAGCTGGAACGCCTCGAGCGCTTCGTTGTCGGTGATCGGCACGTAGGTGACGCGCTTGGTGTCGTGGAGGTAGGAGTGCTCCGGGCCGACGCCCGGATAGTCGAGCCCGGCTGAGATCGAGTGACCCTCGAGGATCTGCCCGTCATCATCCTGCAGCAGGTAGGTGCGGTTGCCGTGCAGCACGCCGGGACGCCCGCCCGTCATCGAGGCGGCATGGCCGTTCTCTACCTCGATACCGTGCCCGCCGGCCTCGGCGCCGTAGATCTTCACCGTTGGATCATCGAGGAAGGCGTGGAAGGTGCCGATGGCGTTCGAGCCACCGCCAACGCAGGCCACGACGGCGTCAGGCAGCTTGCCCTCGGCCTCCATGTGCTGCGCCTTGATTTCCTCGCCGATCACCGACTGGAAGTTGCGGACCATCTCCGGATAGGGGTGCGGGCCGGCCGCCGTGCCGATCAGGTAGTAGGTCGTCTCGACATTGGTGACCCAGTCCCGCAGCGCCTCGTTCATGGCGTCCTTGAGCGTGCCGGCACCCGCAGTGACGGGGCGCACCTCGGCCCCCAGCATGCGCATGCGCAGCACGTTGGGATACTGGCGCTCGACGTCGGTGGCGCCCATGAACACCACGCAGGGCAGGTCGAACTTCGCACACACCGTCGCCGTCGCCACGCCCTGCTGGCCGGCGCCGGTTTCGGCGATGATGCGGGTCTTGCCCATGCGCTTGGCCAGCAGTATCTGGCCGAGCGTGTTGTTCACCTTGTGGCTGCCGGTGTGGTTCAGTTCTTCGCGCTTGAAGTAGATCTTGGCGCCGCCGAGCTTCTCGGTCAGCCGCTCGGCGAGGTAGAGCGGCGAAGGCCGACCGGTATAGTGGCGGCCCAGATACTCCAGCTCAGCCCGGTAGGCCGGGTCGGCCTGGGCCTCGCGATAGGCCTTTTCCAGGTCGAGGATCAGCGGCATCAGCGTTTCGGCGACGAAACGCCCGCCGAACAGACCGAAACGGCCCTGCTCGTCGGGGCCGTTGCGCAGGGAATTGGCCCCGTGGACTGTCACTCTCGTCAAACTCCCAACCATGCGCTTCGCGCGGCAAGATCAGCCGTGCGCCTCACGCGCCCTGGCCGTGAAGGAGCGGATCAGCGCGGCGCTCTTGACGCCCGGCGCAGTCTCCACTCCGGAAGATACGTCCACACCCATCGGCCGGACCTGGCGGATGGCGTCACCCACCGTGTCGGGGGTGAGGCCCCCGGAAAGCATGAAGCCGAGGCTGTGGTCAAGCGCCTTGAGGAGGTTCCAGTCGAACGTGACCCCGTTGCCTCCCGAGCGGTCGGCCCCCTTGGGCGCCTTGGCGTCGAGCAGCATGCGATCGGCCACGTCGGCAAACTGCGCAACCCCCGCCACGTCGTCGGCCGAACCGATCGACACGGCCTTGAGGATGGCAATGCCGGCCTCGTCGCGAATGGCCTCAACGCGGTGGGGCGTCTCGGGTCCGTGCAACTGGATCCAGTCAGGCGAAAAGGCCGCGACCTCCATGACGCAGGAATTGTCCGGGTTCACCAGCACCACGCAGGTTTCGACGCGGCCACGGGCCAGCGAGATCAACTCCTGCAGCGTCTCGAGGTCGACATGGCGCGGACTGCGCTCGAAGTGCATGAAACCGACCATGTCGGCTCCCGCCTCGATGGCGGCTTCGAGCAATGCTGGCGTCTTGATGCCGCAGATCTTGATGATGAGGGGTTCGGCCATCTGGAAGGGTTCAGCTCGGGCGGGCGAAATCGTCGGGACTGAGACTAAGGGAATTGTCGGGGGCGCGGCGCGCCACCTCGAGTTCACGATGCAGGCGCTCGGTTTCCCGCTTGTAGTGGCGCTCGT
Organism: Pseudomonadota bacterium; assembly: GCA_023428425.1. Taxonomy (GTDB): domain Bacteria; phylum Pseudomonadota; class Alphaproteobacteria; order Rhizobiales; family Devosiaceae; genus Devosia_A. The sequence goes on from JAEYYP010000163.1 coordinate 12,622, forward strand.
CGCGGCGGTGCGGTCCCTGCGCGAACCAGGTGGCGATGCCGCCCAGCAGCACTCCGACGAGCAACACGCCGAAGATGACGAGGAACAGCGGCACGCCGGTTCCGGCCGAGGCAACGCCCTCACTCGGCGCGAGCGGGTTGAAGTTGAGCACGACCACCTGGCGGTTCGCGAGGGCAAACACGATCAGCACCGCGCAGAGCGGCACAAGCACGAACCAGCCCACAATCCGTTTGAGCATCAGCTTAGCCTGAACCCTTGTCGTGTCGCGTTCTTCGAACCGCAGGACCGTGACAATTTCCGCTGGAAACGCTCAGGCATCAGCCAGCCCGGTTGATCCGCTCACGGATTTCCTTGCCGGCCTTGAACTGGGGCACGTACTTCTCGCCCACATCGACGGTCTCGCCGGTGCGCGGATTACGTCCGACACGGGCCGGCCGGTTCTTCACCGAGAAGGCGCCGAAACCGCGAAGCTCGACTCGGTCGCCGCGGGCCATGGCATCGCCAACCTCATCGAGGATGGCGTTAACTATGTTCTCGATATCACGCTGGAACAAATGCGGATTTTCGTCGGCTAGCTTTTGCACGAGCTCGGACTTGATCATGCCGCCCCCAGGCGCTCCTCCGTCAGGTTTGATGGCTTGGTCATCGTTCAGGGAGCCTGCCAAAGCGAAACCAACCCGTCAAGCGCGATCGGACCTTCGGGCGGCAAGCCGAGCGCGGCGCGTCCAGCCTCGCCGAGCCAGCGCGAGGGCGCCAGCCAGTTGTTGTCAGGGAGCGGGAAGTAATCGACCACCGGCAGATCCGCCTTCAACTCGCGGTCCGAAGTAAGCCACGCAATGGCTTCCTGTTCACCGCCGATCGCATCGATCAGCCGCGTTTCGAGCCCTTGCCGCCCGGTCAGGATGCGCCCGTCGCTGAGCGCCAGTGTTTCCGGACGTGAGATGCCGCGGCGCTCGGAGACGACATCGACGAACCACTGGTAACTGTCGTCCACCAGCCCCTGCAGGGAGGCGCGTACCTCGCCGACCATCGGCTCGTCGAGATCGGGTTCCGCCTTCAGCGGTCCCGTCGCCACCTTGTCGAAGTCGATGCCGATCGTGTCGAGCAGCTTGCCGGCATTGACGTGCTGGTAGAGGACGCCGATCGACCCGACGATCGACAGCCGGCGCGCGAAGATCCGGTCGGTCGCGATGGCCGTCATGTAGGCGGCCGAGGCCCCCAGTTCGCTGATGACCGCGACAACTGGCTTCTTCGTCCGCAGGGCGTTGAGCGCTTCGTAGAGTTCCTCGCCGCCTGCCGTCGTGCCGCCGGGCGAGTTGATGGCGACGATCACCGCCTTCACCGCGTCGTTGTCCGCCAGCTCGTTCAGTACGCGCAACCGCGCCGGGTCGGTGGCGATGACGCCGTTGATGCTGACCCTGGCGATGCGCTCTCCCGGCCCGTTCTGTGGCAGAGCGAACCGCGCCGCCAGCGCCACTACGGCAACAATCGCCGCCAGCACGAACAGCACCCGCCACAGGCGCCGCGACCGCCTCAGCTTCGCGTTGGCCGGAATCAGATGGGCCGGATCGGCAGAATAGTCGGACATGCTGGCCTCGCGCCGCGGAAACAGCTCAGCGCGAGGTAGCGAGCCCCCACGGCAAATGCAAGGCGCGCGTGAGTGTCAGGTCAGCCTGCGCACCATGTAGCGCGCGCCCTCTTCGTAGCTCAGCAGCTTGGCGTAGAGGTCGTGCTCCTCGGTGACCACGAAGCCATGCTTCTCCCAGAAGGGCACCGAGCCGTTGACGGCGACCAGCGTCATGGTCGGGTACCTCTCGGCCTCGGCGTGCTTCACCAGTGTGCCGAGAATCTTTCCGGCCGCGCCGATGCGGCGGGCGACGGGCAGCAGGCAGAGATCGTGGATATAGTAGGTGTCGGGTCGCGCAGGCAGCTGGCCTAGCAGGGTGTTGAGTGGCGGCAGACTGGCATAGGTCCAGGGATGGCTCAGCAGGTAGCCCACCGGCTTTTCGCCAATCTCAAGCAGATAGCAGCCATTGTGGTAGAGCCGCTGGCGCTCGGCGAGCACCTCGGCGCTTTCGTAGAAATCGAGATGCACGGTGTCCGCCATGGCTTGCACGGCGGGCAGGTCGTAGGCGGTCAGCAGCCGCCACGCCACATCCTTGATCAACACGATTTGCGTTCCCCGGGCACTGCGGCACCTTACACAAGAAGGGCCCGCACCACAGTGCGAGCCCTCGTTTTCGTCAGCTTCGTCGCGAAGCTTACTTGTCGTCGCGGCCCTTGAGCGCGGCGCCCAGGATGTCGCCGAGCGAAGCGCCCGAGTCGGACGAGCCGTAGTTCGCCACGGCCTCGCGTTCCTCGGCGATTTCCAGCGCCTTGATCGAGAGCTGGATGCGCGAGGTCTTGCGGTCGTACTGGGTGACGCGGGCATCGACCTTGTCGCCCTTGGCGAAGCGCTCGGGGCGCTGGTCGTTGCGGTCGCGGCTCAGGTCGGCACGGCGGATGAACGCGGTCATCTCGGTGTCGTTGATGCGCACTTCGATGCCGCCATCGTTGACTTCGATGACCGTACCGGTGACGACGGCGTTCTTGCGGATGCCGCCTTCGCCTGCCTCGGCAGCGGCACCGGCGGTCTCACCGGTCGCGAGCTGCTTGATGCCCAGCGAGATACGCTCCTTCTCGACGTCGACGTCGAGCACCTTGGCCGAAACCATGTCGCCACGGTTGTAGGCCTCGAGTGCCTGCTCGCCCGGCTTCTGCCAGTCGAGGTCGGAGAGGTGCACCATGCCGTCGACGTCGCCATCGAGGCCGATGAACAGGCCGAACTCGGTCTTGTTCTTGACCTCGCCCTCGACGGCCGAACCGATCGGGTACTTGTCGGCGAAGGTTTCCCACGGGTTGGCGAGGGTCTGCTTCAGGCCGAGCGAGATGCGGCGCTTCTCGGGGTCGACCTCGAGCACCATCACTTCGACTTCCTGCGAGGTCGAGACGATCTTGCCCGGGTGGACGTTCTTCTTGGTCCACGACATTTCCGAGACGTGGATCAGGCCTTCGATGCCCGGCTCCAGCTCGACGAACGCACCGTAGTCGGTGATGTTGGTCACGCGGCCCGAGAACTTCGCACCAACGGGGTACTTGGCCTCGATGCCATCCCACGGATCGGCCTGGAGCTGCTTCATGCCCAGCGAGATGCGGTGGCTCTCGTGGTTGATGCGGACGATCTGCACCTTGATGGTCTCGCCGATGGCGAGCACTTCGGAGGGATGATTGACGCGGCGCCACGCGATGTCGGTGACGTGCAGCAGGCCGTCGATGCCGCCGAGGTCAACGAACGCACCGTAGTCGGTGATGTTCTTGACGACGCCGTCGACAACCTGGCCCTCTTCGAGCTGCTGGACGATCTCGGAACGCTGCTCGGCACGCGACTCTTCGAGGATCGCGCGACGCGAAACCACGATGTTGCCGCGGCGCTTGTCCATCTTCAGGATCTGGAAGGGCTGCGGCACATTCATCAGCGGAGCGATGTCGCGGATCGGACGGATGTCCACCTGCGAACGCGGCAGGAAGGCCACGGCGCCCTCGAGGTCGACGGTGAAGCCACCCTTGACCTGGTTGAAGATGATGCCTTCGACGCGCTCGTTGGCGCCGTACTTCTCTTCGAGCTTGACCCAGCTTTCTTCGCGACGGGCCTTCTCGCGGCTGAGGACGGCCTCGCCGACGGCGTTCTCGACGCGATCGACATAGACTTCCACGGTCGAGCCGACCTTGATGGTGCCGTCACGGCCGGCGGCGCCGAATTCCTTCAGCGCGATGCGACCTTCGGTCTTGAGGCCCACGTCGATGATCGCGAGATCCTTCTCGATCGCGACGACGGTGCCCTTGACGACGGCGCCTTCCATCGGCTCGTTCTCGAGGAACGAGTCCATCAGCAGGGATTCGAAATCTTCCTTGGTCACAGTTTGAACTGCCAAGCTTGTTCTCCATCTTGCCACCGGTGGCTGGTGTTGAGAGGCCCGGTTGCCATCGTCAGCAAATGACGATCCGGTGCGCTGGCGCGCGAGCCTGATTGATGTGCGATTGGTTCCGGGGCCGACCAAGTGTGCTCTGGCTCGGGGGCAGCGCCGTGAAGAGTTTGATTTAGGTCCCTCAGGACCTGCTCTTTTCGGCCGTCACCCCGTCGACAATGGCGACGGCTGCGCGGAGTGCGGCCTCTATATCGAGAAGCGTGGTGTCTAGCAAGTGGGCATCCGCAGCCGGATAGAAGCCGCCATTGGGGTTCGCCATGTCCCTGGCGTCCCGCTGTTCGATCTGGTGATAGAGGGCGTAGCGGTCAACCGACAGGCCCTTGCGCTCGAACTGGCGCGCCCGCCGCTCCATCCGCGCCTTGCTGTCGGCCTGGATGAAGAGCTTGACGTCGGCATCGTGGGCGATACGTGTGCCGATGTCGCGGCCGTCGAGTACCGCACCGCCAGGCTGCGTGGCGAAGGCGCGCTGGAACGCGAACAGCGCGTCCCGCACCTCGCCGATGACTGCGACCTTGCTGGCCAGTTGGCCGACCTCACCGGTGGAGAGAAGCTCGGGGTCGAGTGCCCGCGGATCGACCGAGCGCGCCGCCACGATCGCCGCCTGTTCAAAACCCGGTTCACCGTCGAGACCGGCGACCGCGAGGCCGACCGCGCGATAGAGCAACCCGGTATCGAGATGCGGCAGGCCATAGTGCCGGGCAAGGCCCGCGGCGAGCGTGCCCTTGCCCGAGGCTGCCGGTCCATCCACCGCGATGATCATGCCGCCCCTCCGATAGAACGGGTCTCCTAGCAGGGTCGCCTGGTCGGTGCCAGCACGAAGGTGTCCGGGCATGCGGCGCTACCGCCCGTCTGAGAGCCATTTTTGCGTTTGACAGCCACTGGCTTTCGCCCTAACCGGACCTCTCCCTGCGGGGACCCACCCCCGTACATTGAAGAGGCAAGCAATTGGCCAAGGACGAACGCGGTACAAAGCGGGAAGACCCTGATACCGGCAAGAAGTTCTACGACCTGAACAAGGACCCGATCGTCTCGCCCTATACCGGCAAGTCCTACCCCCGCTCCTTCTTCGAGCAGAACGCCGTGGCCGCCGTGCGCGCCAAGGTGGCCGAGCGCGAAGAGGACGAGGATGAGGATGCCGAGGCCGAAGACGAAGCCGTCGAGCCCGGTGCACCCGAGGTGATCTCGCTCGAGGACGCCGATGCCGAGGAAGGCGCGGGCGACGACGAGGGCGAGGATATCCCTGATGTCGAGGACGTCGAGGATGTCGAAGACCTCGGCGAAGACGAAGACGACGTGTTCCTCGAGGAAGACGAGGACGAGGACGAGGATCTCGACTTCGACGTCGGCGGCGGCAACGACGAGCGCTGAGGCGCTCGCAGCGGGCCGAAATCCGGCGGCTTCATCAAGCGTTCAAAAAACCGCTTGCCAGCCGCCGGTCACCCCGCTAGACAGCACCCGCGCTGCGACGGAGACGCCGCCGCGCAAATCCCAAGCCCGGTTCGCCCGGGCATCCGGATACAGATCCATGTGATCGTTGATGGGGCAATAGCTCAGTTGGGAGAGCGCTTGAATGGCATTCAAGAGGTCGACGGTTCGATTCCGTTTTGCTCCACCAATTCCCTCCGTATCCAGTTGAAATATCTACGGCTTTTTCGGCCTACGGCTGGATCCCCACTCCCTTCCCCACTCCGCCTTGATGCGCCTGCTCGAACCTCAAGTTTCGTTTGGGTCGCAAACTCACGGAACCGTTATCAGGTCGGACGTACGGGACGCTCCGACAGTTGACGACTATTTGGCTGCTGCTTGGAATGTACGAGGGCCGGCTGCAGCTTCCGGTCAGCGAAGTAGCGCGCGACTTTTTCGGTCACCTCAGCGGAGAGAAGCTGCTGCGGAAAATCGATGCCAGCGATATCGACCTTCCCCTCATCCGTTGTGAGGCTAGCAGCAAGGCGGCTCGGTACGTCGATGTCCGCGACTTGGCTGCCTATCTGGACGCGAGGCGCGCTGAGGCTAGAGTGCTGACCGACAAGATTCACGGC
>JAEYYP010000047.1 GCA_023428425.1 Pseudomonadota bacterium
GACGCACGCGCCGACATGGCGGATGCACGGACATTTACCTGCCTCCATGACATTGTTGGTGCGAGGGTCTGCGAAGTGACCGATTTTTTTGAGCCGGCCGGCCGGGGCGTGCAGCATGCGAGCTTGCGCGCCGCCAATCGTCGGGCGGTTCTGACGACTATTGCCTTCAACCCCGGCATTTCGAACGCCGACGTCTCCCGCCGAACCGGCCTCGCCCCGCAGACGGCTTCCGCCATCGTGATGGAGCTCGACCAGGAAGGGTTGATCAGCCGCGGCGATGTGCTGCGCGGGCGACGGGGCCAGCCGGCGACGCCGCTGTTTCTGAAGCTCGACGCCGCCTACTCGATCGGTGTCGATGTCGGCTGGCAGCACCTCGACATCGTGCTCGTTGACCTGTCGGCGCAGCCCATAGCTCGCTACCGGCGCGATTTCGAAAGTCTCGATGCCCGCACCATCGTGCCCGAGCTGGTGGAGGCCGTGCAGAACCTGCTCGGCAAGCTGGATGCCGCACGCCGCCTGCGGCTGATCGGCATCGGGGTCGCCACGCCTACCAATATCGCCCGCAAGATCGGGCTGGTCGGAGGTTCGCCCGATCAGGCGGAGCTGTGGCGCTCGCTGGATCTCGCCGCCGAGCTGGAGCGAGCCACCGGCGTGTCGAGCCAGTGGTTCAACAACGGCAACGCAGGGTGCTGGGCGGAGCTGGTCATGCGGCCACAACCGCGGCCGGACTCCTTCGTCTACCTGTTCGTCGATACCCTGCTGGGTGCGGGGCTCATCGCCGAGCACAACCTCTGGGAAGGCCCTACGGGCAACTCTGGCAATCTGGGCTCCATGCTGGTTTCCCGCGCCGATGGCACGGGGCGCCGATTTGCCCACGAAGTCGCCTCGACGCTGGCGCTTCATCGCCGCCTCGCTGCAGCCGGAATCGAGAGGCCCGCCGCCAACCCGGCGGACTGGCCGTGGGAGGAATGGGAACCGCACGTGGCTCCCTGGCTCACCGAGTGCGGGGACGCACTCGCACAGGTGATCATGAACAGTGCCGCGGTCATGGAGTCCGGCCTTGTCATCCTGGATGGCGCCATGCCGCGTCCGATCCTCGAACGCCTGCTGCTCGAAACCCGCCGCGCTCTCGAAGAGCTGCCGGAGCTGACGCTGAATCGGCCGCAGATCATCACGGGGCGACTTGGCCAGGATGCCATGCCTCTCGGCGCGGCCTTCATGCCGATCTTCCGCAAATATTTCTCGCGCGACCTCCGCAACATGTCGAGCTGGGAGCTGGCGCCGACCGACTAGCCCCTTCCAGAATCGGTGGCCGCGGTCTTCCGGTTCGGGTGCGTCAGATCAGGAACGCGCGGGGGACGCGGGAAACACCCCGCTCATGACAACGAACCCTGGGATTCGACGCACGCGATCCAGCCAGCGGCGGATTGCCGGGTAGTCCTGCCGGGACACTCCTCCCTCCTCCGACAGCACGACATCGGGGAACATCGCGATCTCGGCAATCGTCGGATGGTCCCCCGCGACCAGCCAGTCGCGCCCCAGCTTCTCGCCGAACCACAGGTGCTCGTCGAGCTGCCGCAGCAGCCTGTGCGCCTCCACCTGCAGCACCGGCAGATCGGCATCCCAGCCGAATGCAACGCCGGTCCGGGCCGCGCCCGAGCTGGCGGAGAGCTGGCGCGAAACCGCCAGCCAGTCGTTGATCTGCCGGTCTGCTTCAGGGCTGAGCCCCGATCCCCAAAGTCCACCCCTGTCGTACTTCCCGGCGAGGTAGTGCAGCCCCGGCAGCACCCCGATGACCGGAATGGAGAAGCTGTCGTCGACCAGCACCGGCAGGCTGCCCATCGGGTTGACCTTCAGGAACCACTCGGCCTGATTGTCCGTCCCCGGATAGATGTCGACCGACACCGTCTCGTATCCCACCCCGAGAATGCTCAGCATCAGACGCACCGCATAGCAGTCGGCCGAGAGTTCGAAGTCGTACAGCGTCACCATCAGATATCGAGCACCAGCCGCGCTGACCTGGCGCGCGACACGCAGGTCATCATCACGTTCCCCGCCGCCTTCTCCGTGGCGTTGAGATAGACGTCCTGATGGTCGACCTCGCCCTCCAGGACCCGTGTCAGGCAGGTTCCACACGCCCCCTGCTCGCACGATGACGGGCCGTCGACGCCGTGCTCGCGCATCACCTCCAGGATCGACTTGCCGGCAGGCACCGTGAGGCTCAGCGCCGAGCGCGCCAGTTCGACGGCAAAGCTCGTGCTCCGGTCGATCTCGTGGGCGTTCTTGAAATACTCGTAGTGCACGGCCTCGTCGGGCCAACCGAGCGCCTCGGCGATGCCACGGGCCAGCTCCAGCATAGGTCCCGGCCCGCAGATATAGACGTGCCGCGCAAAGCTGTGCGGCCCGAGCACGCGCCGGATCTCCGCAGCCGTCTCCGCCGGCCCGAGGCCGAAATGCCGTGTCACCCCATCACCCAGGTCCGCGAGTTCCGGCCCGAGCGGGAGGTGTCCCTCCGAACGGGCGAAGGCGTGGAAGTCGAAGGCCAGCCCTTGCCGCCGCAGCGCCCGGGCCATCGACAGCAGCGGCGTCAGCCCGATGCCACCGGCGATGAACGTCGTCCGCACCGCGTCGCGCCTGAGCGGAAAGTTGTTCCGCGGCTCCGACACCGCCAGCACGTCGCCCTCGCGCAGGGTGTCGGCAATGGCGACCGAGCCGCCGCGCGAGTCCACCTCGCGCTTCACCGCAATGACGTAGCTCGTGAGTTCGCCCGGGCCGTTGGTGATGGAATACTGCCGCACCAATCCGTTCGGCAGGTGCAGGTCGATATGCGCTCCCGGCTGGAACGTCGGCAGGTGCCCCGACAGCGGCGCCAGCTCGAGCCCGACGACATCGAGCGCCGCCTGCCAGCGCCGCTTGACCGCCACCCGCACCGTCGTCTGCCGGCCGATCACCAGGTCCGGCATCGTCGCCAGCTCGACCGATACCGGCTCGTAGCGCGGCACGATCGGATCGGGCATGTCGATCGCACGCGCCCCTGCTTCCACTTCGTCGCGCAGCTTCGACAGCACCGCGTTGAACGCCAGCAGCGTCGGCAAGTCCGGCTCGGTCTCGACCACACCCCGGATCACCGCCCGCGCCGAGTCCACCGGCTGCACGAAGAACGTTGCCCGCCCCGGCGCCCCTTCCAGCACCAGCGCCGCCCCAAGCGGCGGCAGCGCCTGCACCGCTTCGCCCGCGACACGCCGCTCAACCAGCGCCGACAGCACCATCTCCGGCAGCGCATTGACCGGCATCGGCCTGAGCGCGAACCCGGCTTCCGCAACCTCCATCTCCGGCGCATCGGGCGTCAGTGCCGCCCAGACCAGCCCGAAGCGCTCCTTGACCGGATAGGTGCGGTTGGTGATCCGCCGTGCGGGCGCATCGGCCGGATGCGCGGGAATATAGGTGCAGCCGGCCGTACGGTTGGCATAGCGCCAGCCGTGATACTGGCACTTGAGCTCCGCCCCGTCATTGATGCCGATCGAGAGCCGTACCCCACGATGCAGGCACCGGTTCTCCCAGACGTTCACGTAGCCATCGTCGGCGCGCCAGATGGCCAGTTCCTGCCCCAGCAACTGCCCGTGATACACATGGCGAACCGGCAGGTCGTCGCTCGCCGCGACCGGATACCAGGCGGCGTGCCTGAGCTCGTCCGTTCCGAGCGCCATCAGCTCAGCTGCTGTGGGATCACGCCGTAATTGACCCCCTTCTGGCTCAACCAGCCCCGGTAGGCGATGGCCGACTTGTCGGCGCGGATCGGCGTTTCGGCGCGTGGATCGAGCGGCAGGCGCTTGGGATACTGGTTCTCGAGGATCGGCCGGTCCTGCCCGAAGATCGTCTGCTGGAAGCGGCGGATGCCGGCGTCGGTGTTGTCGGCATCGATCATCGACAGCATCAGGTGCGCCCGGATCGTCTCCTCAGTCATCGGCTGGCAGAAGATGGCGATCACGTCGAGCCGGCTCTCATCGGCCGGGCAGCTCTTGTAGAGCACCGAGCAATAGGGATGCGGCACGCGGTAGATATAGTCGACGTCCTGTCCATCGGTGGCCGTCAGCGCTGCCCTTGGCTGGAAGAACCGGCAGCGCGTCGCGAGGATCTCGTCGCGCTCGTAGGAGATCTCGACGTCGTACTCCTTCACCTCGGTGTGCGGCTCGGCCCCGAGAATGTCGGTGTGCACATAGGGAAAGTGCCCCATGTCGAGGAAGTTCTCGATCGCCCGCGGCGCCGAGACATTCACCCCGATCGACCCGGCGATGATGTTCCGCCTGTCGCTCTCGGCATACTCGATGATCGGGAAGAGGTCCTGCGACGGCGAACCGAAGCTCGTCCAGATGCAGCCATAGCGCTCGATCACCGGCAGCAGGCTGCCATCGTCGTTGCGCGCCACGCGCAGGCGCTCGTTTCGAGTCACCGTCAGGCCGGTATCGAACAGCGTCGTCACCCGCCTGCCACCCATTGGCACCTCCTGCGAGGCGGCGACAACATGCCAGAGGTCGCGCAGGGCCGGCGCGAGCGGCTTGGAATACCCCATTTCCGAAGTCCCCCCGGATTTCGTACCCGCCATCGTGTGACTCTTGGATGACAATCCACAACCCGCGTTGGATGCATGGCTAGCTTGACGTGAGCGAATGCCACTGCCCATAACCCCGCCGGTCATCACTCAGTTTTTCGAGGCTATCTTGGCGAAGCTCCTCATGTACACCGGCAGCAACAACCGCGATGGCGGCGAGGGCAAGGGCATCGAAGCCTGGCGCGTCGACAGCGAGACCGGCGCCGCCGAGCAGCTCGCCGTCATCACCGGCATCGACAATCCGAGCTACGTGAAAGTCTCGCCCGATGGCACGCTGCTCGCAGCGGTGGAAGAAGTCGGCGGCTGGAACGAGGGCAACGCCGTGCTCTACACCATCGACCCGGCAACCGGCGCCCTCACCTACCTCAACAAGCAGGCGACGCGCGGCTCCATCACCTGCCACTTCAACTTCTCGCCCGATGGCAAGTTCGGCGCCATCGCCAACTACTCGACCCTAGCGGCCGGCACCCCGCCCGATTGCGGCACCGCGGTCTACCCGGTGAGCGTCTCGGGCCTCGGCCCCGTCTCGGGCGAGGCGGTGCACTCCGGTAGCGGCCCCAACCCGCAGCGCCAGGAGCGGTCGCACGCCCACTGCGCCCTGTGGTCGCCCGACGGCCGCCACCTCTTCGTCGCCGATCTCGGCCTGGATGGCGTCATGACCTACGGCTTCGACAATGGGAAGATCACCTTCAAGCGCAAGGCCCAGGTGCCACCCGGCTCCGGCCCGCGCCACCTCGTCTTCCATCCCAACGGCAAGTTCTTCTACGCGGTCAACGAGCTGATCTCGTCGCTGTCGAGCTTCGCCTACGATGCCGAGAGCGGCGACCTCACGCTCCTGCACACGGAGACTTCGCTTCCGGCCGGCACCACGATCACGAGCTACTGCTCGGCACTGAAGATCACGCCCGACGGGCAGCACCTCTACGCTGGCAATCGCGGCCACAACTCCATCGCCCGTTTCACCATCGGTGACGATGGCATCGCCCGGTTCGCCGACACCACGAGCACCGAGGGTGACTGGCCGCGTGACTTCGACATCGACAAGTCCGGCAAGGTGCTGGCGGTCGGCAACCAGAACAGCCACGACATCCGCCTCTTCCGCATCGGCCCCGACGGCACGCTGACCCGCTTCGGCGAGCCGATCCCCAGCGGCGGTGTTACCGCGATTGCCTTCGTAAACTGAGGCGAGCGACATCGTGTAGTCGCCCTGCCCGTACCGCCCCCTCCACCGCCTACGGCGGTCCCCCTCCCCCGC
>JAEYYP010000207.1 GCA_023428425.1 Pseudomonadota bacterium
GGCGTGCCGTTCATCGTCCACGACATTTCCGGCGATCCGCTGATGCAGCAGGTGCCGCGCGACCTGCTGCAGGGTGGGGTCTGGCTCGTCCAATGCAACCCGCCCGAGGCCGCCGTGCTGATGAGCCAGCCGGCCGATCATCTCTGGGCAACCCGCTACCGGATCGGCTACTGGGCCTACGAACTCACCGAACTGCCCCGCTTCTGGCGGACGGCCATCCCGTTCTTCCACGAAATCTGGACACCGAGCCGCTTCGTGGCAGAGGCGGTCGAGCGCGCGAAAGGCAACGCCTCCACTGTCGTCCGCGTCGTTCCGCATCCGGTCGCCGTCGATCTGCAACCGCAGTCCACAGCGCGCGTCGGCGGCCCGCTGACCTTTCTGGTCATGGTCGATGCGCGCTCCAGCCTTGCGCGCAAGAACCCGCTCGGCGCCATCAACGCCTTCCAGCGTGCTTTCGCGCCGGACGACACCGGGGTGCGGTTAGTGGTCAAGGTCGTTGCCGGGTGGAAGGATCCGCGCGCCGTCGCCGGGCTCCGCGACGCTGCTGCCGGATGGACGAACATCCGCTTCCTCGAGGACGAGTTCAGCGATGCCCAGACGCAGCAACTGGTCGCCTCCGCCGACTGCCTCGTCTCGCTGCACCGAGCCGAAGGGTTCGGCCTGCCCATCGCCGAAGCAATGCTTGCCGGCGTGCCGGTGATCTCCACCGACTGGTCGGGCAGCGCCGACTTCACGCGTGGCTCCAGCTACGAGGTGCCTTGCCGGATGGTCCCCGTCGTCGATCCCACAGGCCGCTATGGCGGAGCGAGGCTCGAATGGGCGGAGCCGGACGTCGTGGCTGCGGCCGATGCCATGCGACAGCTCCGCGACAACCCGGCCAATCGGGCGGCGATCGCCAGCCGCGGACAGCGGCGGGTGCGCGACTACTGCGGCAGCTTGCCGGGCGCCCCGATCCTAGCGCGCATTGCGGACGCGGCGGCATCCATGGCAGACCAGAGGCCGCCCGGAGGAGAGGAACAATGAGCAAGCTCAGCGCTGGTGAGGTGATTGCCCTGCTCGGGCTCGAGCCGCATATCGAAGGCGGCTTCTACCGGCAGACGTTTGCCGACCAACCGGACGACAGCGGACGCCCGCTCTCCACTCTGATCTACTACATGCTGACCGACCGTCAGGCCGGGGCCTGGCACAAGGTCGATGCGGCCGAAGTCTGGCACTGGTATGCCGGCGCACCGATGATGTTGAGCATTTCGCGAGATGGTCGGGCGGTTACCGACTACGCCCTCGGCACCGATCTGGCGTCCGGACAGCGTCCGCAAGCGGTCGTGCCGCCGGGCGCATGGCAGCGAGCCAGGGTCGAAGGTGACTGGGCCCTCGTGGGCTGCACGGTAGCGCCGGGCTTCCAGTTCTCCAAGTTCGAGCAGGCCGAGCCGGGCTGGGAGCCGGGCTGAGCCTCAGCCCTTCTTCACCCAGCGGCCGTTCTGCTCCTGCTGCCAGTAGGTGACCTCGTTTCCCTCCTTCAACGCCCGCCAGGCGGCACGAGCGTCGGTCACGGCGTCGGGGTCGTGGCCGGAGAACATGAAGACGATGCGCTGGTAGCCCTCTCCGCTCGGCGGCACCGCCCGATCGACGAAGAAACGCACCTGCGCGCCATTGGGGTTATGCGGCCGGGTGGTGATGAGCACCGGCTGCACCGCATCCTCGCTGCCCCCTGCCCGCGCATGCGGCAGGAAGCTGTCATCGCGATAGGTCCAGAGCAGCGTGTCGATCGCCTCGGCCCGCTCGTCGCTCGAGGTCTCGACCACCACCTTCCAGCCACGCTCGAGGCTCTTCTCGACGAGCACGGGGAGCACACGTTCGAGCGGCTGACTTTCGAGGTGGTAGAAGAGGATTTCGCTCATTTGCCCTCGTAGTTGTCGCGGACCAGCCGATCGAGCAGCGTGACGCCGAAGCCCGAAGCCCAGGCGCCGTTGGTCTCGGTCTGCGGCGAGCCGAGCGCGACCCCGGCGATGTCGAGATGCGCCCACGGCACGTCATTGACGAAACGGGCGAGGAACTGCGCCGCGGTGATCGAACCGGCCGGCCGGCCACCAGAGTTCTTGATGTCGGCGAAGCGGCTCTCGATCAGCTTGTCGTAGGCCGGGCCGAGCGGCATGCGCCACACCTTCTCGCCGGTCGCAAGCCCCGCGGCGGTCAGCTTGGCGGCCAGATCGTCATTGTTGGAAAACAGTCCCGCATGGTCGTTGCCGAGCGCTACGCCGATCGCCCCGGTCAATGTCGCGAGGTTGATCATGGCGCGCGGCTTGAAGCGCCCTTGCGTGTACCAGAGGGCGTCGGCCAGCACCAAGCGCCCCTCGGCGTCGGTGTTGACCACCTCGATGGTGGTGCCGCTCATTGCCTTGAGGATGTCGCCGGGGCGATAGGCGTTGGACGATGGCATATTCTCGACAAGGCCGATGACGCCGATGGCGTTGACCGGCGCCTTGCGGGTGGCGAGCGCCTGCATCAGGCCGATGACGGCCGCCGCGCCGCCCATGTCGCCCTTCATTTCCTCCATGCCGGCGCCCTGCTTGAGCGATATGCCGCCGGTATCGAACACCACCCCCTTGCCGATGAAGGCGAGGGGCGCGTCACCGTCCGAGCCGCCGCGCCACTGCATGATCACGAGGTAGGGCGGCCGATCCGAGCCCTGGGCCACCGCCAGCAGGGCACCCATGCCGAGCTTCTCCATGGCGTCGCGGTCGAGCACCTCGACGTCGAGCCCGAGCCCGGCCAGCGCCCTCGCCTTCTCCATGAACTCGGTCGTGCCGAGCACGTTGGGCGGCTCGTGCATCAGGTCGCGGGCGAGGATCTGGCCGTTCGCGACGGCCATGCGATCGGCGATGGCCTTGTCCGCCGCCGCCTTGCTGGCAACGTGCAGCGCCACCGTGAGGCCGCCTTCGGCATCGTCCTTCCGGGCCGACTTGTAGCGATCGAAGCGATAGTGGCGCAGCGTCAGGCCAGCCGCGAGTTCGCCGACCCGCTCTGGCGTCGCGGCGTCATCGTCGAGCAGTACCGCCGCCTTGCCCACCTTCAGGGCCATCAGCTTGCTCGCGAGGGAGCCGCCGCGATCGGCCCACGCACTGGGGCTCGTTCCCGAGGTCGGCTTGCCACTGCCCAGCACCAGCAGGCGCTGCGCCTCGATGTTCGGGGGCGCGAGAAGATCGAGCACCTGCCCCTGCTTGCCCTTGAAGCTGGCCGCGGCAGTCAGCCTTGCCCAGTCCAGCCCGGTCGCCTGCCAGACAGCAGCGGCGCCTCCGGCCAGCGCGGCGTCCTCGGCCACGTAGACGACCAGCGCGCCAGTTGCCTTCACCGGCAACGCGGCGGTCTTCACGATAAGCTCATGCGGCATGGACAAGATCCTGATACGGCGCGCGATATGCCGCGCCAGGGAAGCATTCGTCACAGATAGCGCCGCGGCCCGGCGCGTCAATCCCGCAACAGCAACGTGAGCCCCGGCCGATCGGCGACCGTCGCGCTTGCCATCGCGTGGACCGAGGGGCAGTCTTGGCCCCTGCCGGGCCGACTCTCCCGGTCCCACGACTATCGGACACGCATGAACCGGCTGAAGCGCTATCTCGTGGGGCAGTTTGCCACCGAAGCCGCCACCCTGTTCGCCGTGGCGATCAGCATCACTTTTCTGGTGCAGTGCCTGCGCGTGGTCGATGTAGGCTCGGTGCGCGGGCAAGGGTTGCTGACACTCGGCGCACAGGTGCTGCTCGCACTGCCCTCCGTATCGATGGCTTTCATCCATGTCTGCATCGGCATCGGCCTCGCCCGTGCCCTGCGAACCCTGCAATCGACGCGCGAACTGCACATCCTGCACGTAAGCGGCAAGCTCGGTAGCCTGGCGGGTGCCGTCACCCTCTACGCTGCCGTCGGAGCGCTGCTGCTGCTGCTGGTCGCCCATGTCGTCGATCCGGCCGCGTCGAGCGAGAACAGCGCCATTCGTTCGCGCATCGCTGCCGACCTGGTTGGTCGCTCACTGGTGCCGAACCGCTTTGCCGAGGTCACGCGCGGCGTCACCGTGACGGTGGGAGGACGGCGGGCGGGCGGCGAGATCACCGACTTCTTCGCCGATGACCGACGCGTGGCGACGCGGAGCACCTATATCGCTGAAACGGCGACGATCACCTCCGACGATGTCGGCTACGTGCTGCAGCTATCGAATGGAGTGGTTCAGTATCGCACCCCCGAGGGGAAGTTCTCCGAGATTGCCTTCGACCGCTACGACCTGGCCTTCGAGCGCCTGACCGGCGAAGCGGACACCGGCGAGCGTGTCAACCAGACGAGCCTCGACATCGTCGAAGAGGCCGTCACCGAGGGATGGACCAATGCGCGCCTGCTCAAGCTCAGCGAACGCACGGTCGAGGGGCTGCGCGCGCTGTCGATCTGCCTGTTCGTGTTCGCGCTCGCGGCGTTTCCCAACGGGCGGCGGCGAGAACCACGGCTGCCGATCGAGATCACGGTCCTCGGCGCCTCCTTCTTCGAGCGCGTGCTCTTCACCTATTCCCCGGGCGAAGGCTGGCTGTCGCCACTCACCGGAATTGTCGCGCTGACGGGCGTTTCGCTGGTGATCCTGGTGTTCCAGTTGAAGCCATTTGCACGCCCTCGGCGTGAGCCGCGGTCGAGGGGCACCGCATGAACCGCATCGATTGGGTCATCGTTCGCCGGCTGCTCGGCAGCATCGGCCTGACGCTGACGATCATGTACGGGCTCGTGCTGCTGGTCGAATCGCTCTCGACATCGCGCTTCGCCGCCCTGTCTCGCCTCGGTGGCCCGGGCCTGGCCTTGCTTGGCATTGCGACGTCGGCGGCCCGCTGGTTGCTCGACACGCTGCCACTCACCGTGCTGGTCGGCGCCATCGCCGGCCTGCTCAACCTGCAGACGACCCGCGAGATGACGGTCATCAAGTCCTCCGGCGCTTCGGTATGGCGGCTGATGCGGGCCCCTCTCGCTACGGCGATTTTCGCCGGGCTAGCCATATCGCTGGGGGCGCACGCTCTGGTGGTAACCGTGGACCGGGGGCTGTCGGTCGATGGAGGCGAAGCACGAATCGGCGCCGGAGCTTTCTGGCTCGAGGAGCGGAACGCGGCGCAGCGCTACATCATCGAGGCCGGGTATGTGCATCCCGGCGGTGCGGCACTGGGCAACGTCAGCGTATTCCTGCTCGAGGCGCCGCGTGAGCGGATCGAAGCGGAAAGCGCCGAGCTGGTCGGTGGCGAATGGGTGATGCCTACCGCCACCCGCTTCGTCGCTTCGCGTGTACCGGAGCAGGTCACCGACTTCCGCCTGCCGACCTCGGTATCGCGCGGCGAAATGCAGACAAAGATCAGCTCGGTCAAGGAGATGACGATCTACGAGTTGGCCGGCGCGCTGGCCGCGCGCATGAACGACCCGCGTCAGCGCGCCGAGACCTGGACGCAGTTCATCCGGTTGCTCGCTCTTCCGGCCAGCTTGTGTGGCTCTCTGGTCATTGCCTTCGCATTTACGGCCGGTTATCGAAGGACCAATAAGTATGGTGGGACGGTGCTTTATGGCATCGTTCTTGGTTTCGTGGTTTATGTGGTAACCGAGATGGCAGGGCGCGCCGGTGAGGCTGGAGTTGTCCAGCCGGTGATTGCCGTTCTCGGGCCGGCATTGATCGCCATCGTCGCGGGAGCGACGGTGCTGCTCAACAGGGAAGATGGGCGCACGTGAAGTCTGGACGCCGCGACCGGAGTGAACCTGTGCGCCTGAAGCGCCTCGGCGTCGCATTGAGTCTCGCCGTCGCGGTTCAGTTCATGGTCCTGGCTCCGGCCAGTGCACAGTTCCTGCCCGAAGGGTTCTTCACCAGCCTGCCCGAACCGGGTGCACCTGCCCAGGTCGAGGCCAATACGCTGAACTATGACGCCGTCAGCGACGTGATCAGCGCGACGGGCCGGGTGGTGATGAACTACTCCGGCTACACCCTCGCCTGTGACTCGCTCCGCTACGAGCAGGGTTCGGGTTCCGTGATCTGCGAAGGGAACGTGCAGATCCGCGACGAGCAAGGCACGCTCTACACGGCGGATCGCATCGAGGTGACAGACGGGATGAAGGAAGCCTTCATCCGGTCGCTGACCCTGACCACGACCGACGGCGCCCGGATCACCGCGGGTGATGCGCGGTTCAGCGAGACACTCAAGACCGTCCTGACCGACGCCAGCTACTCGCCATGCGGCCTCTGCATCGACGAGAAGGGCAATCGCATTGGCTGGAAGGTCAAGGCAGCCAAGCTGGTCCAGGATAGCGAGACCAAGGTCGTCTATTTCGAGCAGCCCAGCCTCGAAGTGCTCGGAGTGCCGGTGGCGTGGCTACCCTGGCTGTCGTTGCCCGACCCAACCAGCACGCGCAATACCGGCTTCCAGTTGCCCAGCGTCGACTACAAGGCTGACCTCGGCGGTCGCCTCCGGGTGCCCTACTTCATCGGCGTCGGCGAAGACACCGACATCCTCCTCGCGCCGCAGTTGATGACGCGGCAGGGCTTCCTGATGGCGGCGGAGTGGCAGCAGCGCTTCGAGTACGGATCGTTCGGCATCGAAGCGTCAGGCCTCTACCAGCTCGACCCTGGCGCCTTCGCCGGCACCAACGGCGACCGTGACTGGCGCGGCGCGGTCGAGAGCTACGGCAGCTTCCGCTTGACGCCCGACTGGACGGCCGGGTGGAATTACACCGCCTTCACCGACGCAGCCTATCTCGGCGACTACGACTTCAACAATGCCGGCCGTCTCGTCAACGAAGTCTACGCGACGCACCTCAGCGACGACTTCTTCGTCGATGTGCGGCTGCAGGAATTCAAGCTACTCGACCGCTTCCCGGATGCCGCAACGGAGCAGCAGACGCAGGATCAGCAGGCGCTGACCATCCCGAACGCCCGCAGCGCGAACTACTTCGACCTCGGCAAGAATGGCCAGATCCGCCTCGACGGTACGTTCCTCGGCGTGCAGCGGGACGAGAACTCCTACGCGAGCTTTGGACCTCGCGACTACGTGTTTGGCTACGAGGGGCAGAAGTTCCACGGCACGGCCGAAGCCAGCTGGCAGAACCAGTTCATCCTGCCCGGCGGCGTGGTGGCGACCCCGTACCTGGGCATTCGCGGTGACATCGCGAACTATGACGCCGGTACAGAAGGCGATCCGCCGCTGGGCATGGCCGAACCCTCCGACCAGCTTCTCTTCAACGCAACCCCGGTTGCGGCGATGGACGTGCGCTGGCCGCTCCTCGCCAGCACCGGGCCGGATACCCATCTGCTGGAGCCTATCGCGCAGCTGGTCTGGCGCGGCAGCGACACCACCGCCGTCGGTATCACCAACGACAACGCGCACAGCTTCGTGCTCGATGACACCAACATCTTCTCCTACAACCGTTTCACCGGCACCGACCGGCAGGAGACGGGCCTCCGCGCCAATATCGGCGGCCGCTACCTCGCCAATTTCAGCGATGGCGGCTGGCTCGAACTGACCGCCGGGCAGTCGTTCCACCTCGCCGGCGTCAACGCGCTCGGGGTGGTCGACGAGACGAACACCGGCGCTTCGACCGGCCTCGGCGACGATGCCTCCTACGTGGTGCTGGGTGCCCGCGGCTCGCCATTCGAGGGACTGGTGCTCGGCGCCAAGGCCCAGATCGACGTGGGCGGCCCGACGATCGCGCGAGCTGGTCTCGGCGCCGACTACGAGATCGGCAGCGGCTTCTCGGTCGGCGGCGACTACATCTACCTCCCCGCCGACGCGGCCACCGGTGTGACCGACGACCAGCACGAGATCACCGTCCGGGCCGGTGCACCGCTGCCGCTCGACTACTGGCGCGTCGAAGGCTCGACATCCTGGGACCTTGCTACCAGTCAGTGGCTCGAGAGTACCGGTCGGATCTACTACGATGACGGCTACTTCCTCGCCGGCGGTTTCGTGACCGCTACCGGGTCGACCCATACCGACCCCGACTCGCTGGCCTTCGGCATGAACCTCAAGCTCAAGGCGCCCGGCGCAGAGTTCGGTTTCGGCTTCTAGATTTGGCCGCAATCATCCAACATTGAGTGACGGAATTCAGAATGAACCCGCCGGGGGCGTATCCGGCGGCTTCCAGCAACGATGGTGACGACATGAATCGCTTCCTCGCCGCAGCCCTTCTCGGCACCGTGCTCAGCCTCGGGAGCGTCGCACCCGTGTTGGCAGCGACTGCAGCCACCGTGAATGGCGTTGCCATCGACGACCGCGACGTGGCCGCCCGCGTGCAATTGATGAAGCTGGAAGGCGGTGGCTCGAACGCCAAGGCGCTCGACGCGCTCATCACCGAGCAGTTGCAGTTGCAGGAGGCAACCCGCCTCGGCATCGAGGTCACCGACCAGCAGGTGAACGATGCGTTCCAGCAGGTGGCGCGCAATGTCAAGCTGTCCACGTCCAAGCTCACCGAGCTGCTGCGGGCAAACGGCGTCAGCGACGCAACGATGAAGTCACGTCTCAAGGCGGCGCTCGCATGGCAGAAGATTGCCGAGGTCGCGATCAAGTCGCGCGTGCAGGTCTCCGACCTGCAGCTCGACCAGGCGGCCCAGGCTTCGCTGACTCAGGACATGAGCTACGACTACGTGCTGAAGGAAGTCCTGTTCATCACCGGCGGGAAGAGCGCTTCGGCTCGCACCGGCGAGGCAAACAAGTACCGCGCTGCCTTCCAGGGCTGCGACAGCGCCGTGGACCTGTCGCTCAAGTACACCGACGCCGCCGTGCGCGACGTCGGTCGTCGCCATGCCACCCAACTTCCTGAAGCGCAGGCCAAGGAACTGGCGGCCCTCAATGTCGGCGGCATCACGAAGCCGCGCGTCACCGAAGCGGGCGTCTCGATGTATGCGATCTGCTCGAAGACGCAGGCGCGGGACACCACGTTCGTGAAGAGCAAGCTGCGGAGCGAGCAGGGCCAGGAAGCATTCAAGGCCGAGGCAGACAAGTACCTCGCCGAACTGCGGCAGAAGGCCCGCATCACTCGCTAACGCGCCGTTAAGCGTTCGCCGTGCATTCCCACGGCGACTTGCCGGTCTGTTCAGGATTATTCTGGCAGCATCCCCACGTTTGCGTCCGGGTGCCGGCGCACGCTTTGTGAGGTGCTGAGGTGACCAATCCACGCGACCTGCCACTGGCCATCACCATGGGCGAGCCGGCCGGCATCGGCCCCGACCTGGTGATGCGGCTCTACGCGGCCCGCCAGCAGCTGGGCCTGCCGCCCTTCATCGTCTATGGGCACATCGACTTCCTGCGCTCGCGAGCGGCACGACTCGGGCTCGAGATCACCCTGGCGCCCTGCGATCCAGCCAGCGCTTCCGCTGTCTTCGCCGATGCAATGCCAGTGGCCCATATCGAGGGCCTGGTGCCGGACAAGCCCGGCGATCCCTCGCCACTCTCGGGAAAGGTGGTGATCGAGGCCATCGCACGGGCCACGGACGCGACATTGACAGGTGCGACCCGCGGCCTCGTGACCGCGCCCATTCACAAGGCGGTTCTCTACACGGCCGGCTTCAAGCATCCCGGCCACACCGAGTTTCTCGCTGCCCTCACCGATCGTGGCGGCACCCCGCCGATACCGGTGATGATGCTGGCCCACGAGGAACTGAGGGTTGTCCCCGCCACCATCCACGTGCCGCTGCGCGACGTGGCAAGCCTCGTCACCTACGATCTTCTCGTCGACACGGGCCGCGTGGTGGCGCAGAGCCTGCGGACCCGCTTCGGTATCGCGGAACCGCGCCTGGCCTTCGCCGGGCTGAACCCGCACGCCGGGGAAGGCGGTGCTATCGGCCGCGAGGATTTCGACATCGTCTACCCTGCGGTGCAACAGTTGACGCAGGAGGGCATCGTGGCGGAAGGCCCGATCCCGGCCGATACGCTGTTCTACCTGCCCCACTGGCGGCGCTACGATGCGGTGATCGCGATGTATCACGATCAGGCGCTGATCCCGATCAAGACAGTGGCATTCGACGAAGCCGTGAACGTCACGCTCGGCCTCGCCATCGTCCGCACCTCACCGGACCACGGCACCGCGTTCGATCTGGCCGGCACTGGCAACGGATCGACGGCAAGCTTCCTTGCAGCGATCCGCCTGACCGACAAGCTGACCAATGGCAGGCCGCCGCAGGAAGCGACGGCCTAGCGCAAGGGTCCGGGCTGGCCTTACTTCTGCGCCTCGAGCCAGGCCAGCATGTCGGCGATTTCCTTTTCCTGAGCCGCAATGATCCCTTCAGCGAGCGCCCTGGCCCAAGGATCGTCGCCGTGCGCGATCTCGGCCTTTGCCATGTCGATCGCCCCGCGGTGGTGCGGAATCATCGAGCAGACAAAAGCAACGTCGATATCCTTGGCCGTCCCGCCGGCCATCATGTCGCGATTCATGGCGGCCATGCCGTCCATCAGGTCGACATGCGCCTCGTCGCCCGCCATCGCCATACCCATGTCGTCACCACCCATATCCATGCCGGCATGCGGGTTGTCGGCGGTGCAGATAGCGGGAAGGTCGACCGCGTCCTGGGCGAAGCCTGCCGGCGCGGCGAACGCGAGTGCAATGGCAATAGCGGTAGCATACAGGGTGCGCTGCATTTCAGTCTCCTCGGGTTGAGCCGCAAGCGGCCGATGCCTGCTTCGTGCACCTTCCCATCGTGGCAAGGTCAAGCGGGGATTTCCGCGTCGGTTCAAATCCGCTAACGAGACGGCATGCAGATCGATAACCTCCCGCCGCTACGCGATGTGATCGCCACCCATGGGTTGCGCGCGAAGAAGGAGCTCGGGCAGAACTTCCTGCTCGATCTCAACCTGACCGCACGCATCGCCCGGGTTGCAGCGCCGCTCGAGGCCGCGACCGTCATCGAGGTCGGTCCCGGACCCGGCGGCCTGACCCGCGCCTTGCTGGCCGAGGGCGCGCGGAAAGTCATAGCTATCGAGCGCGACGAGCGCGCCCTCCCCGCCCTCGCCGAGATCGCCGCCGCCTATCCCGGCCGCCTCGACGTCATTTCGGGCGACGCGCTGGAGATCGACTACGCCGCGCTCGCCGAGGGCCCGACCAAGCTCGTCTCCAACCTGCCCTACAATATCGGCACCGAGCTTCTCACCCGCTGGCTCACCGTCGAGCCATGGCCGCCGTTCTTCGAGAGCCTGACGCTGATGTTCCAGCGCGAGGTTGCCGAGCGCATCGTGGCGAAGCCGGGCGACGACGCCTACGGGCGGCTCGGCGTGTTCTGCGGCTGGCGCACCGAGGCGCGCATCGCCTTCAATGTCGGCCGCGAAGCGTTCACGCCACCGCCCAAGATCACCTCCAGCGTCGTGCACCTGCGTCCGCGCGCGCTCGACGACGGCGTCCGGGCCCGTGATCTCGAAGCCGTCACCCGCGCCGCCTTCGGTCAGCGCCGCAAGATGGTGCGGCAGAGCCTCAAGTCGCTTGGCGTGCCGATGGAACCCTTGCTGGCCGCAGCCGGCCTCGAAGGCAGCGAGCGCGCCGAGGAGCTACCGGTGGAAACCTTCCTCAAGCTGGCCCGGGCGCGGCGCTGATGGGTGGCGCCATCGCCATCTTCGTCGGCCTGCTGTGCTTCGCCGTGCCGCTCGCCATTCCGCTCTTCGCCCAGCGGTGGCGCATGTTCGCGACCGTCGTGGCGATCGGCGCGGCATTCTTCGCCTGGCTGACGGTCGACATCCAGCAGGCCGGCGACCAGCACTGGATCGGCCAGTTCCTCGGCGGCCTGATGCTGTTCGGCTTCGTGGCAGGCGCGATTGCCAAGTTCGTGATGCTTGTCTCGCGCCGACCGGACTGATGTCAGCCGTTCAGCGTCGACCTGCCAATGCTGCCATCGGCGTTCACCGGCAGTTCCGCCACCGTCACCGTGCGTTTGAGGATATGGGCGGCCTTGGTCAGCAGGGCCGTCTTCACTTCGGCCGGTGTCATCTTGTCGTCGGTGTTGGCCCAGACCTTGAGCGTCAGGTTGTGGTCGAAGGTTTCGCGCGAACGGATTTCCCGCAGCATCACCTTCACCCTGGCCTGCGTGCGATCCTTGAGAGTCGGATGGCGCTGCATCTCGTCGATGCTGCACGCCTTGATTTCGAATGGCATGATCTGAGTCCCCGCGAAGGCGAGAGTCCGCCTGTTCTGGGCGACTGGGAATTGTGCTAAATACAATCATCCACAGGCGATGGGGTTTATCCACAGCGGCCTGGGATTAGACCTAACGCTTTACGTTAACAGTCCTGTCGTTTGCGCGGGTTCAACCGCCGTCGATCTGAGCCTGCAGGTCACGCACGAACCCGTCGAGCCCGAGGAAGCGCTGGCGGGAGAGCCGGGCTGCCGCGAGAATTGTCCGCACGCGCGTCGTCGA
This sequence comes from Pseudomonadota bacterium, assembly GCA_023428425.1. Classification (GTDB taxonomy): domain Bacteria; phylum Pseudomonadota; class Alphaproteobacteria; order Rhizobiales; family Devosiaceae; genus Devosia_A. The sequence continues at coordinate 12,392 of JAEYYP010000207.1, forward strand.
GACTTCGAGGTCCTCGTTGACGATAACGTAGTCGTACTCGGAATAGTGGTCCATCTCGATGCGAGCGTTCTTCAGCCGCTTGTCGATGGTGCCTTGGCTGTCCTGCGCCCGCCGCTCCAGCCGCTTGCGCAACTCGGTGATCGAGGGCGGCAGGATGAAGATCGTCACCATGTCGGCGCGACACTTCTCGTAGAGCTGCAGCGTGCCCTGGTAGTCGATATCGAACAGGATATCGCGCCCCTTGGTCAGCCGCTCCTCCACCTTGGCGCGCGGCGTGCCGTAGAAGTTGCCGTGAACTTCGGCGCTCTCTAGCAGCTCGCCTTCGGCCTGCATCTTCCTGAAGGTCGGCACGTCGATGAAGTGATAGTGCACGCCGTCGATCTCGTCGGTGCGGCGAGCGCGGGTAGTCACCGACACCGAGAGCGCGATGTTGGGATCGTCGGCGAACAGGGCGCGGGAAATCGAGGACTTGCCCGCGCCCGAAGGGGAGGCAAGCACCAGCATGACGCCGCGGTGCAGGAAATCCGTACTCATTCGATGTTCTGGATCTGCTCGCGCAACTGGTCGATCACGGCCTTCAGGTCCAACCCGATAGCCGTCAGGGCCACGTCGTTGGACTTCGAACACAGGGTATTCGCCTCGCGGTTAAATTCCTGTGACAGGAAGTCGAGCTTCCGTCCGACCGGGCCGCCGCCGGCCAGCAGCGAGCGCGCCGCGGCGATATGGGCGACCAGCCGATCGAGCTCCTCGCGGATATCGGCCTTGGTGGCGAGCAGCATCGCCTCCTGCGCCAGGCGGTCCTCCGAGAGTGTCGGGCTCGTCTCGCTCAGTTCCGCCACCTGCTGGCGCAGCCGGGCCAGGATAGCGTCGCGGCTGCGGCCGGGATGCAGTTCCGCCGCCTTGGTCAGCGCCGCGATCTCGTCGATCCGCTCGTTGAGAATGACGGCGATGCGCGCGCCCTCCTCAGCGCGCGCCGCAACAAGCGCCGCGATGGCCTCATCGAAGGCGGTGAGGATGGCTCCACCCAGCGCTTCTTCCTCGTCGGCCGACAGCGGCGTCTCGTGCTGCTCCAGCACCCCACGCAGCCCCATGATGCCGTCGAGCGTCGGGCGCTGCGCCTCGACACGCTCCTCCAGCCACCGGAACCCCTCGAGCACGGCTTCGAGCGCCTGGTGGTTCACAACTACCCGGCCACCCTCGCCTTCGCGGTCCACATTGAGCGACACCGTCAGTGACCCACGGCTCACGCCCTTGCCGATGCGACGGCGGATCTCGGGTTCGAGGGCATCGAAGCCCGGAGCGAGACGCACCCGCATGTCGAGACCGCGCCCGTTCACCGACTTGAGCTCGACGACGAAGCTCACGCCGGGCAGAGAGCCGTGCGACCGGCCGTAGCCGGTCATGCTGGCAAGCGGGGCCATCAGT
>JAEYYP010000224.1 GCA_023428425.1 Pseudomonadota bacterium
GACTTGATGTGCAGCTTCTTGGTGGTGAGAAGCGGAAACCCCTTCGAGAGGTCGTACCGCGCCTGCCGGCCGAAGACCGAGCGCGTGCCGGTGCCGGTCCGGTCCGAGCGGTCGATGCCGTTGTCGAGAACGTCGCGGAGAAGGTCGTGGTACTGGCGCATTCCGTCCTTCTAGCCCGATTCGACCTGAACCATCCCTGAGCGTCCACAGTTCCTCACCCTTGTCGGGCTTTGCTCAGCCGTGGCGACGCGACATGATCCGACCGAACCGAAGGAGGTGGACGATGGTTGAGTTTATCAATCCCCCCAGCGTGCATTCGAACCCCGCATACTCTCAGGCGGTGATCATTCCCGCCGGTGCGCGCACTATGCTGATCGGTGGGCAGAACGCCGTCGGCAGCGATGGGTCGATCGTCGGGCTCGGCGATCTCGCGGCGCAAAGCAGGAAGGCGATCGAGAACCTCGTCGCCTGCCTCGAGGCGGCCGGTGCCGACGTCACCGCCCTGGTGCAGGTCACCCTCTATTTCAAAGGCGATATCGACATCGTGCCCGGCTACATGGAGTGGGCGAAGGTTTGGGGGCAGCGCTCCAACGCCCCCACGGTGAACGCCGCCAAGGTGCTTGGCCTCGCTCGCCCTGAGTTTCTGGTCGAGATCAGCGCCATTGCGGTTCTGCCCTGAGCCGATTGCATCGGCCGTCGCGCATGCCTATATAGGTCTTGCCGGCAACGGCTATGGCGATAAACGGCTAGCGTAATAAACCCATTGGACCCGGGGGCAGTGCCCGGCGTCTCCACCAAGACCTCCCGCATTGGCGGGTTTGCATGGGGACGAAACAGGATCGACAAGGGCGTAAAGGTTAGACTTTTGCTCGGCATGGTACCACCGATATCGGGCCATCCTAATAGTTGCCAATGACAACTATGCTCCGGTCGCCGTCGCTGCGTAATGCAGCGCTAGCACTGGGAATCCAAGTCCTCTAGCCCTCGCAGGTTAGCAGGCGGGGTCCGCAGGCACCTGGCAACAGAAGCCTGCACTTTCTCGTCCTGTGCTGTCCCCTGCCCGCAAGCTTCCGTTCGCCGCGAGCCTTTGTCCTTGAATTGTGACGTCGGGAGCGGTGATATGCGCCAAACCGGGGATTCACCGGAAGAACGCATCAGGACGACCATGGCCGAAGACCTCATCCGCTACGATATTCTCGCCCAGGAGGCTCTGCGCGGCGTTGTCCGCAAGGTGCTGACGGAGGTCGCGCGGACGGGGCTGCCGGGCGAGCACCACTTCTTCATTTCCTTCGTTACGAAGGCGCCGGGCGTCCGCGTCAGCCAGAGGCTGGTCGAGCAGTACGACAAGGAGATGACGATCGTGCTGCAGAACCAGTTCGCCAATCTCAAGGTGAACGACACCGGCTTCGAGGTGGAACTGAGCTTTGACGGCCGGCCCGAACTGCTGGGCATCCCCTACTCCGCCATCAAGGGTTTCTTCGATCCCTCGGTACAGTTCGGCCTGCAGTTCGATGTCGAGCGCGCTCCCGAGGATTCGGAAGAGGCAACTGAAACACCGGCTGCCGGCGCTCCAGTTCCTGCACCTGTCGCCGTCGCTCCTGCCGAGCCCAAGGGCGAGAAGGTCGTCAGCCTCGACAGCTTCCGCAAGAAGTAGCCGGGCGCGTGGAGAAACGCTCCCTCAGCATCGCCGGCCACCGCACATCGATAGCGCTCGAAGCCGATTTCTGGGCCGGCCTCGAGGCGATGGCCGCCGCGCGCGGCCTGCCACTCGCCGCCCTCATCCGCGAAATCGACGAAGGTCGAGACGCGCCTAACCTGTCTTCGGCGGTTCGCGTCGCCGTGCTGGCCTGGTATCGCGATCGCGACTAGTCGAACGGCTCAGTTTCCGAACAGGTCGAGGGGGCGGCTCTGCTCTTCGAGGGCCCGCCGCAGCGCCTCTTCCTGTTCCCGCCGCGCCGCCGCGGCTTCCGCCTCCCGGCGGGCTTCGGCCTCCTCGGCGGCGCGCGCTGCGGCCTCTTCCATCGCCCGCCGCGTCGCCTCTTCGTCCGCTGCCCGCAGCAGGGCGGCATCCTCGGCCGCTCTAGCGGCGGCAGCCTCTCGCTCGGCCTGCGCCTGCTCGTCGGCCCGCTTGCGCGCCTCATCCTCCTCGCGCAGCTTTTCGAGCCGCGCCACCTCGGCCTCGTAAGCCTTCACCATGATGGCATCGACGAGGTTGGAAACGTCGTAGCTGACGGTCGGCGCCAGCAGCGTGCCGCCAAGCGTGGCGGTGACCTGCGCCGCGCTCGCATCGATCAGGGCAGCCGCCGCGACGGTCGTCGGGGTCACCCTGTAGCTGCCGGAAAGTCCGAGGTCTGCAAGTCGCACCTGAGCGCTGCCGAACATGCTGCCGTCCGCGCCCGCGATGGTTAGATTGGGCGAACGCAGCACGCCACCCGCGATGGTGAAGCCACCGGTGACCTGCGCCGCCTCGAAGGACGCATCGTCGAGGCGCTCGTCGATCAGCGCCGTCAACTGTTCGGGCTGCTGCTCGAGGATGGTGTCGAGGGCAGCGATATCGGCAATCGCCTTGGGGTCGATCCGCGCGATCACCAGCTGGTCGACGGTGTAACTCCCTTCGCCGGTAAGCGCACCGAACACCCCGGCGACACTGTCCGCGGTCGCATCGAATTGCCCGGACGCGTTCATGGTCCCCGACATCACGTCCGCGAACGCTGCGGGGACGATGTCCGCTATCGCCACCTGCGTCAGTCTGATCCGGCCGTTGACTCGCTTGTCGGTCAGCGGACCGGCGCAGCAAACAGTGAGTTCGACTGCCACCGAGCCCGCCCCCAGTGTACCGCTGAAGTTGCGGATGCGCGTCGCCGTCGCGTCCCAGTCGAGATCGAAGCCGACTTGCGTCAGGCGGTGGTCGGCGACCGCGAGGGATGGCACGGTGATGGCAACCCGGCCACTGGTGCCGCGCGCCGCCGCTCCCGTCGAAAACGGACCGTCGGGCCATGTGCCACCAGCGGAAATCAGCGATGCCGGGCCGACAACGGTGCGCACCAGGGCGGCGACGTCCGTGGCGGCGATCGCCAGCTTGCCGCTGACCTGTGCCGAATCCCCCGGCCTGCTGAACGACAGCTGGCCGGAAAACGAACCGCCATCCGATGTGCCCTCGATAGCGCTTAGCGATACGCTATCGGCGCCGGCGAAGTCGAGCGTGGCCGAACCACTGAAGCCAGGCAGCGCCAGGCCGTCGACGCCGAGCTGGGCCACCAGCGACGTCGGGTCCGACAGTGTTGCCTTGAGGGTACCCTTGCCCGTGATACGGTCCGGATCGGTGACCACGACATTGCCGGCAAATCCGATCGATTCTCCGCCCCCGTCGGCGAGCAACGTCGCGGTCAGGCTGGCGCCCACGTCGCCCTCGATGATGCCGGCAAGGCGCATCGGCCGGTCCTCGGGGAAGAGGCTCGCATCGCCTAACCCGAACTGGGCCACCATCGCCCCCGGGTCATCCGACCGCAGGTCGAAATCGAGCTTAAAGCTGCCTTCCAGGGCGCGCAGGAACCCCGACGCCATTGCAGCTGTAGCGTCAAGGCGCGATGGCCCGAGCGTGCCGGTCGCGTCGAGCGCCTGCGCCCCCTCTCCCGTCGGCGCCCCAAGCCTGAGTTCGAGCGCGGCCGGAAACGAGCCGGAGAGCACGGCCCGCAGAGCCTCAGGCGCCCCGACCGCATCGAAGAACCGAAGCGCGGCCGGCGAATCGGCCGCTTCGACATCGAGCGTCGCCGTCCCCGACAGTTCGGGATTGTCGAGCGACCCGAACGCCGTCAGCGCCGCCTCGAACCGGGCGCCGCCCAGCTCCGCGGCACTCAGCCGGTCGATGACCAGCACGCCCCCGTCCCACGAGCCACTGGCGGCGAGGTCCCGTCCGGCCAGCCCGTCGATCGTCATGGTCTCGGCCGCGAGGGTGAACTCCCCTGTCGGGAAAGTGGCGGCGAACGCTGCATCCTCCCGCAGGTCGGGCAGCAGTGCGAACAGGGCCGCCGAGCGCCCTGCATCCAGCGACCCGAGGTCCGCGCTCAGGTGAATGTCGCGCACCGCACCGATGCCGATCTGCGCCGAGAAACTCCGCGTTTCGCCGTCGAGCGTGAGCCGCCCGTTGCTGAGCGACAGGGTCTCGCCGACGAGATCGACACGTGCCTCGATGGACCCGGGCATGTTGAACAGCGGATTGCCGTCCGCCGGCTTGCGCCACAGCGTTGAGAGAGCATCGAGCCGCCCAGTACTGAGGCTCACCTGCCCCGAAAATTCGGTACGGCCCGTATCGGTGGTGACCCGGCCCGCGAGGCGCACCCGGCTACCACCCGTCAGCTCGCCGGTGAACGATTGCACGTCCCAGCCACCATCCACTGATCGCGCATCGAGCCGGACATTGCGCAGCGAGAACGCCCGCAGTCCGAGCTCGGCGATGTCGACGCCTACAGTGCCATGGAGGGCCGGAGCGGATGGGATCGGCAGTTCGCGCAGCAGCCGGACCAGTTCGTATGGTTCGACCGCCTGCTCCGCCGTGGCGTCGCGCGGCGGCAGCGCCATGACGCCGGACGAGATCACGGCATTGAAGCGCATGTTCGTCCCGAGCGTCAGGTCCGCCGCGCCCAGCAGCCGCGTCGCGGCCCGGTTCTCGTCGGGGACGACGGTGTAGTCACCGAGAAGCACCTTCGACGGGCTCGCCAGTACGCGCGAGGTGATGACGAGATCACCCCGCCCGGCATCGTCTGTCTCGCCGTCGACCGGTCGGGGCGGCTTCTGCCGATAGGCCATCGTGCCGATGAAGCTCGGCAGCAATCCCGGCTTGAGCATCCCTTCGACGCTGAGTGAGTAGGTGTCGTCAAGCGGCCTAAGGTTTGCCGACAGGCTCGCCGCCCCATCCTCCGCCAGCGCCCCGGTCGTGACCCGCAGGCCATAGCCC
>JAEYYP010000252.1 GCA_023428425.1 Pseudomonadota bacterium
CGGCCAAGGTGGCGTAGCAACGCCTGCTGGCGAGAACCAGCGGTCTTGCGCGGATCGGCATCGACTTCGCACTGAGAAAAGGACAGGCGCGGCCGGCCGATGCCAACGATCCTCGCCAGGACCCCGGTGCGGCCGTCGAGGCACAGTTCCGTGACTATGCGGCGCTGCTGCAGGGTGAGCCGCGCGGCATTGACCAGATAGTCGCTACCCTGGGCGAGATCTACCGCGTCCTGGACTACAACGCCCGCACGGCCACCCCCTCCCAGCAGACCCAGGAAGCGCTCCTCCAGGCTGTGAGCAATCTCTCCTACAATGCGTCGCGTTTTCCGCCGGCCTTGCGGCGGATGCTCGATGGTGCCGTGAGCGACCTCGACGGGGACGCGGCGGGAGCCAGCAAGGCGCGGCTGAACGAACTGCTCGCCAGCGACGTGACCCGCATCTGCCAGGACAGCACCAACGACTATTACCCGTTTGCTGCCAACAGCAGGCGCGAGCTCCCGATGCTGGACTTCAGCGGCCTGTTCGCGCCCGGGGGGGTATTCGACAAGTTCTTCAACACGAACCTCGCCTCGCTGGTCGACCGAAGCGGTGACCAGTGGGTATGGAAGAAGGACAGCAGGCAGGGACAGGGACTGTCGAAGGCGGCGCTGCGCTCGTTCCAGCAGGCTGCGGAAATCCGGGACGCATTCTTCGCGCCGGGCCAGACATCACCACAAGTCACTCTGACCATCGTCCAGGAGTCGCTCAACACCGCGGCCGATTCCGTGTCGCTCGACATAAACGGCCAGACTGTGCAGACCCAACGGCAGGGGAACGTGCCGCAGACCATCCAGTGGCCGGGCAGCATGGGCGGCGGCGGGGCCGTTACGATCACCTTCCAGCCGGAAATGGTCGGCCGACAGTCGAGCCAGAGCGTGCTGGGGCCGTGGGCCCTCATGCGGGTGCTGCAACGGAATACCTTCTCGCGCCGTGGTGACACGTTGCGTGTCAACATCAATGTGGGTGGGCGCGATGTCGTCTACTCGGTACAGGTGGGTCGACGCACCAACCCGTTCTTCTTGCCGGCAATCGAAGAATTCACCTGTCCAACGGGTTTCTGAGCCATGGCGTATGGATTGTTCGGCAAAGCGCCGCAGAAGCGGGACTTTCTGTCGCTGAACATGCCGAATGCGGTGCTCCATCCGTTCGAGACCTGGCTGCAGTCCGCAGTGGCCGCCAGCCGGTCCGAACTCGGGCGAGAGTGGGACAATCACTACCTCGTGGCGCCGATCTGGCGCTTCTGGCTTGGCCGCGAGGTGCTGGGCACGGCCTGCATGGGCGCAGTGATGTCGTCACTGGACCAGGTTGGTCGCTACTTTCCCCTTGCCATCATCTACTATGCCGACCCCGGCGAGGAACTCGTTCCACCGCTCATGAATACGCAGCCGGCATGGTACGAGGCCATAGAGCAACGCTTGCTCGCGGTCCTCTCCCGCACCTACGAAGTCGATATCGCCACCCTGCTCGATGGACTTCAAAGGCCCGCAGCGACGCCTCTGCCCCGACCACGGACGCAGCCGGCAGCTGCGCCGCTGGCAGTGTTGGGCCAGGCAGGCACAGATCCGGCTCCCGATCTTCCGGCGGGTACAGTGGTGCGCCTGTCACCCGCCGAGCTTTCTGCGCCACCGCCCGCCGCTTCGCCTCTGCCTGCTGTCGACGAAGAGGACAAAGGGGCGACGCCTGAGATCGAGCCAGATTTGCCTCCGCCCGAGGATGCGCCCCTTGAGCCCGCATCGCCGGGCTCGCTTTGGGAGAGCGAGCCAGATCGCGGGGACGTCAGGCTCTCGAGCAATGGCAATGCAGCATCCTCTTCGACGCAGGCGCTGAAGGGGACCGACACGATCTCGGCAACTGCGGCGTCGCTTTGGGATGACCCTGTGCCGCCCAACGAGGAAGGCGCTCGCACGGGCCAGGGAGCCACTTCACTTTGGGACGATGCCGGCACTGCCAGTGCGTCGGCTGCACCACTGGAAGTCTCTACAGAATTGCTGGAGGAAAGGCCTGCCGGCGTTGCCGAACCAGCCGCGCAGCGCCATCAGCCGGACGACCCGGCCCCCCTTCCGGCGGACGAGGAGAACTCGCCGCGCATGCTTGCTGGCACCTTCAAGGGAGGGGTGTCCGTGCTCCTCGAGGGTGAGATTGACGCGCCCGCCTCACGATCGATGCTGCTCGACCAGGATCACCTGAACGCGGCGGCGGGACGGTCATACTGGTGGTGCCGTCTGCCCTCCATTGGCGCTTCCAGGGTCTATCTGAAGCAGGGACTGCCCGATCCGTTCTTCTATAGCCGGATGCTGTTGTGGGAGCCGCAGACGCGGACCGACGACCGCAGCTAGTTGCCGGCAGGCGGGGGGTCGGTGAGGAACAGTGTCCAGCGCTCGACTGCCTCGGTATCCACTTCGAAGAACGATACCTCCCGCAGGCCGCGCTGCCAGCAGGACTGAGTGCTCTCGCGCGAGAATTTCTTGTCGCTGACGCACATCTTCTGTGTGCCCTCCAGGAGGGCTTGCCCGAACACGTCGGTGGCGAAAACGTAGATGTAGCGATTGGTGAGCGCCTCGCGGATCACGGTAGCGCACTGGTTCGAGCCGATTGTCCACCAGCCCTCGGTTTGAAACGTCCCCGACGCATCCTGGCCGATGGCCACGTTGACGACGTCAAGTGTCTGGTTGCAAACGTAGAATTCGGCGCGGACCGGTAGTGCAGAAAGGCCCCAGGCCAGCAAGCAGCTCAGAAAAACTTTAAGAAAAGACGCCTGAAAGTCCTTGATACGGGTTTCCGTCGAAATCGTCGCTGCGCGATTTCGGGAGGAGTGTCTGCGGCTTCGCTTGAAAGTCTTCCACACGTTCGATCACGTTTGTCTGCTGGGGGTCGGACGCAAGTTTACCGCTGCTTATGACTCGGATACTATGATGTAATCCGAACACATGACAAACACCTCATGTAGGAGTGCGCTCGTGAAACGTCTTGGCTATCTCGTCGTCGTCGCGCTCGCGCTAGGAGCAACGACTGCCACCAAGGCCCAGGACTCGGTCCTGCAGGTCGCCCAGTTCTTCCCTGGCATCGGAGGGTGGCTGGTCGTATCCCAGCCGGACGTCGACAGCGAACCGGCGGCTACGGCAGAGGTTGTCGAGATCGCTCCGGTCCCGCAGGCGCGCATGGTCCGCGTCGTCAGCCGTACAAAGCTCGTGAAGGCGGAGGTCGAGACGGACAACGTGCGGGTCAATGTGCCCCTCCCTCGTTTCCGCCCCGAAGCGTTCTGGTTCGCCGGTTCCTACCGCTAGCCCGCTGAGTTAGCCGTTTCGTTCGTCTATCGCACGTCGTAGACGAACGCGTCCTCTGCAACATCGACGCCCGCACTGGTGACGGACTTCCGTTCGATCGCCAGATTCAGGAAGTGTCGCGACAGCTCGGGTAGCAGCGAGTTGGTCAGGATGTTGTCGATCATGCGACCACCGGAATCCGGATCGTTGCAGCGTGCCACGATGAAATCGACCACAGCATCAGTGTAGCTGAAACTCGCCCCGTGGTTCTCGCGAACGCGGCGGCTTATGCGTTCGAGCTGGATGCGCACGATCCCCGACAGCATTTCCGCGGAAAGCGGGAAATAGGGGATGGTCACGATGCGGCCCAGCAGCGCCGGCGGGAAGACATCCGTCAGGTAGGGCTTCAGCGCCGAGTCCACTTCCTGCGGACTGGGCCGGGTGCGGCCTTCCTCGGCCATGTGCATGATCACCTCGGTTCCGACGTTGGACGTGAGAATGATCAGGGTGTTCTTGAAATTGATGACCCGGCCATTGCCGTCTTCCATCTGTCCCTTGTCGAACACCTGAAAGAACAACTCGTGCACGTCCGGGTGAGCCTTTTCCACCTCATCGAGCAGCACGACACTGTATGGCTTGCGGCGGACAGCCTCGGTCAGGCGGCCACCCTCGCCATAGCCCACGTAGCCCGGAGGCGCGCCTTTCAGCAGGGAGACGCTGTGTGCTTCCTGGAACTCCGACATGTTGATGGTGATGATGTTGTCTTCCCCGCCGTACAGCGTCTCGGCGAGGGCGAGGGCGGTTTCGGTCTTGCCGACGCCCGACGGGCCACAGAGCATGAACACGCCAATAGGCTTGTTCGGATTATCCAGTCGTGCCCGGTTCGTCTCGATGCGCCGGGCAATCATCGCCAGGCCGTGATCCTGACCGACGACGCGAGCCTGCAGCGTGTCCGTCAGGTGGAGTATGGTTTCCACCTCGTCGCTGACCATCTTGCCGACAGGAATGCCGGTCCAGTCCGAAACGACGGCGGCCACGGCTGCCTCGTCGACGAACGGATAGACCATGCGGGACTCGGGATTGAGCTCGTCGAGCTGCTTCACCAGCTCGCCGATCCGCGACTTCAGTTCTGTTGGCGTTTCCAACACGGCAGGTTCCGCGCCGGGAGCGGCCTCGGGTGATGCCGCCGGTGCAGGGTCGGGACCTGCGGCGGTGGCTGCGAGCCGGTCGCGCAGGCCGTTGATGTCAATGACGAGCTGATTTTCGACCGCATACTTCGCATCGAGGTCGGCAAGCTTTGCTTCGATCTCGACGATCTCGGCTTCGAGTTCGGCCGTACGCGCAGAGTTGGCCGCCCCGATATCGCTTTCGCGTTCGATGGCATCGAGCTCTTCGCGACGCGAATTTATGGCGTCGCGGAGGTCGGCGATGGCAGCGGGCGTGGTGCTCTGGCTGATGGCCACGCGCGCACACGCCGTATCGAGGAGGCTAACGGCCTTGTCCGGCAGCTGCCGGGCCGGGATATAGCGGGCCGACAGTTCGACGGCCGCCTTCACCGCCCGGTCCGAAATCCGAACCTTGTGGTGTGCCTCCATGGGCTTGAGAATCCCGCGAAGCATATAGCTGGCCTTGTCAATCGACGGCTCGTCGACATTGACAGACTGGAAACGCCGGGTCAGGGCCGGGTCTTTCTCGATGTACTGGCGGTATTCGGACCAGGTCGTCGCGCCAATGGTGCGCAGCGTGCCGCGGGCCAGGGCGGGTTTCAACAGGTTTGCGGCGTCGCCGGTTCCCTGCTGGCCACCGGCGCCGATAAGCGTGTGCACTTCGTCGATGAAGATGATGATGGGAGTAGGAGAGGCCTGCACCTCGTCGATGACCGAGCGGAGACGCTGCTCGAACTCGCCTTTCATGGAGGCACCGGCCTGCATCAAGCCGATATCGAGCGAATGCAGCCGCACGCCCTTGAGTTGCGGTGGCACGTCACCAGAGGCGAGGCGCTGCGCAAAGCCTTCCACGACCGCGGTCTTGCCGACGCCGGCCTCGCCGGTGAGGATCGGGTTGTTCTGGCGGCGCCGGAGCAGGACGTCGATCACCTGGCGGATTTCGTCGTCGCGGCCCACGATTGGGTCCATCTTGCCGCCTTCAGCGACAGCGGTCATGTCGACGGAATAGCGCCCGAGAGCCGTCTGGCCGCGCGACGCGCTTTCGCCACCCGGCGCAGCCGAGGCGGCTGTCAGCCCGGAGCCGTCGAGGGGCTGCTGGGTCTCCTCGTCTGATTGCGCCCAGATCGCATTCGCTTCGGCCGAGAGCCGCTCCGGATCGATCTGAGCCAGCAGGCGGGAGGATTGCGACAGGGCTGCCTTGAGCTCGACGCCCTTGAGGGCCGAGAGCAGGACATGGCCGGTGCGGATCTGCGTTTCGCCGAAGAGCAGCGTGGCGTAGTGCCAGCCCCGATCGAGCACATCGGTTATCTGGGTCGAGATGCCGGGCATCTCAGTCGCGTTCTTGCGCAATCCGTCGATGGTGCTCGTCAGCTCGGCGAGGACTTTCGAGCGATCGATCTTGTAGTGATCGATGGTAAGCGCCAGGTCCGAGCGGTCGGTGCTGACAATGTGGAACAGCCAGTGCGCCAGCTCGAGGTTGCGATTCCCGTAACCCTTGGCATGGCGCAACGCCCGCATGAACGCGTCGTAACCGACACGGTTGAGCTTGCCGGTGACTGTTTCCAGACTGATGTCGCTCATTGCACTCCCCCGGAACTGAAATGGTGTCTGGCCCGCTCTGTCTCACGCGCCACGCGGCGGCGTTCGCTAAGGTCGAAGCGGGCGTCGTTGAGATAGGAATCCTTGGCCGCTGCCGCGCTCGGTGGCGCCATCCAGGCCGTCCAACCCAGCTGGCCTGATGAGCCGAGGCGGGTCGCAGGCGCCAAGCTCGCGGGCAGCGCCAGTTCGACGTCGTACTCGTAGCGGTAGCCGACATAGAAGAAGACCAGGTCGGCCAGTTGCTCGGCAAAGGCGCCGTCTGGCAGCAGGGATCGATACTGGTCGAGGCTCGTCGTCTTGATGCTGATGCGGAACTTGTCGTTGATGCTGTACGACCGGTTTCCCAGAAACGAGTCGACGCCGAGACTGGAGCCCTGTGTGCCAACCCCCATGCGGTCGCCTGGCTCGAACATCAGCCAACTGCCGATGCGCTCGACGATCGTGACGTCGAGGCCGAAGACCCCGCCGATAAGCTGAGCCAGCCGGCGTGCGCTCTTGACGCGCGGCGCGACAAGCCCGGCGAATGGCAGCTTGGCGATGTCGTCGATGGCATCCCGCCCGGCGAACGGATCGGTGCCGATACCGGCAAAGGTGCCGACATAACGCGCAAACCGGTCATCATCGGGCCGGTCGTGTTGGCTGATGGGCTTTGAGTCCGACCACGCGCGGAAAAACAGCTGAATGAAGCGGTTGAGGAAGATGTTGGCGAAACGGGCGAAGGATTCGTCGCGCCGCTGGGCCCACTCATGGGCTTCAAGCGTCGTACTGAGTGGCAGCGCGCCTTGCGGACCGAAGAAGCCGAGAAAGCGAGTGTGAAGGCGCGGGGTCCCCTTCGCGGTCTCACTGACCTCATAGATATTTGAGGGCGGAAACTCGAGAAACGGGTCCTGAACGAAGCTGACGATCTCCTGGCCGACTACCGTATTGTCGCCGATGCGCGGCTTGTCCCTGCTGCCGCGTTCCAGCTCCCGGAGCACTCGGAACAGGTCGAACCGGTAAGGTTCGCGCTTCAGATCGTCCCAATCGGTCATAGCAGGCCACCCAAGCCGGATCGGGGCGGCCAGCGCTTGATGATACCCCTCTGAGTGCTCGCGATGACCGTTTCGGTGAAACTGTTGATCGAGGTGTATTCGGCGAAGAAGCGATCAAGCGCGACGCCAAGCAGCATCACGCCGGTTCCCTCATAGGCTTTCTCGTCAAACGTGACCGTGATCTCGAGCCCCCGGGCGGCGTTGAAGCCCGACGGTTGGCGAAGTCGCCGGACGATTGGCCTTGTCGAGACGCTCAGGATGCCCCGCACCTGCCGCTCCGTGAAACCATCGGACAAGTCGGCGAATATGGCGAGAAGGTCGCGCAATGCGTCTGCACGGTCCTCATAGTCGCGGCCGGATAGTCCCAGATGGCTCAACGAGAGGAAGTTGATCAGCTGCCACATGACGGGCCCGGGGCGCAGCGAGTCGCGCTGCTTGCGCTCCATGTGCACCACGCTGTCACGCGGCTGGCTCGGCGCGCCAATGCAGCGAAGTGGGATCGCCGTGTCGACGGTCAGGCGGAAATCTGCCCCGCCGCGGCCGGTTGGAAGCTGGCCGGCGAGACCGCGGTTGGAAACAACGGCGCGCACGCTGAGTTCCTTGACGCGCTCGCCGTCGTCTATCCCGCCCGGCTCGTAGAGCGAGATAAACGTTTCCGTTCCGATATAGCTGGTGGGAGTGCCAAAGGTGCGCTCGCGATCAGTCAGTCGGCGCGGCAGCTTTCGCGTTGTGTAGTAGAGCGCGTCGCGACTTGGTGCTCCCCCGGCGGGCAGGCTGTAAAGCGGGTAGACCGGCACCTTGTCGTTGCGGCCGGAATAGTGCGCGAAGACGTCAACGAGGCTGTGGACTTCGAAGTCGAGGCCATGGCTCCGGTCCGCTACGACGTGGTGTTCGTACTCCGACCGATCTATCGGCACACGGGCGCAGGCCTTTTCGAACAGGTTGGTGGCCGGGCTGGCGTAGAGCGCGAACATCTGACTGTCGACGATCGGGGCCAGATGCGGCACCGACCGATCAAACTCGAAGATGATGTCGACGCGGTTGGACTGGATGCGCGACATCAGGTTGCGCAGGCCTTTCAGGCGAAAGCCGGCGTAGCGCTGAGGGAAGACAAAGTAGCTCCGCAGAAACTCGAAGCCGGCAAAAGTCCGCTCATCGGGTCGACCGAGGACGTCATCCTCCTCGAAGCCGAGCTGCTCGAGCTGCTGCATGGTCAGGGAGATGAACTGCGGGTCACCGCTGGCTGCTTCCCATTTGAGGGTAATGCGCAGACAGTTGGCGAATATCTGCTCGTACACCGCGTTCACATCGCCGGGATTGCCGACCAGATGCACGGGGAGTTCGTCGATCAGAACATTGCTGACCGGGGAGTCGGTTGGCTTCCCACCGCTCGTCTTCGGTGGAATCTCATCACCGGTGCGGTAGAGCAGGCTGAGTTGCAGTCCGGCGGCAGTGCCAGGCAACACCTCGAGTCCGCCGGCTTGAAGTGGCGCCGGACCCGGAAAGTACTCGGCTGCCTCGAGCCACAATGGCCAGAGTTTCAGTTCGCTGCCGAGTTCATAGCGACAGGACACGCGGTGCTGCGCCTCCACATAGATCGCGTCAAGCGTACTGCCGGCCGCATACGTAAGGCCCGCCGCGAGCGCCGGATCCTTGAACGGCGGCTCAGCCTGGATGATCAGCGAAGAGGGAACTGGTGCGAGATAGTCGGGCAGCAGCTGTTCCAGGAGCGCCGACGTGAACTCCGAAAACTCACTCTTCAGCTTGAGTTGTACGCGGGCGGCCAGGAACGCGGTGCCCTCGAGCAGGCGGACAATTCCGGGATCCATGGCCTCGCGGTTGAGGCCCCCCAGTCGATCGGCAATGCCCGGGAATTCCGTGCCATAGTCACGCGACTGCTCGTACAGCAGGTTCAGTTCCCGTTCGTAGAACTCGAGGAACTCGCGGTTCATGCGCCGGTCAGCCGCGGCACGATCACCTTGCCTGCGACTCCGTCGAGTTCTGCGACGAATTCAACCGGAATGTCGAATGGTTTGGAAATGAGGTCGGCGCGCACGCGGAACTTGACGCGCTGACCTACCATGTCGTCTTCGACCTGCTTTTCGACCAGCAGTGTCTCGGGATTGAGGCGCGGCTCGAAGCTGATCAGCGCGAGACGCAGTCCCTCACCGATCTCGCCGGCGGCCTCCGTTCCCATGGAAATGTGGGTGAGATCTTCGACGCCGTAGTTCAGCACCGACGTGCGCACGCGCGGCAGATCGTTGAGTTCCACCGCTGATTCAAGGTTGATGGTATCGAGAAGGTTGCCGAGATCGGCGTCCAGATCCTCACGCAGGCGTTTCTCGCCGACGCCACGCCTATGGAGGGATCCACGGGCCGTGATGACTCTCTCGCCATCGCGCCGGATGTCTTCTTCGGCATCCGCGTCGCGCTTCTCGAAAGCGTCGCGGAACGCGAGCATGATCGGGACCTGCAGGCGGTCCTTTCGCTTTTCCGGAGCGGGCATCACCTAACCCCCATACCATGCCCTAACCTGACACAAGCGGGCGGTTCGCTCGGGCAAGTCCCCGGTTGGCCGGAACGCCGGCCAACCACCGTCAATGTGCCCTCGGCTTACTTTGCGTTGGCCTTGACGTCCCAGGTCATCGAGCCCTTCGGAGTGCCGATGCCCTTATCGTCCTGCTCGAAATACTCGACTTCGACCTTGCCGAAGTTCAGCGAGACGGTCTCGCTCATCAATTCGCCGCCGCCAGAACCGGCATGCGATACGGATGCGATGAGCACCTCGGTCATGGTGATCTTCAGGTACTCCAGCGGATTCTCGCCACCGGCCTTGCGGGCGACGAACACGCCTTTTGCGATATGCGTACCGTTCGCACACTTCAGCAGAAGGTCAGCCGATGCGGAATCGACGTACTTGGAGATCGTGATGTCCTGGATTGCGACCTTGCCGGTGCCGCTACCGCCACCCGAGCCACCGGTGCCGGTCTGGACCATGCCCCAGGACATCGCCTGTACTTCGATTTCGTCTTTGTGCTTCTTATCCTTGGACTCGCCAGTAATACCGTCAAGCTTGAGGAACATGTCAGCGGACATTCAAATCTCCAATTGTTCGCATCTTCGGCAGGTCGCGCCGGCCGACGAGGATCGACTCTATTTCCAGATCTAGGCGCCTACTTTGCCTGGGAGTTGCGACACGAGGCTCATGCCAATGTCCATACCCTCAAGCTGGAAGTGCGGCCGAATATAGAAACGGGCCGCGTAGTACCCTGGGTTCTCTTCATCCGGGAAGACGTCTACTCTCGCTTCTGCGAGCGGCTTTGCGGCCCGAGACTCCTCGCTGGCGTTGGACGGGCTCGGATGCACGTAGGTGCGGATCCACTCCGTGAGCCGACGCTCGAGCTCTTCCGTCTCATACCCCTTGCCAATCCAGTCACGCACCATGTGCTTGAGGAAATGCGAGAACCTGGACACAGCGAACATGTAGGGAATGCGAGCCGAAAGGTTGTCCGACGCGGTCGCCTGGGGATCGAGCTTCTTCTTGGGCTTGTAGACCGACTGCGCGCCGATGAAGGCAGCGACGTCGGAATTCTTGCGGTGAATCAGGGGCAGCAGGCCGGCTTTGGACAGTTCGGCTTCACGGCGGTCGGTGATCGAGACCTCCGTCGGACACTTCTGGTCCAGCCCCCCATCGTCCGTCGGGAAGGTGTGGACCGGCAGGTCGTAAACCGCACCACCGGCCTCGACTCCGCGAATCTGAACCGTCCAGCCGGACTCCTTGAAGGCGCGGTTGATGTTCGTGGCCATGCCGTAGGCGGCGTTCATCCACGAGTACATCTTGCCGTCGTGGCCGTCCGTCTTTTCCTCGAACTGGAACTCGGCAACCGGCCGGGTCTTTGCACCCCAGGGCTCGCGCGCCAGGATTCGCGGCATGCAGAGCCCGAGATACCGGGCATTCTCGGAGTCGCGGAGCGACTTCCAACCGGCGTAGTCCGGCGTCTCGAAGATCGAACTGATGTCGCGGGTGTTGACCAGCTTGTTCCACGAGTCCTGGCCGACGAGCTTGGGGTCGGCTCCGGTAATGACCATGCAATGGGCGGCTGCACCGATCTTGCTGAGCATCTTCATGACGGCAATGTCGGGTGAGGTGTGGGCGAAGTGGTAGTCACCCACGAGGCAACCGTAGGGCTCGCCGCCCAAGGTGCCGTACTCGTCTTCATACAGCTTGCGGAACAGGGGGCTCTGATCCCACTTGGCACCCTCGTAGCGCTGCGAGGCGTTGTAGAGTTCCGACTTGGTGATGTTCATCACGCGCAGCTTGAGCGTGGAGTCGGACTCGGTGTGGTTGACGAGGTACGTCAAGCCGCGCCAGGCGCTTTCCAGCTTCTGGAACTTCTCGTTGTGGATGATCTCGTTGACCTGAGCCGTCAGCTTCTCGTCGAGACGTGCGATCATCAGGTCGATGGTGTCCAGCACATCTTCCTTGACCAGCGAGCTGTCCGCCAGGGCCTGCTTCACCAGCGTGTTTACCGCGTTGTCGATCTCCGACTCCGCGCGCTCGGTACTCGGCTTGAAGTTCTGCTTCAACAGCGAGGCGAACTCGTCGAGCTCCTCGGTGCTGCCGCTTTGGCTCAGCTGGTCTGACTGAAAGTGGCTCATCTAATCCTCGAATATACCCTACAGGCCGCGCTGGAAGCGTCCGCGCGGCGCGCCCGTCGAAGTCGATCCTAGCTGCTGGTTTCGGGCGGCTCGGACTCGGTCTTCGGCTGCTCGTTTCGCCGCTGTTCGAGGGCCGCCATGAGCTTGGGGTCGGTCAGCAGCTTGCGCAGTTGCTCCTCCGCCCCGATCTTGCCATCCATGTACCGCTGCAGGTTCGCCAGCTGTTCCCGCGCTTCGAGAAGCGCTGCAAGTGCCGGAACCTGTCGGGCCACACCCGCGGGATTGAAGTCATCCATCGTCTTGAAGGTAAGCTTCACGCCCAGCTTCTCGTCGCCGTTGCCGCTGAGCTTGTTGTCCACACGGAAGGCCGTGGTCGGCTCGATCGAGCTCATGAACGTGTCGAGATTGTCCATGCTCACGTCGGCGAACTTGCGGTCCAGAAGCTCGGGCTTCTCGACAGGCGAGGCATCGCCCGAAAGGTCGGCCATGACACCCATGACGAACGGCAACTCGATGCGTTTCTGGGAGTCGATGGGATCGACATACGAGATTTGTACGCGCGGCGGCCTGTTCCGCTTGATGAAGCGCTGACCGGAGTCCGAACTCATTCTACCCCTCCACAGTAACGGATCAAAAGGAGCAGACAAACTTTCGTTTGTCAAACCAGATCGTCTTCAAAAGCCGCGCGACAGGCGACGCGGATCAGTGAAAACGGAAGCGAGAAACTTGACCGTCGCGGGCGTGATTCGACAGGCGGTTCCGAAAACGCCGCTGACCGCTGCAGTTGGTTCGGTTCGCCCAAGCAACGCTTGGCGTGACCTGAGTTCAGAAGTAGCCGAGCATGTTCAATGAGTTGCGTGGGCGATTGAGGTCTTGCGGGAGTGCGGTCGCTCAGCCGGTGCGGGTTTTGACTTCCCACCGGCGACAATATTCACAAACAGCTGGGATCAGCGGTAACCATCCGCTGCAAGAACGGCGGAATGTGCGTCACCCCCTGCGATCGGTCAGGTCTTGCCGATCATTTCGTTGAGGAGCGAGGTGAAGTCACGGTTCAAGTAGCCGCGCGCCTTGGCCAGCAAGGTTGGCAGGGAACTCGACGGCTCGGCAGTGCGGAAGTAGGTCTCTGCTGCCTGGATCAGCGCCGCAGCTTCCTGCCTCGTGGCTGCGGCAGGTGCCGGCCCTGTATCCGCCTCCCCGGCCGGTTCGGTCTGTGGGGCCTCCGCCTCGCGGCCGAAGGCTCCCTCGGTGGCCGCCCGCATCATCTCGAGATTGATCTCGAAAGGTTGTTCGGTACCGAAGCGCATGACGGCCTTCTCGGCAGGGCCGGGCATCAAGACATTGAGTGCTTCGACGAAGGAACGGCCGATGAGCGAACGAGCGACGTGAACCAGGATGAGGGCAGGCGAAGAGGGTTCGGAGGTCCGAAAATAGTCTTCCACCGCCAGCAGCGCCGCTGCTGCGCTCGCCCGGTCCGGAATGGCCCCGGGCTTGGGAGGCGGCGCGATGCCGTCCGCTACGGCGGCATTCTCATCGGTTTCACCGCCCTCTGGTTCTGCGGTCTCGTCCGCGTCTACCGCAGGATTGAGCTCCACGATGAGGGCGACAATTTCGGTCAGGAGCGCCACGAGCCGTTCGAAATTAGGCGAGTCGCCGTACAGCTTTCTCTCGTGGAAGGCGCCGCGAATGGCCTCGAGCGACGCGAGAGACCGCCGAACCGCAGCGAGAACGGTCCTCAACTGGGGGGCGTTGTCATCTTTCCCGAAGTCAGTGGCGATGCCACCGAGGTCCAGTTGCTCTTCTTCGTCGCGGGGCAACGCCTTGCCACTCGCGACAAGATAGTTGCGGTACGAGATCGGCCGCTGACGGCCGCCGCTGATGAGAGCGGCGTGCTGCAGCGGCAGGATGATGCGTCCCATGTCGGCGAAGTCTTCGAGCACTGCCTGGCGCAGGCCGAAATCGCCATCGGAGCGTTGCGGATGCACGTCGTCCCAGTAGCTGGTGACCAGGATTTCTGCTGCCTGGATGGCTTCGAGGCACTCCATGAAGCTACCGGTCAGCGCGCTGAACTGTGCATCGAGCGTAATCAGGCGGAGATCATAGGTACGCTTGAGCAGATCGGCGATCTGCTTGGCCTCCACCGCCCGCTTGAAGGTGGTCTTGTCGAATGGACGGCGGTTCTCGTCGAGAAAACGATCGGGCAGGCGGCCCTTGGCGTCCATGACATAAATGGAAAAGTCGGCATCGCCGGCTTCATTCAGGTCAGGTCCGCAGGGCGCGTCACCAGAAACAGGCTGACGGAGAAAATCGAACCGCACGGGCGTGCCTCAGTTCGAACCTTCAGGCACCGCAGGGCTGCGGTGCCTGACTGTTCAGATTACTGGATGTCGAGGCGCATCTCGACACGGCGGTTTGCCGGGTCGTACGGGTCCGGGACACGGGGCATCGCCTCGCCCATCCCGACCGGCATCAGGACATCGCGCGAAACGCCTTGAGCGACCAGATATTCCGCGACCGACTGAGCCCGGCGCTGCGCCAGGTCCTGGTTGTAAGCCTCGCTGCCCGAGGCATCCGTGAAGCCTTCGATGGCAAACGTCGAATTCAGCAGGCGAGGATCCAGAAGTGCCTTCGCCACCTGGTCGAGGTTCACCTTGGCGTCAGGCCGCAGGTTTGCCGAGTCGAGGTCGAAGTTGACCAGGACATCGAAGCCGGCCGGGCGTGCCGGTGTCGCGCACTCCTCTGCCGTGCCGACACAGATGCCCCGCGTCTTGCCCAGGGCCGAGTCGACAAGGAAGTTGAGAACATCCTCTGACGAGTAGTTGCTGTCGGCAGCCATCGAGGCCCCGAACAGACCAGACATCACAACAGCAAGCAGAAATGCGCGCATGGAGTCCCTCGCTAGTAGCCGGCCAAGTCGATTATTGGTAGGACCCGGCCGCATTTCTGTCAATATCGCGATTGTCGACGGATCCTCTTGCAAGACGGTGCGGGCCGTCCTGCTCTTCGCAACTACACGACCACAAACTGACAGCCCTTCCGGTCCGATAGCCAAGCAAAGCGCCGGTCGATCGGTCGACAGCCGACGTTTGTACAAGTCGGACAAGTCAGCCGATAAGGACGGTTGGCATCCCGGCAACTATGACCCCGCCGTGGGCTGTCGTGTCGCCGATCCGGGCCGCCGGCATGCCAGCAATTATCACGGTGGTGGACGCCGCAGCGATCTGGTCGGGCGGTCCCACGCAGACACACATGTCCGAAATGCGTGCTGCCGGCATTCCGCCGATGAGCACGGTTGGAGCGCACGGGCCACTGATTGGACCACCGACATGCGGCACCAGTCCGGTAACGGCCGGACAAACATGCATGTCGCCAAGACGGGCGGCCGGTTGACCCATGTGCTGTCCTCTCCCAAGAGAGACTATCGATTTGCCAATACTACCGCAATTCTCTGCCGGATGGCGAGTCGCTGCAGCGCGCCCAAGGACAGGGAAGTTCAGGGGCTAGAACTCCAGTGGCTCCTGCGTCAGCGTTACGCCGAAGCGGGCCAGGACGGCTTCCCGGATGGTCGTCGCCAGCTCGGCGATTTCGGCGTAGGTCGCGCCGCCGTGGTTGACCAGCACCAGCGCATGACGATCCGAGACGCCGGCATTGCCGAGGCGATGGCCCTTGAAGCCGCAGGCGTCGATCAGCCAGGCGGCCGACAGTTTCACCCCGTCCGGGTGCGGGAAGCGCGGGCCGCCCTCGATGGCGTCGGCGACAGTTGGTGTGACCACCGGGTTGTGGAAGAACGACCCCGCATTTCCCTTCAGCCGCCAGTCCGGCAGCTTCGAGGCACGGATCGCCAGCACATGTCGCATGATGGTGAGGGCATCGCTATCGGGGGGGAGTTCGCGGAGGCCGGCATAGCCCAGGACCGGGCTCCATTGCCGGGGAAGGGCGAGGGTTACCTCGAGCACCACGAAGCGCCCGGCCGCCTGCTTGAATACGCTGTTGCGGTAGACGAAGCCGCATTCAGGCCCATCGAAGCGGCGGAGACGTTGATCGGCCAGATCCCAGGCGCTGAGCGAGTGGAAGCGGTCGGCCAGCTCGAGCCCGTAGGCCCCGATATTCTGCACCGGTGCGGCGCCCACCGTGCCCGGAATGCCGGCGAGGTTCTCGAGGCCCGGCATGCCTTGCGTGACGGTGCGTTCCACCAGCTCGGACCAGCTCTCGCCCGCCTGTGCGGTGACGAGAATGGTGTCCGGCGCGCCGTCATCGACGCTGACGCCACGCGTCGCCACAACCGCGACGACACCTTCGATGTGCGGTCGGAGCAGCAGGTTGCTGCCCTGGCCGACGACATGGAAGCCGAGCCCGTCGCGCCGTGCCCGCCCGGCAAGCGCGACAATTTGCTCGACGCTCGTTGCCACGGCACCGAAGGCGGCGCGCGAAGCAAGGCCCATCGTGTTCCACGGCGTGAGGTCGAAATCTGCCACGAGGTTCGTCGTCATCGCAGTGCTGTCGTCAGAACCCATCGAACACATCCAGGCCGGGCCAAATCACCCCCACTGATAGGGCGCGGGACCCTTGAACCGCAACTCGTTCGAACAGCGGCTTGACCTGAGTCAATGAAGGCAGGACTCGTAAGGCGCCAGATCGTCAGGCGTCGGAGCGTCAGGAAGGGCCGGAAATGAGCGATACCACGGAGCCACGTCGGCGGCAGGTTGCGCCATCCGTTCTGCTGCCGATCTGCACCTGGCCCGACCCGACGCCTGCGGCCGGGCTGCTGCGAGCCTACGACATCGCCGCCAGCCTCGGCGCCACCGTTACCGCCGTCCTGCATGAGGTCGATATCCCGGCGGTCAATTCACTTGTCGGGGACAGCTTGCTCAAGGTTTCCCGCATGATTGCGGCCGCCGAGCAACACAGCGCCGCCAGCGCCGATCACTTGGGGGCTCAGTTGCGCGCCCTGTCCGATCGTTTCCAGGCGCAATTGCAGGTCAGGCGCTGGCGTGGACGTCTCGATGACGCGCCCGCGCACTTCGCCCGAACGTCACGGACCTTCGATCACACATTCCTCGTGCCACTGCGCGGCAATGCCGACCAGCAGGCGATCGCCGAGGCAGTGCTGTTCGGCAGCGGT
>JAEYYP010000290.1 GCA_023428425.1 Pseudomonadota bacterium
CCCGAGCGACTGCCCGAGCGCCACCAGGGCGGGCGCGGGCAGGTCGGGGCCGACGACACGGCCGGGATACTCGCGTTCCTGGTGCATGCGAATCGTGCCGTACATGCCATTGTTGAACACCAGGACGATGGGGGTGCCGCCGTACTGCACCGCGGTTGCGAGTTCGAGCCCGCTCATCATGAAGCCGCCATCGCCGACACAACCGACGACAACGCGCCCGGTGGCGATCGAGGCTGCCACGGCCGCCGGAACCGAGTAGCCCATGGCGCCGCTGGTCGGGCCGATCTGCCGGCCCGGACGCCCGAAACGGAAGAAGCGCTGCGCCCAGCCGGTGTGGTTGCCGGCATCGAGCGTGAGGATCGCGTCGCGCGGCATCACGGCCTGCAGGTGGGCGATCACCGCCGAAAGATCGAGGTCAGCCGGATAGGCGACGGGGGCGACGGTCGCCTCGTATTCTTCCCGCAGCGTCGAACGCCACGCCCCCCAAGCGCCCGGCCGGCCGAGAGCGAGCTCCGCCACGGAACGGACGAAGCTCGGCACCGAACCGACTATGCCAAGGTCTGGCCGGTAGACCACACCGAGCTCGTCGGGATCGGGGTGGATGTGGACGAGGCGTTGCTTCGGCTGCGGCACGTCGATTGTCGTGTAGCCCTGGGTCGTCATCTCGCCGAGCCGCGTACCGAGGGCGATGACCAGGTCCGCCTCGCGCACACGCTTGGGTAGCGAAGGTGGGCCAGAGGTCCCGATGTCGCCGCAATAGACCGGCGAAGCGTTGTCGATCGCATCCTGGCGCCGGAAAGCGCAGGCGACGGGTATGTCGAGGCGCTCGGCGGTGGCTGCGAACGCGGCGCTCGCCTCGTCCGTCCAGCCGCTGCCGCCGATGAGAAAGAGCGGACGCTCCGCCTGGTCGAGAAGCGCCCCCAGCGCCTCGATCGCGGCGGGCGCAACCGCCGCCACCGCCGGCTGGTATGGTGTCGCATCGGCAACCGCAATCGTCTCGGCCAGCATGTCTTCGGGCAGTGAGAGCACCACCGGCCCCGGCCGTCCGGAAGTTGCGACGTGAAAGGCCCGGCTCAGGTACTCCGGAATCCGATCCGCCCGCTCGATCTGGGCAACCCACTTGGCCACCCCGCCGAACATGGAGCGATAGTTGATCTCCTGAAACGCCTCGCGATCGAGCGCATCGCGACCGACCTGGCCGATGAACAGAATCATCGGCGTCGAGTCCTGCCGTGCGGTGTGCACGCCGACCGCCGCGTGCGTCGCCCCGGGCCCGCGCGTCACGAAACAGATGCCGGGGCGTCCGGTGAGCTTGCCATGCGCTTCCGCCATGTTGGCGGCACTCGCTTCGTGCCGGACGTTGATGAGGCGGAAGCGGTCGCGCACGTCGTGCAGCGCGTCGAGCACCGCAAGATAACTCTCTCCCGGCACGCAGAAGCCGAGCGTGCTGCCATGGATCAATAACTGATCGACAAGCACCCGTCCGCCACTGCGCATCTCCCGGTCCTGCAACTGCCGATCCTCCATCACCACTACCCTCGGGCGCGGGGCGCAACAAAGCAAGTGCTCACGAAGTCTGCCGCTCGTACCCTCGATCAACAGCCATGAATGGGCCGAAGAGCAGGCGAAGTTGCGAACACACCTCGCCGACAGTGACGGGCCAGCTGCCGCCAACTCATTGAGACTTAGGAAGAAGGAAGCGCTGGCTGGGGAACCTGGATACTCAGCGCCGGTAGGTCATCGCCTGATCAAGTGGTTGATATCAAAAAACTCTGTTGCATTTCAATCTGTTGAGGGTAGGAGGGGTGCTACAGTCCCCTGCTACAGTCGTGACAGATCGTGCCGCGCCCAACGAACCTACACCGCCGCTCGAACGGCATCTACTACGCCCGCATCCACATCCCGAAGGATGTCGTGGAGGTCGTGGGCAAGAAGGACAAGTGGGTCTCCCTGAAGACCAATGAGCTCGAGGAGGCAAAGCGTCGCTTGCTACGGGTCCAGGACGAGTGGGCCTCGACCTTCGACGATCTTCGCCGCCACCGCGAACTCACAGAGAGCGACTATGCTCTCGCGGTTCACGACCACTTCGTCACTGGTGTTCGCGAGGGAGACCGGGAGCGAGCCAGCCGGGCGACCGAAGAGGAGGTCATGGCAGCGTTCGATGCTGCGGTTGCCAAGGCCAAGAAAGATCGGCCCGACGCGGACGCATTCGACATGATCAATGCGATGACCGAAGTGGAAATCATGGCGAGCAGGGTAGCTTGGGCGGCCGGTCGCCGGGCGCGCCGCCTCGAACGACTTCGCTCGGATCTCATCGCTGACAAGACAAAGCTCATCGAGCCGGAAGCTGATGCATTCCTGGCCAAGGGGCATTTCCGGATTGCGAAGGGTAGCCAGCAGTATCGAGAGCTCTGCCGGAGGCTGATCCGGGCAGAAATCCAACAGTTGGACATATACGCGAAGCGGGCCGTTGGTGATTTCGGCAGCAAGCCAAGCGACCCGATAATCGAGGAGGCTGCCCAGGTCGTCCAAGCGCTTTCGAACGATGCAGGTGTGACCACCGGACGCTCCCTCATGGACCTGTTCTCGAGCTACGAGCGAGAGAGAGTAGCCAGGCCGGAGAGCACTGCGCAGGCGAAGCGGGACGTCCAGCATTTCGCGGACTTCCTTGGTGGAGGAGGTCGGCCCTCTCAAGTGACCCGTGCCGCGGTGCGCGACTGGAAAGCTGTCCTGATGGACTACCCGGTGAAGGCGAGCGAAACTAACATCTTCAAGGGTTTGTCCGCCAAGGACATAGTGGCCTTAAACAAGACGCTCGAGGTGCCGAAGCCCTCCTTGGCTCACCAGACAATACGCCGTTACATGGGCAGCCTGAACGGCTTCTGCAAATGGCTGGTCAACAACGACTACCTCGACTCCAACCCGGTTTCGGGTTTGATCCCTGAGAAGGCGCCGCCGAAGAACAAGCGGTCGTCCTTCTCCGACGAAGCACTGGCCATCTTGTTCGGATCCCCGCTCTTCATGACCGCGCAGAGCGACCAGTGGCGTCACCTGAACATGCCAGGCAATGTCGCCGTTCGCGATCATCGGTTCTGGATTCCCTGGATCATGCTCTACGGCGGTGCACGGCCAGGTGAGATCGCCCAACTACTAGTGGACGATGTTCGCCAGGAGCGAGGCATCTGGTTCATGCACATCGTTGACGAGGAGGAAACGGGCAAGCGGGTAAAACGGGGAAGTTCCCGGCGTGTGGTTCCAATTCACTCCGCCTTGACTGCACTCGGCTTCCTGAAGCACGTCGACGCGCAGCGCGCTGCTGGGGTGCATCAAGTCTTCCCGGAGATCGAGATCCCCGAAGAGGGCCAGATCGCGGCGCAGTTTTCTAGGCAGTTCAATCGATACCTGACGGATGTGGGAGTGAAGCACGACAAGAAGATCGTGGCTTACAGCCTCCGGCACACCTTTATCGATCGGGCTCGTCGTGCTGAGTATTTTGATCCGCAGATTGCAATCGTCGTCGGCCATGAGACAGGCATGAGCAAGAAAACCATGACCGGCGGCTACGGTGAGGAGCAGCAGGGCACACTGGAGTGGCGCCAGCGCCTGGTCGAATCTGTGCAGTATCCAGATCTAGTCTAGGCGTGCTGGCCGGCGAGCGTCGGCATCATGTGGCGCACATGGAGCTCGACGGCCTAGGTTGCCGCTTAGCGACAAGCTGAAGCGCCGACCGAAGTGTCGCAGCAACGGCCTGAGATCGTCTGTGCGCGGTGGCGCGGCTTGCAGACGGCTGCTCGCGGCTCTAGCAGCAGCGTTGCCGTGTCTCCGGAGAGACTGACGCTCGCAACATCGAATACGCGCATCGCCTCGCCAGGCCGGCCGATCTCGATGGTGAGGCGCGCGTCACGGTTGAGCCGCACCCTGCGGTCAACCTGATCGAGGATGCGGCGGAACTTTCCCGCCGTCATCATGGGCCTGCCGGCTTCGGCCGGAATATCCTCAACCTGCAGCACCGTCTCCTGCCAGGCGTCGGGATTGCCGCCGCAATCGAGGGTGGCATAGCTGCCCGCCTTCACCTCGGTGATGTGGTAGCCGGGTTGCACGCTACGATCGTCATAGGCGATCGACAGCGCCCTTTCGTCGTGGCCGTCGAGCTGGGCGAACAGCGCGGCAAGCGACATGTCCGCCTCGAGCTGCGTCGGCACGGTTGCAAGCATGTTCATGACGCGCTATCCATTATCTCAATGATCGTTGAGATATTGAAATGAAAATAGACGAAGCGCAAGCCCTCGATGCCTTCGCATCGCTCTCGCAGGAAACGCGTCTGCGAATGGTTCGGGTGCTGGTGCAGGCCGGGCCCGAAGGCCTGCCCGCCGGTGGCGTCGGCGACGCGGTCGGCGCCTCGTCGTCGAGCGCCTCCTTCCACCTGTCCCATCTCGAGCGCTCTGGCCTCGTCCGATCGCGCCGCGAGTCGCGCTCGATCATCTACACCGCCAATTTTGAAGCGCTGGGCGCAGTCGTCGAATTCCTCATGCGCGACTGCTGTTCCGGCCACCCCGAAGTCTGCGCCCCGGCGGCGGCCGTCGCTGCCAGTTGCGCCGTTCCCTCGAGCAAGGAGACCTCCTGTGCCTGCTGACCGCATCTACAATGTCCTCTTCCTCTGCACCGGCAACTCTGCCCGCTCCATCTTGGGCGAAGCCGTGCTGAACCATGTCGGCGGCGAGCATTTCCACGCCTACTCGGCAGGTTCGACGCCCAAGGGCGAGGTGCACCCGCTGACCCTCCAGACCCTGCGCAACGCCGGGATTTCGACCGAGGGGCTGCGCTCGAAGGGTTGGGACCAGTTCGCTACCGCCGAGGCGCCGAAGATGGATTTCGTTTTTACCGTCTGCGACAACGCTGCTGGCGAGGCCTGCCCGGTGTGGCCCGGCCAGCCGATGACGGCGCACTGGGGCTTCCCCGACCCGTCGAGTGCCCAGGGCAGCGACGCGGAGAAGGCAGCCTTCACCGCCACAGTGTTCGGGCATATCCAGCGTCGCATCCAGGCTTCGTCAGCCTGCCCATCGCCTCGCTCGACCGGCTGGCGCTGAAGCGAAAGCTGGACGACATGGGGC
>JAEYYP010000441.1 GCA_023428425.1 Pseudomonadota bacterium
GCACCGCCTCGTCCATGTAGTGGGTCGAGACCAGCACCGTGACGCCCTTGGCCGAGAGCCGGCGGATCTCGTCCCAGAAGTCGCGCCGCGCCTTGGGGTCGACGCCGGCGGTCGGCTCGTCGAGCAGCAGCAGCTGCGGCTCGTGCAGCAGGCAGGCTGCAAGCGCCAGCCGCTGCTTCCAGCCCCCCGACAGCGACCCGGCGAGCTGCTTTGCCCGATCGGCGAGGCCGAGATCGCCGAGCGCCCGGTCGACCCGCGCCTTGCGGCGGTCGAGACGATACATCCGTGCCACGAAGTCGAGGTTCTCGCGGATCGACAGGTCCTCGTAGAGCGAGAACTTCTGCGTCATGTAGCCGACCTGCTCCTTGATCCGGCGCGCCTCCTTGCGGACATCGAAGCCGAGGCAGGTGCCCTCGCCCGCATCGGGGGTGAGGAGGCCGCAGAGCATGCGGATGGTCGTCGTCTTGCCCGAGCCATTGGGCCCGAGGAAGCCGTAGATCGCGCCGCGCGGCACCGCGATGTCGAAACTGTCGACCACCCGGCGCGTCCCGAAACTCTTGGTGAGCCCGGTGACCGCGATCACCGGTGCCGCGTCCGCAGGCGTGCTCATTGCAGCCGCTCCAGCGTCACCGGCTGGCCCGGATGCAACGTCGCCGCATCGAGCGTCGCCTCGGCGAGGAAGCTCAACCGCTGCCGCTCGTCGCGCGAGTAGATCACCGGAGGGGTGAACTGCGGGTCAGAGGCAAAGAAGCTGACGGTCGCAACAAGCCCGGCCGGGCAGCCATCGCAGCTGACCGAAACCTTGTCGCCAAGCGCAAACTCCTGCCGCACCGCCTGCGGCAGGTAGAACTTCACCTTCAGCGCGCCCTCGCGCAGGATCGACAGCACCGGGGCACCCGCCGACGCAATCTCGCCTGCGTCGAAGTACAACCGCTCGATCCGGCCGCCGACCGGCGCCAGCACGGTGCGGTCGGCGAGGTCGGCGCTCGCCTTGTTCACGCTCGCCTCTGCTGCCGCCACGTTCGCTTCCGCCGCCAGCCGCTGCGCATCGCGGGCCGGGAGTTCGGCCACCTTGAGCTGGGCCTGCAGCTGGCGCACGGCCGCCTCGGCGCTGGCGAGCGTGGCGCGCGCCTGGTCCAGTTGCGCCTGGGTGACGATCCCTTCGGCGAACAGCTTGCCCGACCGCGCCGAATTGTCCCGCGCCAGGCTCAGGTCGGACTGAGCCTTGCTCAGCGAGGCACGAATGACGTCTATCTCGTCCTGCCGGCTGCCGGTGGTGAGGTTGGCGAGGTTCGCTTCGGCCACCGCCACGCTCGCCCGGGCGCTGTCGAGCAGCGCCGCCTGCTGGTCGTGGTTGAGGCTGAACAGCACGTCGCCCGGCTGCACCACATCGCCCTCCTTGACGGAGAAGGCGACGATCTGCCCGGCCCCCATCGGCGCGGCATAGACGTAGTCAGCCTCGACATAGCCGTTCCACCGCGGCGGCTCCGGCGTGCCAAAGCCGGGAATGACGAGCGCGACCAGGCCGATGAAGAAGGCGACGACCGACGCGAAAATCCCTTCCATTGCCGAACTCCTTACGAACTCGACCACGCCTTGGCGCTCGGCGGAGCGCTGAGGCCGTCGAAGAGAATGCTGAGGTGATTGTCGACCAGCCGATCGAAGTGCAGGCCGCCCTCGGGCGTGATCCCGAACACCTCGGCCATAACGAGGTGCAGCATCAGCGGCCCGATGATCGAGCGCACCGTCAGCTCTGGATCGACCTGGCGCAGGTAGCCCTGCTCGACGCCCCGGCGAACCAGTCCCGTCACCACCGGCATCACCCGGTCGAGCACCTCGGTGCGATACATCTCGGCCAGGTGCGGAAAGCCCAGCACCTCGCGAAACACCACCTTGGGGATGGCGACGATGCGCGGATCGGCGAAGCGATGCCCGACCATGCGGATCACCATCGCAATAACGATGCGTGGATCTCCCTCGTAGGTCGCCAGCGCATCGAGCGCCGAATCGGCGATGGGGATGATCGCGCGCCGCACCAGTCCCTCGAGCACCGCTTCCTTGGACGGGAAGTAAAGATACACCGTGCCCTTGCTCAGCCCGGCCCGCTTCGCGATGTCCTCGACCCGCGTCGCCGCGAACCCCTTGTCCATGAACAGCTCGAGCGCCGCATCGAGCACCTCGTCCGGCCGCGCCTCCGCCCGCCGCCGAAACTTCGGCCCACGATCCTGTGGTGTGTCGGTCATCTCTGCCCTACTGACTTGTTGGTCAGTAATCAGATAACTGACTGGTCAGTCATTTACAAGAGAAAGCAGGCGCGTCTGACCGCGTACTGCCTCCCGCGCATGGTTAGCCCTGCGTTAACCGGCAGCCCCTAATCTGCGGCTTGATCGGCGTGGCCTCTGTCGGGCCAGCCGGAAGTTCCTGTTGCGTAGAGTATCCGATGCCGGCACAGCACCTGCTCGAAGACGCCCGTCCCGCCATGGGCAACGCGGCCCCTCCTGCCATCGCGATTCGCATACCGGTTCGCCTGATCGGCGCGGTGCTGCTGGGGCTCGTGGCCGTGGTGCTGCTGGCCCTCGCCAGCTGGCAGGTCGATGATCCGTCCCTCAGCTACGCCTCGACCAAGCCGGCCGAGAACTGGCTCGGCTTTCCGGGCGCCGTGATCGCCGACCTCGGCATCCAGGTCTTCGGCATCGGCATCATTCCGCTGCTGCTCCCGCTGGCCATGTGGGGATGGAGCTTCATTCGCCTGCGCAGCCCCTCGAAGCTTGGCCTGCGCGTGCTGGCCTGGCTCGCCTCGAGCCTGCTCGCTTGCGGCGTCTTCGCCTTCTTCGCCGTGCCCGCGAGCTGGCCGCGGCCGACCGGGCGCGGCGGCCGGGGCGGCCC
>JAEYYP010000423.1 GCA_023428425.1 Pseudomonadota bacterium
CCCCCATGAAGGGGGAGGTGAAGAGGGTGCTCGCTGAGGCGAAGTGTTCCACAACCGGCACCTCCCCCTTCATGGGGGAGGATGGGAGGGGGCCGTCTGCGTCCGGTCAGCGCCGCTTCTTCCGGGCCATTGCCAGCCCCAGTTCGCGCAGCGCGTCGCGAACGCCCGCGTCCTCGACCTTGTCGACGGTGCGGGCGACCTTGGCGCGGGTGACCTCAGGGACGGCTGGGGTCGTGTCGGGGAGGTCCTGCCCCACCTCGAATGGAGCGGCGCTGAGGCGGACGGAGCCGACGAGGAAG
This sequence comes from Pseudomonadota bacterium, assembly GCA_023428425.1. GTDB lineage: Bacteria > Pseudomonadota > Alphaproteobacteria > Rhizobiales > Devosiaceae > Devosia_A. Next base: position 300 of record JAEYYP010000423.1, read on the forward strand.
TAGCCGAAATAGCGATTCACGGCGGAGGCGACGCGTTCGCCTTCGTGCGCCAGGGCAAGGGCGTGGCCGGGGTGGCAGCGCAGGTGGAGGACAGCGCCCTCGGCGCCCTTCTCACCCCGCGGCCAGACGAGCTTGTCGGGTTTGGCCATACGGTCGTAGGGCGCCGGCGCCATGACGTGCCAGTGGGCAAGGAGGTCGCGGCTGGCGAAGCCGCGCCGTTTCAGCGCCGGATCGAGCGCCTTGCCGAGTGCCTCGGTGAGGCCGACGGCGCGGTTGAGACGCTTCGGTTCCCGCTCTTCCTTCTTGGTCGCCACTGGTAACAACTTCTCCGCGCCGCTTGCGCGGGTGCGCGCCGCGGGCCATCTGATCAGCCGATCATGCCAAAGCCGAACGCAAAGCTGAAGCCGCTCGATGCAGGTGCGGTGCTGGAGTGGTACGACCGCCACGCGCGAACGCTGCCGTGGCGCGTCTCGCCGGCCGACCGGGCGCGGGCCGTGATCCCCGATCCGTATCGCGTCTGGCTGAGCGAAGTGATGCTGCAGCAGACGACGGTGGCGGCGGTCGGCCGCTACTACGCGCGGTTCACGTCGCTGTGGCCGACTGTCGCCGACCTCGCCGCGGCACCGCTGGAGGCCGTGCTCGTCGAGTGGGCGGGGCTCGGATACTACGCCCGGGCGCGCAACCTCCATGCGTGCGCCGTGGCGGTGGTGGAGCGGTTCGGTGGGGACTTCCCGACCACGTCGGCGGAGCTGCTGAGCCTGCCGGGGATCGGTGGCTATACGGCGGCGGCCGTATCGGCGATCTGTGCCGACGAGCGGATCGCGGTGGTGGACGGCAATGTCGACCGGGTGCTGGCGCGCTACCTGGCGCTCCATGTGCCGGTGCGCGAGGAGAAGGACTTGATCCGCGCCACCGTTCAGGCCGCGGTGCCGGCGCGGGCGGGGGACTTCGCGCAGGCGCTGATGGATCTGGGCGCGACGATCTGCGCCCCGCGGCAGGCGAGCTGCATGCTGTGCCCGCTGCAGCCGGATTGCACTGGGGCGAAGCTAAACCCGCTGGTCTATCCGGTGAAGGCGGCGAAGGCGGAACGGCCGACGCGCTACGGCCACGCCTTCGTCATGCGCGACGCCGATGGCGACGTTTACCTCAGGACGCGAGCGGAAAAGGGGCTGCTGGCGAAGATGACCGAGACGCCGGGGTCGGCGTGGACGTCAGCGAGCGAGCCGGTGGAGCATCCAGTCGCCGCCGATTGGCGGCATGCAGGGCAGGTCGTGCACATCTTCACCCACTTCCGCCTGGAGCTGGAGGTATGGACAGCGGTGGTCGATGCCGCCGGGCTCGCCGAGGGCTGGTGGACCGACCCCGCCGAGCTCGACAACGAGGCGCTGCCGAGCCTGTTCCGCAAGGTGCTGGCGCTGGCGGGGCTGGAGTAGGAGTACAGCAGACTTATCTCCGCTCCAATGTTCTTGTTTTGTTCCAATGCAGCTGTTAGCGTCGTTCGCACGTTGATCCGGTGCCGAGTCGGCCCGAATCCGATGGAGACTTCCGATGGCGATGCATGTGGCCCCTTCGTTCGAACAGCTGGAAAAGCTCAGCGGCACGCGTGACGCCGACCTGATCGCGCGGCGCTTCGTCGATCCGGCGACCAATCGCGGGCGTGGCGCGCAGACCAACCGCGGCAGCCGCTTCGATCGCGAGAGCCGCGAGGCCTTCGATGACGGCTGGGGCAAGGTCGAGGAGCTGAAGCCCTTCGAAACCATCGAGCATATCGAACGGGCGCGATCGATCATCACGCGCAACGAAAGCCCGGATATCGGCTTCGACCGGTCGATCAACTCCTACCGCGGCTGCGAGCATGGCTGTTCCTACTGCTTCGCGCGTCCGACCCACGCCTATCTTGGCCACTCGGCCGGGCTCGAGTTCGAGCGCGACATCTACGTGAAGACCAACGCCGTCGACACGCTGCGCAAGGAACTGTCGGACAAGCGCTACCGGCCCAAGCCCATCGCCATGGGGACCAATACCGACCCGTACCAGCCGGCGGAGCGCCAGCACCGCCTGACGCGCGGCATTCTCGAAGTGATGCTGGAGACCCGGCACCCGGTGACGATCACCACCAAGTCTGCCCTGGTGGTGCGCGACCTCGACCTGCTGCAGCCGCTGGCCGAGCAGGGTCTGGTGCGAGTAGCGCTGTCGATCACCAGCATGGACCACATCCTGAGCCGCAAGATGGAGCCGCGTGCCTCGACTCCGGAAAAGCGGCTCGAAGCGGTGCGACTGCTGTCGGAGGCGGGAATTCCCACGATGGTGATGGCGGCGCCGATGATCCCGGCGATCAACGACATGGAGCTCGAGCGAATCCTTGACGCCGCTGCGGCGCAGGGGGCGAGGGACGCCAGCGCCATCCTGCTGCGGCTGCCGGGAGAGGTGCGCGACATCTTCCGTGAATGGCTGCTGCGACATTTCCCCGACCGGGTGAGCCACGTGATGAGCCTCGTGCGTGACACGCGCGGCGGCAAGGACAACGATCCGAACTTCGGCACGCGGTTCGTGGGCGAGGGGCCGTATGCGGTGCTGCTGCGCCAGCGGCTCGACATGGCGCGCGAGCGCTACGGGCTGAACAAGCCAGTGCCGCCATTGAGGACTGACCTGTTCCGGCATCCGACGGTCGATGACGGGCAGATGAGTTTGTTTTGAGGGTGCGGGGCGCCGGGCCGGGCGTCACTCGTTGTCGGCCTCTGCCTTGGCCAATGGATCGACCTTGTGCTTCGCCTTTCGGCGGTAGCTTTTCGGGTCGGGCTCGACCTTTGGCTTGAACTGGCCTGCGGCGAGCGCCTTGGCGGCAAGGTTGCGGGGCGCGCTCTGCTTTCGGCTCAGCTTGACGCGGGTCGGCTCCGGTTTCATGGCGTGCCGTCAGGCTTCGGCTTCGTCTCCGCCGGGGCGTCTGTCTCGGCGGGAGTCTCGGGTTCGGCAGGCGGGTCAACCGCCGCGTCGTCACCGGTCGGTGCGGCGGGCGGCGTGGTATCGACGATCACCACCGGTTGGATCGGATCGGGGACGATGAGTTCGGCCTCGGTCTCGGCCGGGGCGGGCGTGGGTGGCGCGGGCGGCGGGGCAGGGCGAACGGCCTCGGTGCGCGGCAGATTCTCCTGCGACTCGTCGGCACGCGGATCGAGGGCCACGGTGCCGGGCGAGATCGGCTTCTCCGCGCTCATCACCCGGAAGCGCACGCGCCAGCCCTGCCGGAACGGCCGGATGCGCATGCGGAGGAAGGCCGTGACGGCGAGCGCCCCGTGGAACGTGGCGGTGACGATGAATAGGCCGACCGGTGCGATGGAATTCATCACCCAGCTGCCGATGATCGGGCCGATGGCGAGCCCGGTACCGAGGACCAGAAGCATGCCGCCCGCGACGCGCCCGAACTCGCCTTCCTTGGCGAAGTCGTTCGCGTGGGCGACCGCAATGGCATAGAGCGGATAGGCGCAGAGGCCGTAAAGCCCGAACAGTCCGAACATCAGCCACACGACGTTGATGTTGGGATTGATGAGCACGGTGAGGAAGCCGACGACGCAGGCACCGCCCGACAGCGCGACGATGACGAGGCGACGATCGATCTTGTCCGAGAGCCGGCCAGCGGGAATCTGCGCAATGGCGCCGAGCACGGCCGTGACGGCGAACAGCAGGGCGATCTCGCTCGCCGGCAACTGCTGCTGGAAGCCATAGACCGGCGCCAGTGTGCCGAAGGTGCCGTTGGCCATGCCGCAGGCGAAGGCCGCGATGACGGCGAGCGGCGAGGTCTTGTAGAGCAGCACCACATCGAGCTTGGCCGACGAGATCGGGCGCGGCTGGGGCGTCGAGGTCATGGCGCTCGGCAACACCGCGCAGATGAAGCTGATGGCGCCGACGACGAACGGGATGTAGCCGGCCGTGCCGGTGACCGACATGGCCAGCTGCCCGATGGTCGAGGCGGCCATGTTGATGGTGGTGTAGACCGAGAAGATCGTGCCGCGGCTGCGGTTGTCGGCGACTTCGTTGAGCCAGCTCTCGACGATCATCGCCGCGCCGGCGAAGCAGAAGCCCGAGAAGGCGCGGAGGATGATCCAGCTGACGTCGTTGATCAGCAGCAGGTTCATCAGGATGGTGACGGTGCCGATGGCCGCCATGATCGAGAAGGCGCGAATGTGGCCGACCCGTTTCACCAGCATGGGCACGGTGATGGAGCCCGCGACGAACCCGACCGACCAGCCGGTGCCGATGAGGCCGAGCGCGAAGAGCGGAAACCCTTCCTCGGCGCCACGGACCGACAGCAGCAGACCCTGCAACCCGCCGCCGAACATGAGCAGCGCCGAGCCGATGAACAGGGCATAGATTTTCAGTGCGGAGGACATGGCGCCTTTTCTTGCGAAGGATTCGGACCCGTATCTGCGCTTGCCGGTGGAAGCAGACCAAATTCGGGCAGGCAGCACAACCTCCGAGCCGTCATTTCGCTGCTGCGAACGCAGGGTCGGTCTCAAGAAGGTGACCTAAAAGCAAACGGCCCGCCTCCGGTGCGGGCCGTCGCGCAATGATCGATGCCGTCAGAAGCCGAACTTCACGCCGGCCAGCAGGAACAGATTCGGCCAGCACGGACGCGCTTTTCGCCGCGCCCATCATGCCGCGCAGAACAGGCACTACCGGGTACCCTAGTCGGCAGAAGCTCGGTCCAGCGCAGCGCGAAGGCTCAGCATGTCTTTCCACACCAGCGCTTTGCTGGCCGGCGAGCGCAGGAGATAGGCGGGATGGAGCGTGGCGAGGGTGCGTACGCGGTGGCTGCCGATGTCGAGTTCTTGCCATTGGCCGCGCATGCGGGTGATGCCGCTGCCGGTCTGGAACAGCGACTTGGTCGGGACGTTGCCCAGCGTGACGACGAATTTCGGCGCCACCAGCTCGACCTGCCGGACTAGGAACGGCGTGCAGAGCGCCAGTTCTTCGGGCGACGGGTCGCGATTGCCGGGCGGGCGCCAGGGCACCATGTTGGCGATGTAGACCTTGCTGCGGTCGAGCCCGATGGCGGCCAGCATGCGATCGAGCAGCTGCCCGGCGCGGCCGACGAAAGGCTTTCCGGTGAGGTCCTCCTGCTCGCCGGGTCCTTCGCCCACCAGCATGATCGAGGCCTCGGGGTTGCCATCGGCAAAGACGAGTTGCGTCGCCCGCTTCTTGAGCGTGCAACCCTCGTAGGCCTCCATCGTCGCGCGCAATGCGTCGAGCGTCGGCGCGGCAGCGGCCAGGGCCCGCGTCTCGGACGGGTCGGCCGTGAGCGAGGTGACCGGGGGCGGCGCCGGAGCGGCAGCGGCGTTGCGCTGAAGTTGCGGTGCCACGATCAGTGGGGTGGCCGCCGTCGCCGGGGGAGACACCGGCGCAGACCGGCGCGGCGCTGCGGCAGAGGCGGCGAAGCGATCGACCGGCTCGTCGCCAACCGCGAGATCGACGCCGACGGCGCGATACCAGTCGAGCGCCGCGGTCATCTCGGCGACATTTAGCGGTCGATCTACGGACATGAAACCTGTTATGTCACAGCCCGCTTTCACCCGCCAGCGCATGGAACAGACGATTGGCTGACGCCGGAACCCGCGAGATCCTCGATACGGATGTGGTCATCGTCGGGGCAGGGCCTGCGGGTCTCGCCGCGGCCATCAGGCTCAAGCAGAAATCGCCCGGGCTTGCCGTCACGGTTGTGGAGAAGTCGGCAGAGATCGGAGGTCATATCCTCTCGGGCGCCGTGATGAACCCGGCAGGCATGGAGGAGCTGATCCCCGATTGGCGGACCCGCGCGCCGGTCGGACCTGCGGTGACCGAGGATACTTTCCACTTCCTGTCGCGGACCCGCGATCTCCCGCTGCCGCACTTCATGATCCCGCCGCAGATGAAGGTGCCGGACGCCGTCATCATCTCGCTGGGCGACCTGGTGAAGTGGCTGGGCGAGGAGGCGCAGTCGCTCGGCGTCGACATCTTCCCGATGACGGCGGCAGTGGATGTGTTGACCGGCGAACAGGGCGAGGTGCAGGGGATCATCACCGGCGACCTCGGGCTCGATGCGGCGGGGAACCCCAAATCGACGCACGCCGCCGGGATCGTGCTGCGCGCCAGATATACGCTGATCGGCGAGGGCGCGCGCGGATCGCTTGCCAAGCAGCTCATCGCCCGGTTCGGGCTGGAGACGGGGCCGCAGCTCTACGGGCTGGGGATCAAGGAGGTGTGGGAGCTGGCGCCGGATCGGCACCGGCCGGGCCGCATCGACCACTACCTGGGCTGGCCGCTCGACGACGATACCTCGGGCGGCGGCTTCGCCTATCACGCCCAGGACCGGAAGCTGTACCTGGGATTCGTCACCCACCTGGGCTATTCCAACCCGACGTTGTCGCCCTTCGGCGAATTCCAGCGCTTCAAGACGCACCCGTCGATCCGGCGGCTGCTCGAAGGCGCGACGCGGCTGAGCTACGGCGCGCGGGCGCTGACTTCGGGTGGCTTGCAGTCGGTGCCGAACTTGGCGTTTCCGGGTGGCGCACTGATCGGCTGCGCGGCCGGCTTCATGAACGTACCGGCGCTCAAGGCCATCCACAGCGCCATTCGCTCGGGTATGGCGACGGCGGATGCGGTGGTCGAGGCAGTGGGGCAGGGCCGGGCGCACGACACGCTGGCCGGCCTCAACGACCGGGTCATGGCGACGGGCATCGGGGCGGAGCTCAAGCCGGTACGCAACGTCAAGCCGCTCTGGGGCCGGGCGGGTACGGTACTGGGCGTGGTACTCGGTGGCTTCGACATGTGGTGCGAGGCGCTGTTCGGCCGCTCGATCCTCGGCACGCTGGGGCACCGCCACGCCGACGCCGATACGCTGCTGGCCTCGGGCGCCGTCCCGACCAAACGCTACGATCGGCCGGATGGCCAGCGCACCTTCGACCGCAACAGCTCGGTGTTCCTGGCCAATCTGAGCCACGACGAGAACCAGCCCGTGCACCTGAAGCTCGCCGACCCCGGCGTGCCGGTGCGCGAAAACCTGCCGCGCTACGGCGAGCCGGCGCCGCTCTATTGCCCGGCGGGGGTCTACGAGGT
>JAEYYP010000453.1 GCA_023428425.1 Pseudomonadota bacterium
GGCCACCTCCTGCTCGCTGGCGGAAACGATCAGCGCCGCGAGCCGGCCGAATGGCGGCAGGCCGCCGGCCTCGCGCGCCAGCAGTTCGTGCCGGTAGAACGCCTCGCGGTCGCCCTTCACCATCGCCTGCATCACCGCGTGGCTCGGATGGTAGGTCTGGAGGAACGCCCGGCCCGTCCGGTTGGCGCGCCCTGCCCGGCCGGTAACCTGGGTCAGGATCTGGAACGTCCGCTCCGCCGCCCGCGGATCGCCGCGATCGAGCCCGAGATCGGCGTCGAGCACGCCGACCAGCGTCAGCTTCTCGAAATGATGCCCCTTGGCGACGAGCTGCGTGCCGATGATCAGGTCGTGCTCGCCGCGCTCGATCTCGTCGAAGCGCTGCTTGAGGTCATGGTTCGAGCCCATGTCCGACGACAGCACGACGATCCGCGCGCCCGGAAAACGCGCCGCCGCTTCTTCGGCCACCCGCTCGATCCCCGGTCCGATCGGGGTCAGCGAATCGTCCGTGCCGCATTCGGTGCAGACCTTCAGGGTCCGCATGCTGAAGCCGCAGTGGTGGCACATCAGCACCCCGCGGAAGCGGTGCTCGACCAGCCAGGCCGAGCAATCCGGGCACTGGTATTGGTGGCCGCAGCTCTTGCACAGCGTCAAGGGCGCGTAGCCCCGGCGGTTCAGGAACAGCAGCGCCTGTTCGCCGCGATCGAGCGTCGCGAAGATTTCGCGCGCCAATTTGGGCGCGATCCACTGCCCCTTCTCGGGCGGCTCCTCACGCATGTCGATCGGTGCGATCTCGGGCAGCGCCGCCTGGGCGAAGCGCGAGGTGAGGCGGATGTGGCGGTAGCGCCCGGTATTGGCGTTGTTGCGGCTTTCGACGCTGGGCGTCGCCGACGACAGGATCACCCGCGCCTCGGCGAATTTCGCCCGCAGCACAGCCATGTCGCGGGCGTGGTAGTTGACGCCATCGGACTGCTTGTAGGCCCCGTCATGCTCCTCATCGAGCACGATGAGCCCGAGCTCGCGGAACGGCAGGAACAGGGCCGAGCGGGCCCCGAGCACGACGCGGACATCGCCGTTGAGCACCGCGCGCCAGGTGCGGGTCCGCTGGGGCGGCGACATGTCGGAGTGCCACTCGCCAGGCTTGGTGCCGAAGCGCCGGGTGAAGCGGGCGACGAAGCTCGAGGTGAGCGCAATCTCGGGCAGCAGTACCAGCGCCTGCCGGCCTGCCCGCAACGTGTCGGCCACCGCCTCGAAGAACACCTCCGTCTTGCCCGCCCCGGTGACGCCGTCGAGCAGCGCAACACCGAACTTTTGGGCGTGTAGGCCCCGCAGTTCTGCCAGTGCCCCGGCCTGGTCGCCGGAGAAGTCGGGCACGGCCGCCTCCGGGTCGGGGCGCATGGCCACCGGTGGCGGCAAGGCCTCGATCCGCTCGATCGCCCCGGCCCGCTCGAGCCCGTCGACCACCGAGGTCGAGACCCCGGCTGCTGCGGCAATGGCGGACTTGGCCCAGGCCTCGCCATCCATCAGAACATCGAGCACTTTCGCTCGGGCCGGCGTGAGCTTGTCGGGATCGATACCGGTGCGGCGGTAGGCGGTGACGGTGCGCTCCGGCTCCAGCGCTTCGGTGGATCGCAGCACCGAGCGCAGCACCAAGCCAGGCGGGGCGAGGGTGTAGCGGCTGACCCAGTCGACCGTGCGCAGCAACTCCTCGGAGAGCGGCGGCGTGTCGTAGACCTGCGCGATGTCCTTGAGGCGGTTGTGGGCGAAGTTGTCCTTCGGCCGCCCCCACACCACGCCAAGCGTCAGCCGACCGACCAGCGGCACGGCGACGATCGAGCCGCGCCGGACGCTGAGGCCATGCGGCACCCGGTACGAATACGGCCCTTCGACCGATACGCTCACCATGACCGCCACGACGCCGGTGAGGGCGTCGTCGGCCAGTTGTTCGGGATCATCCAGCATGAGTACCCGCTTTGTTCACGGGTCAGGCGGCGATTGCAAGGGCAATCTGCGCCGCCTCCCGTGCAGCGGTGGATCAGGCCTGCAGCACCACGATGGGACTGCCGGAGGGAACGCGCTGGAAGAGGTCGATCACGTCCTGATTGAGCAGGCGCACGCAGCCTGACGATATCGCCTTGCCGATGGTCCGCTCGTCGGTTGCGCCATGCACCCTGTAGATGGTGTCGCGACCGTTCTGGAAGATATAGAGCGCGCGGGCGCCGAGCGGATTCTCGATGCCGGGCGCCATGCCGTTGCGATAGGGCTCGAGCTCGGGCTGGCGGGCGATCATCTCGGAGGGTGGCGTCCAGGTCGGCCCCGCCTTCTTGTACTGGATCACGCCGCGTCCCGACCAGGTGAAGCCGTCGCGGCCGATGCCGACGCCGTAGCGCATTGCCTTGCCGCCCTCCTGCACGAGGTAGAGGTGGCGGCTGGCAGTGTCGACGACGAGCGTTCCGGGACGTTCGCCGGTCGGATCGTCCACCACCTGGCGCCAGTACTCACGCGGCACCAAGTCGATGCGCGCGGCGGCGATGGGGAACGGCTCGTCGGGCACCGCCGCATACATGGCGAGGATGTCGGGCGGAATGCGCGTCGTTTCGCTGGCGACGCTGGAGGGGCCGGAGGTCGCGCAGCCGGCGAGGGACAGGGCGGCGAGGCTGGCGGCGCCGCCGAGCAGCTGCCGGCGGCCAATACGAAATTCAGTCATCTTCGAAAACTCGTAAGGCAGGCGAATGCCTGCGTGGGAAACCGTGGGTGATGTCGGAGCTGTCAAGCCGCGCGGGGCGGTTCCAGTTCCGTCATCGGCCCCCTGCCCTCGCGGATCGGGTCGCTGGTGAGGCCGAATTGCCACTGCGCGTCGGTAGCGCGCGGCACTTCGACACTGCGCCGGGCCGCGAGTCCGGATCCAGTCGGCATCACCCGCTTGCCGCCCATCAGTTCGCATGGTGACGGCAGATGCACCGGCTCGCCCGGCCCCGACGTTGCGACATGCGGCCCGCACCCGTCCTGCGCGATACGCAATCCGGTCGCGACACTGGGGCTCATCAGCGCCAGTACGGCAAGCAGGGACAGCAATAGGGCGCGAAGACGGTGCATGGGGGTGGAGCTAATCGGCGATTCGGACCGAATCCAGCCCGCTCACGCCCCTGTGTCCACGGATGTCGGGGGCCGATGCAACGGCGCAACAGCAACGTGCCGGATACCGGCCGCTAACCGGCAGGCGCTATGCTGGACAAATGTCCTACGCCCACCTCACCACGATCGAGCTTCAGTCGCATATCGCCAGTTGGCAGCGTGAGCTCGGCGCCGTCCGACGGCTCGCCACCCGTACGCTCATCGCCTATCTCGGCGATCTCGGCCGCTTCCTCGGCTTTCTTGCGGGCCATACCGGGGGCGAGGTGGGTTTGGCGACGCTGCGCGACCTTCGCGCTGCCGACATCCGCGCCTTCCTCGCGCAGCGTCGGAACGAGGAGATCGGTCCGCGCTCGCTGGCCCGCGAACTCAGCGCCATCAAGAGCTTCTTCGGCTATCTCGAACGCGAGGGCGTCCTTTCGTCCGAGGCGCTCGCCACCATCCGCACACCGAAGCAGCCGCGCTCGCTGCCCAAGGCGCTGACCGTGCTCGAGGCGCGCGCGACCATCAGCACCACCGGAGAACTGGAGGATGAACCGTGGATCGCCGCCCGTGACATGGCGGTGATCGCGCTGCTCTACGGGGCCGGGCTGCGTATCTCCGAAGCGCTCGGCATCACCCGAGCCGACCTCGATTCGTCGGCGCTGCGGGTGACGGGCAAGGGCGGCAAGACGCGGCTGGTGCCGCTGCTCGCCCCCGTGCGCCAGGCCATCGATACCTACCTGCGGCTCTGCCCCTTCAAGCCTAATGCGACCGAACCGCTGTTCCGCGGCAAGAAAGGCGGCGTGCTGTCACCGCGACTGATCCAGCTCCGGATGGAACAATTGCGCGGCGCGCTCGGCCTGCCGCCGACGGCAACGCCGCATGCGCTGCGCCACTCCTTCGCGACCCACCTGCTCGGCCGCGGCGGCGACCTGCGCGCCATCCAGGAACTGCTCGGCCACGCCTCGCTCTCGACGACCCAGATCTACACCGCCGTCGATACCGAGCGGCTGCTCGACGCCTATCGTAGTGCCCACCCGCGGGCCTGACAAGCTTTACTTTGATCCGGCCGCGGCGTACCAATCCCGCCATGTCCGTTTGCATCCTAATTATTGGCACGACCTGCCTTCGGCCCTTCGGGGATCGGGACGCGACGGCTATCTGACCCTTCGACGTTCACCGGCCCCGCCATCAGGCGCGGGATCGCATCCGGTGACCTGACGGCAGGGCACAACCGGACCTGCCTCATGTCGACCGACACCGCGCCTCTCTCCCGCATCCCGACCTACGCCTGGGCCGGCATCGTCCTTGCGCTGCTCGGCGCCGCGCTTTTCGCCACCAAGGGCATCATCATCAAGCTGGCGCTTGGCGAAGGCATCGACACGGTGACGACACTCGCCTGGCGGATGATCGTCGCGGTGCCGATCTTCCTCGCCGTCGGCATTGTCGGCTATCGGCGCAAGCTGCGGGCGCTGCCGGCCGGAACGCCATCGCCGCTCACCTTGCCGGTGCTGCTGCAGACGCTCGGCGTCGGGGTCCTGGGCTACTACCTCGCAAGCCTGCTCGATTTCTCGGCGCTGGAATATATCTCGGCGCAGTTCGACCGCCTGATCCTGCTGACCTACCCGTTTTTCGTGGTGCTGTTCGGCGTCGTGTTCTTCCGTCGGCGGGTGACGCCGGGGATGATCGCTGCGCTGGTGGTATCCTATGCCGGCATAGCGATGATCTTCTGGCACGACCTGAGCATCGAGGGTGAGAACGTGGTGCTGGGTGCCGCGCTGGTGTTCGGCTCGGCCCTGGCTTACGCGGGCTACCAGATCCTCGCCAAGCCGCTGATCGACAGGCTCGGCTCGGGGCTCTTCACCTCCATCGCCATGAGCGCTGCCGGGCCGTGCGTTATCGTGCACTTCCTCGCAACGCACCCGTTGGGCGATCTGGCAATCACCGGCAACGGATTCCTGCTGATGCTGGCCATCGGCACGGTGGCGACGGTGCTGCCGGCCTATGCCATCTCGGGCGGCATTGCGCTCATCGGCCCCGAGCGCACCGCCATTATCGGCAACATCTCGCCCGTGGTGACGGTAGCGCTCGCCATCACCGTACTGGGCGAGGCCTTCACCGTCTGGCACGCCATCGGCACAGCACTGGTGCTGGGCGGCGTGTTCCTCTTCACCCGCAAGGAAAAGCCGAAGGTTAAGGTGCTCGAGGAGCAAACGGCCTAGCAGCCCCCGGGGCGAGATTGGAGGGTGTTGCACCCCCCTCCACCAGCTTCGCTGGTCCCCCTCCCCCGCAAGCGGGAGAGGATGACGCGCTGCATCGGGGGTGGACCGCAC
>JAEYYP010000455.1 GCA_023428425.1 Pseudomonadota bacterium
CCCTTGTAGACGCTCTTGAAGCTGGCGACGTCCTCGCCGGAGCGCGGCGGGCTGCGGAACTCGAACTGGACGGACTGGCGTCGCCGGGGCGGCTCCACCCGTTCGATCTTGTCGAGCTTCTTGACCCGGCTCTGCACCTGCGCCGCATGCGAGGCGCGCGCCTTGAAGCGCTCGATGAACTTGATCTCCTTGGCGAGCATCGCCTGCTCGCGCTCGAACTGCGCCTGGCGCTGCTTCTCGCCGAGCGCCCGTTGCTGCTCGTAGAACTCGTAGTCGCCGGTGTAGGTGGTGAGCGTGCCACCGTCGATCTCGACGATCTTGTTGACGATGCGGTTCATGAACTCGCGATCGTGCGAGGTCATCAGGATGGCGCCGTCATAGCCCTTGAGGAAGCTCTCTAGCCAGATCAGGCTCTCGAGGTCGAGGTGGTTGGAGGGCTCGTCGAGCAGCAGCACATCGGGCGACATGAGAAGGATGCGGGCGAGCGCCACGCGCATCTTCCAGCCGCCGGACAGCGCGCCGACATCGCCCTCCATCATCTCCTGCGAGAAGCCGAGGCCATCGAGCACTTCGCGGGCACGGCCATCGAGCGAGTAGCCGTCGAGCTCCTGGAAGCGCCCCTGCACCTCGCCGTAACGTTCGATGATCGCGTCCATCTGGTCGGCCTGGTCGGGGTCGGCCATTGCGGCTTCGAGTACCGCCATCTCCGCCATCAGGTCGCTGACCGGCCCTGCCCCGTTCATCACCTCGGCGACGACCGGCCGGCCGCCCATCTCGCCGACATCCTGGCTGAAATAGCCGATGGAGACGCCTTTATCGACGGCGACCTGGCCCTCGTCGGGCTGCTCCTCGCCGATGATCATGCGGAACAACGTGGTCTTGCCGGCGCCGTTGGGCCCGACGAGCCCGGCCTTCTCGCCCCTGAGCAGGCTGGCCGACGCTTCGATGAACACGAGCTGCTTGCCGTTCTGCTTGGAGATGTTTACGAGGCGGATCATGCGTGGTTGGGGTCCGAGTGCAGTTGCGACCGGAGCCAGCGGGCGACGATCCTTTGATGCGCGACGGGTTAGCGGGTTTCGACGCAAGAGGGAAGCCGACAAGGCAACCCGCCGCGAGCGCGAAATGCGACGCCCCGTGTCCGGAGGGAACACGGGGCGAAAGGTGCTCGCCAAATGGCAGGACTGCAGGACTCAGACCGGGCGGAAGACGTTGTCGAAGACGAACTGGCCGACCTGCTTGCCCTGCTCGATGCCGGACGAGGCATCGAAGTTGAAGTGAATGCCGAGGAAGATACGACTGCGGGCATTGACGTATTCGGCATGGGCGAATGACACGAAGGACTGCGGCATGCGGGGGCGCGGCGCGCTGTCGCTGACCCCGAGGTTCAGGCCGTTGTACTCGTCCGACACGAAGGTGAAGTACTGGTTGGCCTCGTCCGGATAGTAGTTGCGCAGCACCTGCGCCATGGCGCCGCCAAACACCGCGTGGCCCGACGGGTAGGCCGGGAACGGCGGAGTGAAGTTCGGCCCGCGCCCGTTGGTGGCCGGAGCGCCGAGCGGGATGAAGGCAGGGTCGGCGATCGTGCCGGGGTTCGTCGACACATCGGCCTGATGGATGGCGGTGATGGGCCGCCAGAACTGGTAGTGCCACTTGGCCTCCCAGGCCGAGATCGCGGCATCGGCCATCGCCACGTTCAGCACGGCGAGCATGCGCGCCATGTCCAGAGGGTCTCGCATGCCCTTCTGGATGGCGACATCGTGGGCGATCTTGTTGTAGAGCCGCGGTGGTGCGCAGAGGCCGGGCGTGCCGTCGAAGGCCCAGAACAGGCCCTCGAACGTCTCGAAGTCCCGCCGCTCGGTCGCCGTGCCCCGGGCGGGATCGCCTCCGAGACGCTTCACCTCGTTGTAGGCGGCGGCATATTCCGGCGAATCCAGCGTTGGCGGCGGCAGGGGCCTGAACTGGTCTGCCGCCGTGAGGACGAACGGCGTCACCTCATGCCAGCGCGCGCCCAGCGCCACGGTCGTCGGGAACACCGGGTCGATGGCCCAGGCACCGGGCGTTCCGAGCGGGGTGAAATCGACACCGACCTCGGGCTCCCGATGCGCCGAGTTATCGTTGGCGCGCAACCCGACGATCTTCGCCGCGGCGCTCTTGCCAAGATCGCGCGAGCGGGCGGCGAGCACGGAGTCGGTGCCATAGCCGGGGATGCGGATGAGATCGGAGGTCAGCAAGGCCGAGATGCGCTGCTGCTGGAATGGGTAGAGCGCGATCAGCGCATCATGTGCCGCCCACGCCAGCGCCGCGTCCATGCTGACCGGTACACTGACGGGTGACAGGCCGATATAGGAGCTGTAGCGCGGATTGATCGCGTTCATCGCCTCGAACATGGCGACATGCACGATCGCCATCGCCCGGGCCGAGCGATGCGGTCCGAGCTGGTTGCCGAACCGCTGCGGCGGCTCGGGAATATCCGGACTGGTGGGAACATGGTCGGTGGCGGTGGCGTCCATCGCATAGATCGACCACATCAGGTAGCGATCGAGCGTGTCGATCGGATCGCGCGCGGCCTCGGCGAAGCCCAGCACGGTCGCCTTCGATTCCTGGCGGGCCAAGAGTGCTTCGAAATCCTCGCGGACACGATCGCTGAGCGGGTAGAAGGCGCCCTCCTGCAGCGCCGCAGCAGGATCCTGTGCGAGCACGCCTGCGGGATAGGCCACACCCGCAACGGCCGCAGCGCCGGCAACCCGGAAAATCTCTCTTCGGTTCATCTCACCCTCCATGCCCCTGCAAAGAAGGGCACGAAGGATCAGCGTGCGCAGCCGGAACTATACATACGTGCAGTGCCGAATGTTGTCGGCAGGGGTCGGCCTCAGGTCGCCTTGCCGACTGCCACGGCGACGTTGTCCTCGGCGTTCTCCGGCAGATCGTCGAAGCTCGAGTAGTTCATCGTGTAGAGCTTCGAATAGAGGCCCTGCTTTTCCATCAGCTGGTCGTGGTTGCCCTGCTCCAGCAGTTCGCCGTTCTGCAGCACGATGATGCGATCGGCGCCGCGGATGGTGGCAAGGCGGTGCGCGATGACGAGGCCGGTGCGGCCTTCAAGCAGCCGCTTCAACGCCTTCTGGATCAGCATCTCGGTGTAGCTGTCTATGTTCGCCGTGGCCTCGTCGAGAACGAGAATCTTGGCATCGGCGACGAGGGCGCGGGCGAAGCTGATCAGCTGACGCTGGCCGAGCGACAGGTTGCCGCCACGCTGCTCGATCTTGGTGTCATAGCCATCGGCGAGCGAGATGATGAAATCGTGCGCGCCGACGGCCTTGGCTGCCTCGATGATCTGCTCGCGGGTTGCGGAATCCTTGTTGTAGCGGATGTTCTCGAGCACGGTGCCGGTGAACAGGAACGGCTCCTGCAGCACCATTGCCACCTGCTCACCGAGCGAATCCTGCGTGACGTCGCGGACATCGTGGCCGCCGACGGTCACGGCGCCGTCCCAGACGTCGTAGAAGCGGTGGACCAAGGACATGCAGCTCGACTTGCCCGAGCCGGTGGGGCCGACGAGCGCGACGGTCTCACCCGGATTGACGCGGAAGCTGACGTTCTTCAGGACCGGCTGGTCCTTGCGGTAGCCGAAGGTGACGTTCTTGAACTCGACCGAGCCGTCCATGTCGTAGGTGAGCGCCTTGGCGTCCGGCTTGTCCTGGATGGTGACCGGCACATCGAGCACTTCGACGATGCGGGTGCCCGAGCTCATGGCGCGCTGGAACACCGAATACTGCATGGTGAGCGAGCGGATGGGGTCGAAGAAGCGCTGGATGTAGAACAGGAACGCGACCATCACGCCGACATCGAGCTCGCGCCCCAGCACCATCTGGCCACCGACGACGATGACCGAGGCCATCGAGATGCCGGTAAGCGTATCGACGATGGGCACCATCACCTGCGCGAACTTGGCGGCGCGGAGATGTGCCTTGAGGTTGGCGTGGGCCTTTTCCTCGTAGAGGTGGAAGTTAACCTGCTGGCGGTCGAGGCTCTGCACGGTGCGGACGCCGTTGATGCCTTCGGCAAGCGCGCCGTTGGCCGACGAGTTGGTGTGGTGCGCGGCCATGAAACTGACCTTGGCCGGCGGCAGCCAGAACAGGCGCACGATGAACAGGATCGGCATGGTGGCCATGGTGACGAGGCCGAGCACGGGATCGAGCCACAGCAGCACGCCGACGATGCCGAAGAGGAGGACGATGTCGCCGACCGAAAGCACGGAGGTTTCAAGGAACTCCTGCATCGAGTTCACGTCGCCCATCAGGCGCGACATCAGGCGGCCGACTTCGGTCTTGTCCATCCAGCCCAGCGACACCCGCTGCAGATGGGCGAACATGGCGCGGCGCATGTCGAAGAGCACGTTCTCGGCGGCCTTGCCGACCACCGTTTCCTGCACCCAGGAGGCGACGAAATTGATGGCGATGAGACCGGCGAACCCGGCGATGCACCAGAGCAGCACCACGCGACCGCCGCCGCCCTGCGCCATGCCGTTGTCGATGGCGTAGCGGATGACCAGCGGGAACGCGAGCGAGGTGAGCGTGAACACCAGCACCGCAGCGACCGACAGGTAGATCTGGTTCTGGTACGGCTTCACGAAGGCCCAGATGCGCCGCACGATCTTGGGATCGTAGGCCTTGCCGAAGACCTCCTCCTCGCGATCGAGGCTGGAGCCGACCACGGCGCGTGGCGGGCGGCGGCGACGGTCTTCGCTGTCGTCTTCGGTGTTGAGCGATGCCTCGGTCATTCGGCGGCCTCCAGCTGGTCGTCGCCAGGCTTGACCTGCAGGTCGTAGAGCGCACGGTAGCGGCCGCCCAGCGCCAGCAGTTCCTCGTGGGTGCCGCGTTCGACGATCCTGCCGTCGTCGACGAACAGGATCTGGTCGGCGTGCATCAGCGAACTCAGGCGGTGCGAGATGATGATGGTGACGCGATCCTTGGCGAAGCGCTTCATGGCGGTGCGGATACGCTGTTCGGTGCCGGCGTCGACGGCGGCGGTACTGTCGTCGAACACCATCACCGAGGGGCGGAGCATCAGCGAGCGCGCGATGTTGAGGCGCTGGCGCTGGCCGCCCGAAAGCGACACGCCGCGCTCGCCCACGATGGTCTGGTAGCCGGTGGGCAGGCCGATGATGTAGTTGTGCAGCTGGGCATATTCGGAGGCGCTGGCGATGCGCTGTCCCTTCGCCCAGGGATCGCCGTAGGCGATGTTGTTCTCGATATTGGTGGTGAACAGGAAGCTGTCCTGCTGCACCACGGCGACCTCGGAGCGCAGGCTTTTCAGCGTCACCGCCCGCACGTCCTGGCCATCAATGGTCACGCGGCCGCCGGTGACGTCGTAGAAGCGCGGAATGAGGTGGGCGATGGTCGACTTTCCAGAGCCCGGCTTGCCGACGATGCCGACGGTCTGCCCGCGCGTCGCTTCGAACGACACGCCGGAGAGCACCGGGCGGAACGGCGCAGAGGGATAGGCGAAGTCGACGTTCTCGAAGCGCAGGGTGCCCTCGGTGACCTTGAGCGGCTTGGCGCCCGGCTCGTCCTTGATCTCGATCTCGAGGTCGAGGAAGGCGAAGAGCCGGTTGCCGCAGGTGGAGGCGCGGGCGAAGGAGTTGACCAGGAGGCCGAGCTGGCGGACAGGCATCTGCAGGATGGTCATGAAAGTGAGGAAAGCCGCCAGCGTGCCCACCGACATCTCGCCGGAGATGACGCGCTCGCCGCCATACCAGAGCACCAGCGCCATCGAGATGAAGAAGCTGATGTTCATCACCGAGGTCGAATTGACTCGGATGTTCACGCGCTGGTGCGTGAGCTTCATCGCGGCGTCGGACGCCGCATTGTACTTCTTCATTTCGTGCCGCGCGCCGGCAAAGGCACGGACGACGCGGATGCCGCCGAGATTTTCTTCCATGACGCGGCTGAGATCCTGCAGCCGCTCCTGCAGCACCAGCCAGGTGGCGCGCAGCTTGAGCTGTGTCACCGAGGAATTGACGGCGACGAAGGGCGCGAAGCTGAGCGCGAAGATGCCGAGCAGCCAGTCGGTGGAGATCAGCATGTAGGCGCCGACGCCGATGAGGGTGCCGAGCAACACCACACGCAACAGGCCGGTGGCGAAGAACATGCGCACGCCCTCGAGGTCGAGCATGCCGACGGTGATGAGATCGCCGGTGTGGACCTTGTCGTGGTAGGAGAAGCTCAGCCGCTGGATCTTCTCGTAGACGGCGAGGCGCAGCTCATAGGCCGTGTGGTGGCCGACCGCTTCGCCGAAGTAGTTCATCGACATCGTGAACAGGCCGCGGAGCACGGACACCACCAGCAGCGTGACGGCGATTGTCCAGAGCGCATCGGCCGCGCCTGCACCCCCATCGAGCACACCTTCGGCACGATCGACCGCCTGTCCGAGCAGCAGGGGCGTCCACAGTTGCAGCGCCGAGGAGATGAAGCATGAGGCGATGGTGATGATCACCATCCACGGATGCCGCCAGGTCAGCGCCATGATGCGCCACAGCGTGGTGCGGCCCTTGGCGTTCTGGACGGCGCGCACGTGAACCATTGCATCGCCGGGGGAATAGGCGCTGCGCGGAGCTTCCGAGCTCAATTTGGGTATCCCGACATCGCAAATGGCGAGCCCTCGCCGCAACTTGCGACGGCCGGACTCGACCCGGTGGTGGACCAGAGGAATGATTTTTCTTTGGGCCTGATTTGCGTTCGGTTCAAGGCACATATGCGCAAAGCGGGACGTGACTTTCGTCTTACTTGCGGCGGCGTCGCACGAACGATGCTGCAACCGCGCACGACTGCCGGCGTTGAACGCACCAGGCAGCCGAGATCAACCATGGAAGACAATCAGCACCAGATCGCCGTCGAGGACGAGCAATTTGCGGAAGCGGTTCGCAGGACCGCATACTTCCTGTGGGAGCAGGATGGCAGACCGCATGGCCGTCACGACGAATACTACCTGCGCGCACTGGAACAGCACCGGCGTGCCCGCGAGTATGACCGGTGGCTGGAGGATGGCCCGGAGTAAGTTGCGGCGCCTCGCGACGCCCCTCATCCGTCCTCGGGCACCTATAGCGCGTTGCGGCGGGTCTTGGGGGAGAAGACCGTCAGCAGAACGATCCAGCCATCGAGGAAGATCGACCAGTTGTCGACGTAGTAGAGGTCGTGCTCGGTACGGCCCTGAACCTGTTCCATCGTCGACGTCTCGCCACGAAAGCCGTTGACCTGCGCCCAGCCGGTGATACCCGGCTTGATGCGCTGGCGATGGGCATACTGGGCCAGTTGGTGGCCGAACTCATCGTCGTGCATCAGGGCGTGCGGACGCGGACCGACAAGGCTCATTTCGCCGCGCAACACGTTGAAGAGCTGGGGCAGCTCGTCGATGGAGGTTCGGCGGATGAAGGCGCCGATGCGGGTGACACGCTTGTCGCCAGCCCGAACCTGCGTCATCTGGCGCCCGGATTCGGTGACGGTCATCGAGCGGAACTTCCAGATATGGAAGGTCTCGCCGTTGAAGCCGCGGCGCTCCTGCCGGTAGAAGACGGCGCCGGGGCTGTCGAGCTTGATCAGGACGGCGACGACGACGAAGAGCGGGGCGAGCAGCACGAGCCCCGCCACGGCGCCGCAAAGGTCGAAGGCGCGCTTCAGGAACACCGCGCCATCGCCCATCGGCTTGCGCAGGAAGCGCACGGCGTTGTTGGGTCCGATCGGCACGACATCGAGGAACTTGAACGTCGCGTTGTCGGTCGCCGGAGCGCAGATGGCGTTGATGGCGAAGCGCTTCAATCCGGCGGAGAGCCGGTCGAGCCGATCGACATCGCCGATGCCGCCAACCAGCACGAGGTTCTCGGCCCCCTGCCCCAGCCAGCGATGCGCGAATTCGACCAGCGCCGCCTCATCGATCCGTCCGCGGGCGTCGCGGATATCCTCTAGGTAGAGCGTACCAGCGAGCTGGTAGCCGGCCTTCCACAGATGGCCGTTAAGCAGGAAGCGCACGACATCGGTGCGATCGCCCACGACCGCCACCTTCTGGTATTGCAGGCGACCGGCCCGGATGCGCCCTGCCAGCGCGGAATAGGCGGCGTTACGGGTGACCAGCAGAACGGGAATGCCGATCACGTAGGATGCGGTGAGCGACACACGCGACAACTCGTCGGCGAGGCCGAGGAGGAAGGCGGCGAACAGTGCCACGGCGAAAGCCGCCGTCCAGCTGAGAGCCGCATCGGCGATGATCGACTGGCCCGGCGTCGTGCGGGATAGATACCTGCCGGCGGTCAGGAAGCCGAGGCCAGCATAGACCGCGCCGACCAGGATGGAATAGCCAGCATAGAGGCCATAGTGCACGTTGCTGAGTGGCGCTTGAATGATGAAGTGGTAGGCAAGGGCCGGAAGCAGCATGACGAGGCTGGCAACGGCGCCCTCGCCCAGCGCCAGGGCCCAGCTCAGCGACCCGCTGCTGGACACCTGCCGCGGGAAGCGCCGCCGCTCGATCCGCCCGGAGTAACCGGCCTGTTCCTCAACCATGAGAAATTGCCTCAAATTGTTGGCAATGCTGGAGTCTTCCAGCCCGCAGGGGATGGCTAGCACGCACTTGGGGGGAGTCGCGACGGCCCGGTTAAGATGCGGTTAACGCAGGCGAAGCGATGGCACTTCGCCCATTAAGGATGTCCGAAGGACGATCGCGCGCGGCTCATGCGTGCATGTTAAGACCCCGTTAACTGCGGAGCCTGCCATGCCCTATCGTCCGATATCCGTTGCCATGCTGGCCGCCAACCCGGCGCTCGCCGGGATACTGGCCCGGGCGCTCGAAAGTGATGGCGGCCACAAGGTGGCGACGTTCGAGGGTATTGACGCGCTGACGACCTATCTGCGCCTCACGCCGGTCGACGTCGTGGTGCTGGATACCGAATTGCCTGGCGCTCCCGCCATCGACATTGCGCGCGGGTTGCGTGCCCACTTGAAGCTCGCGAGCGATGACTTCTCCATCGTTGCGCTGACACAGACCCCCGCGCCCTTCCACCGCGCGCTGCTGGCGGCGGGGATCGACGAGGTGCTCCAGAAACCGGTGACCCCTGCGCGGCTGCTGGCCGTGGTGGACATGCTCTGCACGCCAGCGCGCGAAGTGGCAGTGGCCAACGGGCCGATGCCGGCCTTCGGCGGGCACCATCCTGCGCCGGTCCGCAGCGGCAACGTCATCCCGCTGTTCGGCGAGGGCCGCCGGCCGCGCTAAGACCTTCGGCCGTCGCCGGCGCCTGAATCAGGACTTCAGCAACGCTTCGTAACGATCGGCGATAACGTCGCTTTCGAACCCGGCGGCGCGCGCCCGGAGCATCTCGGCCGGTATCGGCGCGTCGAGGGTGCTGGCGATGGCGTCGGCCAATGCCACGTCGTCGCCGACCGGGACCAGTGGCCCGAGCGCGCCATTCTCGAGAATCTCGCGCGGACCATGTGGGGCGTCGGTGGAGACCACGGGCACCCCGGCGGCCATCGCCTCGATCAGGACGTTGCCGAACCCTTCCGACACCGACGACAGCGCGAAAAGATCAGCAACAGCGTAGCAGGCGGCAGGGTCGTTGACGTAGCCGGGGAACAGGGTTGAGCCCTGGATGCCCAACCGCTCCGCTTCTGCGACCAATTCCGGCTTCAGCGGACCATCGCCGAAGATGACGAGCCGCGCAGGCCGGGCGGCGCGAAGCCGGGCGAAGGCCCGAAGCAGCGTCCTGTGATCCTTCACCGCGGTCAGGCGGCCAGCGGTGACGATCACCGGCCCCTGCCCCAGCGCCGCGAGCGCGGACTGCCACGGATACGACCGCACCGCGCCGTCGTGGATGCCGGGGGGAAGCGGATTATGGATGACGGCGATCTTGCGCTCGGGAACGCCGCGCGCGTCCAGGTCTCGGCCGATGCCCGCGGAGACGGCAATGAGCTTGGTGGCGCGCGCAGCGATCAAGGCGGCGAGGCGAGCGGCGACCTTCGAACCGAAGTCGCTTGACGGGATCGAAGCGGCGGCGTGGAAGCTCGGGAAGAACTTTGCCGGCGACAGGGCGAGGTTGAGCGCCAGGGCGGTTGCAAGGTTGGCGAACTCGGGTCCGCTAAACACCGCATCGGGCCGCTGACGGCGATAGAACCGCGCGCTGCGCCACAGCCCCATCAGCGTCCGCGGCTTGCCGAAGCCGCCGCCGATGACCGGGATGCCGAGATCGACGAGGTGCACCGTATCAGAACGGAGCGCGGCGTTCGGCCCTTCGGCGTTCCAGGTGAACAGGGTGACATGGTGGCCACGGGCGGCGAGGGCATTGGCCATCAGCACGAAGACGCGCTCGGCCCCGCCGCCACCGAGCGTGGGGACGTGGAAAATCAGACGCTTCGGCAGCACGATCAGGCCGCAGCGCGGCGTGCGGGTGCCTGCCGCAGGTCGCGGCGGATGCCGAGTACCACGGCGACCAGCATGGCGAGCAGGCAGCCACCGGCCGCACCGGCGCCGACCATCACCACCGAGCGGGGCGGCCACGAGCGGGCCGGCGGCGGCACGGCAGTGGAGATGACGCGGATGTTGGTCGTATCGATCTGCTCGCGCTCGGCCACCTGCTTGGCGCGGCTTAGGAAGGCCTCGTAGATGGTGGTGGCGGATGCGGCGTCGCGCTCGAGTTCCCGCAGCGCCACCAGCGCCTCGTTGTCGGTGAAAACGTTGGTCCTGAGTGCATCGGCTTGCGCCGTGAGGGCCGCAAGGCCGGACTTCGCCTCTTCGAGGGTGACCTTCGCCGCGGCGACGATGCGACCGAGCTCTGCGTTCAGCTCAATCTGCGCCGCGCCGAGTTCGGTGGTGAGACGGACGATGGTCGGATGCCGCGGACCGTAGACGGTCGACTGCGCATCGAGCTGCGAGCGGAGCCCGGCGACCTGGCTGCGCAGTGCCACGAGGCTGGCCGAGGCCTGCGTGTCGGCGCTGGCGCCGGCCGCGACCAGTTCGTCATAGGCCGACTGGGCCGCGATGACGCGGGCCTGCGCCTCCACTACCTGGGCGTTGAGCTGGGTGAGGGTCTGGTTGCTGACCAGTTCGCCGGAACTGGCGGCGAGGTTGTTGGCGCGCTTGTAGGCCTCGACCTTCTCCTCGGCGATCTTGACGTCGTTCTTCAGCTCGTTGAGCCGGTCGTTGAGCGCATCGGCAGTGCGGGAGGCGCCCTGCGACTCGGCGGTCGCGAGCTCGGTCTGGAAGGAGCGCACGATGGCATCGGAAATTCGGATCGACTTCTCGGAGGTTTCCGACGAGACGAACAGGGTCGCAACGAAGCTCTTCTCGTCGGCCTTGGCGGTGACGCGCTTGGTGAGCGCGCCCAGTGCCGCGAGCTTGGGGTTCGGTTCGGCCTTGCCGCCCGAGCCGGGCAGCAGCGAAGGGAGCGAGAAGCCGGGATCGGGGTTGTAGAACTCCTTGTCGGACGCGAGGTCGAGCTCTTCGACCACCCGCGACAGCACGTTGCCCGACGTCATGACGCGAAACTTGCTGCCCGCGTTGAGCAGCGCGCTATCGACCTGCCCCGGCTGCTGGAACAGGTCGTCAGGCACCACCTGCAGGTTGGCCGGATCGATCAGGATATCGGTGGAGACCGTGTACTTCGGCGTCGCGACCATGGCGTAGATCCCGCCGGCCACGCCACCGATGATGGCGAGGATCAGCCCGAGCAGCATGCCGCGGCGCAGCCAGGTGAACAGCCGGCCGAAATCGAGCTCGAGGAAATCGCCGACCTTGTTGAGCGTGATCGTCTCGACCGGGGCGGCCGCGACCGGCGCAGTATCGTTGGCGGGGGTCGCACGGGCAACCGGGTCGGCGGCACGGACCGGGCGTCGCATGCCGATCATGCTGGTATCGAGGCGCGCGAAGGCGCGGGCGCCGGAGCGGTTCGCGGTGTCGGGCCTGTCGGCGATGTCGGACATGACTGCGGCTCGCGTTGGGAGTGGCGACGTTAGCGCTTTATATACCAAGCCCCTCCCGGCGCTGCGGAAATGGGGTTTTAGGGTTAAGCTCAGCCGGCGCTGTCGATGACTTCGATGCCACCGGCCCGGTTGAGAGTATGGATGCCCTGCCGGTCCCAGGCCTTGCCGGGTCGCACCGGGCGCGGCGCGGCGAAGCGTACCGTGCGCTCGTTCAGTTCAAGAAGTTCCGCTAGACCGAGCCCGCCACCATAGGCGCGCGTGCCGTCCTGCACGGGGAGGAACAACCGGCCCGCCTGCTCGACAAAGGCCCCACCGGGGCGGGCGGCACTGCGGTCGATGAGCACCGGGTTCATCGGGTGCGGCAGCCACGGGCCTTCGAGCCGTTCGGCGCTGTAGACGACCATGGTGTCGGAGTGGTTGCCCTGCGAATGCCGTTCGGTGCCGAAGAGCCAGAAGCGCCCGTCCCGCTCGAGCAGCGTGGCGTCGGAAATCTCGCGATCGGCGATGAGGGTGGCGTGGCGGACCCAGCGGTCCGGGTAGGACCTGTG
>JAEYYP010000028.1 GCA_023428425.1 Pseudomonadota bacterium
CGGCGTGCTGGGGGGGGGCGGGGCGGCGGCGCAGGAGCTGCAGGCGGGCGACACGTTCCTGATCGATACGACGGGGCAGGGCGTGCAGATCAACAGCTGCTGGACGTCGCCGGCGCCGAAATGCGCAGTGCAGTGGATCGACCGCGACGGCAACGTACTGCCGACCGAGGTCGAGGTTTGGCAAGAGGACCTGCTGAAATACCGCAACGAAACGCGCGCTGCTCTCGGCGGTCCCCAGGCCGCACCGGGCGAACCAGGCGCCGCCTGCGCGCCGACGGTGTATGTCGGCCCGATCGCCGGCGACGTGCCGGTTTCGGGCGAGATAATGATGCAGCGCATCGTCGACAGCTACACGATGGCGGCGCGGCCGCCGACGATCAATATCAGCGTCGAGTTCGAGACCTTCGACTTCGAGCAGCCGTTCTACAACGAGCGCGGGCAGTTGCCGGGCGGCGGCGCCAGCCTGATCACCAACGGCGCGCCGGAAAACGCGGTGATCTACCCGGTACGCACCCGGCACATCGTGTGCAACGATGACTATTCCAGCCGCGCGCTCCACGATTCGCTGTTCTACTGCTTCGTCAGCAAGGACGACGAGTGGACCTGCGGGGTGGCGGAGTCGGTGGTGACGACGGTGGACTGAGGGGCGCGGGGGATCGCTGGGGGCGCTGGTCTTACCGCCGTGTCATCCCAGGCCAGGGACCCACGCTTACACCTGCGCAGGCTCCTAGTTGGGTCCCTGCGTTCGCAGGGATGACATATGGGGTGTCGAGAGCGTGGTGGCCTCCAGGGGCGAGCCTGCAGCATCTAACGTGACTCGATTTTGTTCATGTTTTGTTCTATCGTTGGATGATCGAAACGTCCATGCCGGAGCGACCCATGCCCGTTCACACCTTCCGTATCACCGAGCGGACCCTCGGCCGCGGCCCAGGCGGCGCCTCCCGCTGGCCGACTTTTACGGCCGAGGAGGCGGCCGAACTGCGGGAGAAGGGGTTCCGGTTCTCGATCTACCGGCCGGACGAGGACGAATTCAGGCTGATCCTGCCGCTGCAGACGATCGAGGACCGCGAGCACGGGACGCTGACGATTGAGCAGGGGTGAGGGCTTGAACGGGCGCGGTGCTAGTCTCACGTGGGACTACGATGGAGGAGACCCATGACTGAACGGCCAGACCGGCAGCAGGCAGCGGAGGAGGGCAAGAGGAAGACGGATAATGCCCGGCAGCAGGTGACGTTCGGGCACAGCTTCCAGCCTCTGGAGGAGCGAGCGATGACCGGCGCGGCGCTTTTGCTAGTGCTCGGCATTGTCGGCCTGGGTTGGCTGATATTTGCGGTGGTTTTCTAGCGGCGACCCGGATGCAGGAGGCGGCCGAGCTCAGGGAGAAGGGGTTTCGGTTCTCGATCTACCGCCCGGACGAGGACGAGTTCCGCCTGAGCCTGCCGCTGCAGACGATCGAGGACCGCGAGCACGGGACGCTGACGATTGAGCAGGGATGAGGGGCTAGTAGTAGGGCTTTTGCCGGCTTAGCTTCAAACAATTGGGGGAATCTATGGCCAAGAATTGGAGCAAGTCTGAAGCGTTCGCGTATTTCGGAGCTGCCGGAAAAAATTCTCGATGGAGTTGGTCTGCTCGCAGTCCGGACGGAAAGACGGTTGTTCTCACGCTTTGGGCAGATGAGTTAAACTACAAGAGTGTGCCCATCTCATACGACTGCTTCGGCAGCAAGACGGCCATCTGGTCCGATCGCCCAGGAAACAGGGAGCGATTGGAGAACCTGATCTGGGCGAGAGACCAGTGCGACGGCCTATTCAGAGTCGTAATTACCGTCGCCGAGGATGTCCACGCCGAGCCGCGCGCCATCAAGCAGTGCCATCCGCAGCGCGATATGGTCATGAGACTCGTGGATCTTGATGAGAGGACAGGCGAGTTCCGAGCCGAGGTAGCGACGGCAGCATCGCAAAGCTGACGTTACGGCAGAAGGAATTTCGTTCGGCGATCTTCCGGCCGGAGCAGGACGAGATCGGGCTGAGCCGGCCGCTGCAACTGATCGCCTGACAAGTAGGCGATGTGCACGAGGCAACGCCGCCTAACTAGGAGCGCCAATGGCGGTTCTAGTTAGGTAGGAATCGAACCCAAACGTCCGACGCCTCCACCACATCGAGCTTCATCTCGCGCAGGCGCTTGACCTCGTCGCGTAGGCGGGCGGCCTTTTCGAACTCCAGGTTCGTGGCGGCTTCGCGCATTTCGCGTTCCATGTCCTTGATGGAGCCGGCGTGCACCTTCTTCTCTGCGGCTCGACGTGCCCGCCCATGGTCTAGCTGCTAACAACAGGTCGATAGATCGAACTGGGCGAGACTAGGCTTGGGGCCGTTATACCCTCCGCGGGGTTTGACATTCTCAGGCTGTACCCACGCTCGAGGTATCCGAGGATATCGCCTCCTGACTTCAAGTAGATATAGTCGTCCTTAAACCGAGTCAGAGATACGACGAAGCGCCCATCTTCGTGAAGGTGGGGATAGAGAAGCTTGCCCTGATTAAGGCCTCTCGAAACGAACGCATGAAGCTTCATTAATCCTTCGCCCCCTCCAGCACGTCCAGTTCCATCTCGCGCAACCGCTTGACCTCGTCGCGTAGGCGGGCCGCCTTCTCAAATTCCAGGTTCGTGGCGGCCTCCCGCATCTCCCGTTCCATGTCCTTGATGACGGCGGCGAGGTTGGCGCCGGCTTGCACCTTTTCCTTGCCCGACTTGTCCTTGCCGATGCTCACCGTGACGTGGTCCTGCTCGTAGACGCTTTCGACGATGTTCTGGATGTTCGACTTCACCGACTGGGGGGTGATGCCGTGCTCCAGGTTGTAGGCGACCTGCTTTTCGCGGCGGCGCGTGGTTTCGGCGATGGCGCGGTCCATGGAGCCGGTCATGTTGTCGGCGTAGAGGATGACCTTGCCGTCGACGTTGCGGGCGGCGCGGCCGATGGTCTGGATCAGTGAGGTCTCGGAGCGCAGGAAGCCTTCCTTGTCGGCGTCCAGGATGGCGACGAAGCCGCATTCGGGGATGTCGAGGCCTTCGCGGAGCAGATTGATGCCGACGAGGACGTCGAAGCCGCCGAGGCGGAGGTCGCGGATGATCTCGATGCGCTCGATGGTGTCGATGTCCGAGTGCATGTAGCGCACGCGGATGCCCTGTTCGTGCAGGTACTCGGTGAGGTCTTCGGCCATGCGCTTGGTCAGCACGGTGACCAGCGTGCGGTAGCCGGCCTTCGTCACCTGGCGGATCTCGTCGACGACGTCGTCGACCTGGTTCTTGGCCGGGCGGATTTCGACCGGCGGGTCGATGAGGCCGGTGGGGCGGATCACCTGCTCGGTGAAGACGCCGCCCGACTGTTCGAGCTCCCAGGCGCCCGGGGTGGCCGAGACGTAGACGGTCTGCGGGCGCATGGCGTTCCACTCCTCGAAGCGGAGCGGGCGATTGTCCATGGCCGAGGGCAGGCGGAAGCCGTATTCGGCGAGCGTTGCCTTGCGGCGCAGGTCGCCGCGATACATGGCGCCGAGCTGGCCGATGGTGACGTGGCTCTCGTCGATGAACACCAGCGCGTCATCAGGGAGGTATTCGAAGAGGGTCGGCGGGGGCTCGCCGGGCTTGCGGCCACTGAAGTACCGCGAATAGTTCTCGATGCCGGCGCAGGAGCCGGTGGCTTCCATCATCTCGAGGTCGAACAGGGTGCGCTGCTCGAGCCGCTGCGCCTCGAGGAAGCGGCCGGCGCCGTTCAGCTCCTGCAGGCGGGCGGCGAGCTCCTTGCGGATGTCCTTGATGGCGGAGGACAGCGTGGCGCGCGGCGTGACGTAGTGGGAGTTGGCGAAGACGCGGACGGAGAGGAGGTCGGAGGCCTTCTTGCCGGTGAGCGGGTCGAACTCGGCGATGGACTCGATCTCGTTGCCGAACAGCGTGATGCGCCAGGCGGCATCCTCGTAGTGGGCGGGGAAGAGTTCGACCGTATCGCCGCGGACGCGGAACGTGCCGCGGACGAAGCCGGCGTCGCCGCGCTTGTATTGCAGCGCGGTGAGCCCGCGGAGCAGCTCGCGCTGGTCGACCTTCTGGCCCTTGCGCAGGTCGACGGTCATGGCGGTGTAGTCCTCGACCGAGCCGATGCCGTAGATGCAGGAGACCGAGGCGACGATGATGACGTCGTCGCGTTCGAGCAGGGCGCGCGTCGCCGAGTGGCGCATGCGGTCGATCTGCTCGTTGATGGTCGATTCCTTCTCGATATAGGTGTCGG
>JAEYYP010000066.1 GCA_023428425.1 Pseudomonadota bacterium
CTCGAAGCCCGCGGCGCCCATGCCGGTGAAATGCATCGAGACAATGCCGAGCGTCAGAAACGCCGCGCCGGCCAGCCGGGAGCGCAGGTCGAAGGAGCGCGTGCCGACATAGAGTGCCGCCGCGCCAAAGGCGATACCGAGGAGCAGCGAAGCGCCGAGCACATAGGGGTCCCAGGCGATGGCGCCGCCGATCAGCAGGGCGCTCATGCCGACATAGTGCATCGCCGAGATGCCGATGCCGACGATGGCGCCAGCGAGCAGCGCGTCCGAGCGGCGCTTGCCGATCGTCGCGAACAGCAGCCCGCCGCCGACGATGGCGACGGCTATGCCCAGCGACACTAGCGTCAGCGACAGGTCGTAGCCGGTGGGGATGCCCGAGGAGAAGCTCAGCATCGCGACGAAGTGCGTCGCCCAGATGCCGAAACCGACGGCGACCGCGGCGACGCCGATCCATACCTTGGCCATCGCGCCTTCGGTGCGGCGTGCGTGGGTCAGGAGCGTGATGCCGGCGAAAGCCGAGAGCGCGCACACGAGTGCCGCGACGGCCACCAGGCGCAGGTCGTGGTGGTCGATAAGGGTCGAAACGACGTTCTGCAAGCTACTGCCCCGGCTGAAAATCTGTTCTGGATATGCCGCACCCTAGGCGCGCCAACGGTAAACGGAACCTTGCCTCGCCGCAGTGCGATGTCCGCAGGTCGTTCACGCCTCTTTGCGTCCTTAACGAAAGCCTATCGCGGTAGGCTGGACCATCGCACTCCCGCCAGGAGGTGTTGAACCGCGGCAGGACTTCGAGCGTTTGTGGTCAAACAGCTGGAGCGAAAGATGAGCCATTTCCGTGATCTGATCGGCCAGGACGACACAGTGGGCAACGATGGTGACACGCCGGGGTTCTCCGCCCCGATCGGTCCGGGCGAAATCGAGGAGCTCCTCTACAACGAGGGCTGGACCGCCAGCGGCCGGATCGAGCGGCTGCTCGAGATGCGGGCGAGGCTCGTGGATCTCGAAAGCCCTGACCTCGGCGACGACGATCCGCGCACCCTGATCCGCCAGATCGATGCCGCCATCGGGCAGTTGCGCAACCTCGAAGGCGAGGGCATGGATGCGTCCGGCATCGACATGGACGCCAGTGCGCACCGCGAGACCCTGTCTCCCGATTCCGACGAACTGCTCGATATCGAAGCGCTCGACGCGGCTTCCCTCTCCGACGAGGACGAGCCCGACGACGACGACGCCGACAAGCGGGAATGGATCGACCGGCCGGACGAGAAGTAGTCGCCGGCTAAAGCGCCGTTCGCGCCCGCAGCGCCTGGCTCAGCGTGCCGTCGTCGAGGTAGTCGAGTTCGCCCCCCACCGGCACGCCATGGGCCAGCCGGGTGATGCGGATACCGCTCGGCTGCAACCGGTCGGTGATATAGTGCGCCGTCGTCTGGCCTTCGACGGTGGCGTTCACCGCCAGCACGATCTCGGAGAACTCGGGGGCCCGGCGCAGCAGCGCGTCGATCGAGAGGTCGTCCGGCCCGACCCCGTCGAGCGGCGACAGCACCCCGCCCAGCACGTGATACTTCACTGCCCCCACCCCGGCACGCTCCAGTGCCCAGAGGTCGGCCACGTCCTCGACCACGATCAGTATCGCGCCGTCGCGGCGCGGATCCGAGCAGATGTGGCAGGGCGATTTGGTGTCGACATTTCCGCACACCTCGCACACCGTCACCGCTGCCACGGCGCGATCGAGCGCCGCCGACAGCGGCACCATCAGCGCGTCCTTCTTCTTGATCAGGTGCAGCACGGCGCGTCTTGCCGACCGTGGTCCCAACCCCGGCAGGCGCGCCAGCAGCAGGATCAGCTGCTCGATCTCGGGTCCGCCGTTGGCCATCGGGTCAGAACGGGAACTTCATGCCGGGCGGCAGCGGCAGGCCGGCGGTGAGCTCCTGCATCTTGGCGTTGGTCTCGTATTCGAGCTTGCCCTTGGCATCGTTGTGGGCGGCAATGATCAGGTCCTCGACCACAGAGATGTCGTCGGAGACGAGGCTCGGGTCGATCTTCAGCCCGCGCATCTCGCCCTTGCCGCTGAGCGTCACCACCACCATGCCGGCGCCAGCGCGGCCCTCGACCGTCAGCTGGGCGATCTGGTTCTGCATGTCCTGCATCCGCCCCTGCATCTCCTGGGCGGCCTTCATCATTCCCATGATGTCTTTCATCAGTCGTCGTCCTCATCGCTATCGCGGATCGCATCCGCATAGGCTTCGATCGGTATCTGCTCGTGCTTGACGGTGACCCGGACGGTCGCGCCGGGGAAGGTGTCGAGAATGGCCTGCACCAGCGGGTCCTGGTGAGCCTCGTCGCGCGCCGCCTCGATATGCTCCTCGCGCTGCTCGCGCATGGTGGGGACATGGGCCGCATCGTTGGCGAGGCTGATCACCCACTGCCGCCCGGTCCAGAGCTTCAGCTTGGCCATCAGGTTCTGGATGATGCCCGGGTCGGCGTTCTGGACCAGCGCCACCTCGAGCCGCCCGTCGCCGATCGATACCGGCCGCAATGCGCTTTCGAGCGCGTGCTTGATCAGGATGTCGCGCTTCTCGCCGGCCAGCGCCACGAGATCGGCATAGGTGCGCGGATTGGCGAAGGCCTGCGGCGCAGGAGCGGCAACAACCGGAGCCGGGGCGGGCTCGAGCCGTGGCGCCACGTCCGGCACGGCGCGCAAAGCCGAAGGGCCCCCACCATTGCCGCGCGGCACGGGTGCCATCGGCGGCGCGCTCGACGCCGGCGCGTTCGACAGCCTAGCGATCAGCTCGTCCGGGCTC
>JAEYYP010000086.1 GCA_023428425.1 Pseudomonadota bacterium
GCCTATGGCTGGCTGAAGACGGAATCGGGCGTGCACCGGCTGGTCCGCATCTCGCCCTACGACAGCGCGGCGCGCCGGCACACCAGCTTCTCGTCGGCGTGGGTCTATCCGGTGGTGGACGACACCATCAACATCGAGATCAACGAATCCGACCTGAAGGTCGACACCTATCGCTCGTCGGGCGCCGGCGGCCAGCACGTGAACACCACGGACTCGGCCATCCGCATCACCCACATCCCGACCGGCATCATCGTCGCCTGCCAGGCCGAACGTTCGCAGCACAAGAACCGCGCCACCGCGATGAACATGCTGAAGGCCAGGCTCTACGAGCAGGAACTGGAAAAGCGCGAGGCGGCCGCCAACGCCGAATCCGCCGCAAAGACCGATGTGGGCTGGGGTCACCAGATCCGATCCTACGTGCTGCAGCCGTACCAGATGGTGAAGGACCTGCGCACCGGCCACGAGACCTCGAACACGGCGGCCGTGCTCGATGGCGACCTCGATGACTTCATGGAGGCTTCGCTGGCCGCCCGGGTCACCGGCTACGCCGATCGCGTATCGGACGTCGACTAGAGCCTCCAAAAAAACGCGCAGGGCGTGTCGATAACGCCCTGCCCCGCTCGTCGTCATGTCAAAGGCAGGTTGAAATCCACCACTCGGGTGCGATGCTGCCACAGACAAGGAGACGACAATTGCGCTTCATGATCATCGTCAAAGCGACTGCGGACAGCGAGGCCGGGGTTATACCCGGCCCCGCGGTGTTCGAGGCCATGGGCCGCTTCAACGAGGAACTGGTGGATGCCGGCGTGCTCCTCGCGGCCGAGGGTCTCCATCCTTCGAAGGAAGGCGCGCGGGTGACCAGCAAGGGCGGCAAGCTCACCGTCGTCGACGGGCCGTTTGCAGAGACCAAGGAACTGATCGCGGGGTTCTGGCTGATCAGCGCCAAGGACAAGGACGAGGCGCTCGGCTGGGTGCGCCGCATTCCCTTTGCCGAGGGCGAGACCATCGAACTGATGCGGGTGTTCGAGGCGGCGGACTTCGGCGATGCCGTGCCGCCGGAGGTGGCAGAGAAGGAAGCCGAACTGCGCGCCCGGTCGGCCCAGTCGTAGGCGAGAGGAGAATTCGACATGCGTTTCATGATCATCCGCAAGGCCGATGCCGAGACCGAGGCCGAGGTGATGCCCTCGACGGAACTCATCGCGGCGATGACAGCCTACAACGAGAAGCTGGTCGCGGCCGGTGTAATGGTCGGCGGCGATGGGCTGCGCGCGAGCCGGCACGGGGCCCGGATCAGCTTTTCCAACGGCAGGCCGACAGTTGTGGACGGCCCGTTTGCCGAAGCGAAGGAACTGATCGCGGGCTACACCGTGATCGACGTCGCCTCCTACGAGGAAGCGCTCGAGTGGGCGCGGCAATGGCCAGTGGAGGACGGCAACGGCAACGCGCAACTGGAGCTGCGCCGCTTCGTGTCGGCCGAGGACTTCGGCCAAGCGTTGACGCCCGACTTGCAGGAGCGCGAGCAGGCCATGCGGGACAAGACCGGCAACGCCGTCTAGCTTCATTCACACAGCGGGGCCGGTGCCGGAGGTGCTCCGGCCCCACCTGTCGTGCCTTGATTTTCCGACGCCTTTGAGGGATTGAAGTAGTTGATCCTGCTTGCGGGCAAGCCCCGCCAAATCAACTTGAAGGCCACCCATGACGGCGCGAATATATCGTCCTGCTCCCAACGCGATGCAGTCAGGTCGGGGCAAATCCAAGGACTGGGTTTTGGTGCACGAGCCGGCGGCCGCCCGGGAGATCGAGCCCCTGATGGGCTACACGTCGAGTTCCGATACGCGTACGCAGATCAGGCTGACCTTCGACACGCTCGAGGAAGCGACGGCCTACGCCGAGAAGAACGGCATCCCGTACCAGGTGCTGCCCGAGCATCGCTCGACACCGAAGCGCACCGTCTACTCCGACAATTTCCGCGCTGACCGCAAGACTCCCTGGACGCACTGAGCGGGTTATCACCATGAAGGCAGCGCTGCGCCGTGCCTTGATGGGATCGCTGTTCTCGCTCTGCTGCGTCCTGCCCGCACAAGCCGCTCCGGCCATGTGGCGCGTTTCCGATGCCGACAGCTCGATCCATCTGTTCGGCTCGATCCACATGTTTGTTCGCGAAGTGGACTGGCGGACACCGGAGTTCGACGCGGCGCTGGCGGCGGCCGACCTCGTCTATTTCGAGATGGTATTCGATGAAGCCGCCTACGCCACGATCGGCAGGATGACCCTCGTCGAAGGCCGGCTGCGCGACGGTCGTACCCTGTGGGACATACTGACCCGCGATCAGGCTGAGACCGTACGGCACGCCATCGCCAGTGCGGGGCTGGACCCTCTGGCTTTCGACTACGTGCAACCATGGATGGCCGAGCTTTTGCTCAGCGGCGGCGGCATCGAGGGCGCCAAGGTGGGGGTGGAAATCCAAGTCGATGCCGAAGTGCCAGCCGAGCGGAAGCGTGGGCTCGAGACGGCAGAGGAGCAGATGGGCTTCTTCGCCTCGGTCAGCGAGGCCGACCAGGTGGCAAACCTGGTGACCACTGCCGAGCAGTTGTCGATGGCAGACGGTCGGCTGGTGATCGAGCAGCTTACGGATGCCTGGGCCGAGGGCAACGTTGACGCGCTGGATGCGCTGAACCGCGAAGAGCTGGGGGGCGGCGAGACGCGCTTCGACCTGCTCATCACCCGCCGCAACCAGCGCTGGATGGACGAGTTGACGTCGCTACTGGCCAATAACGACAACGCGTTGGTGATCGTCGGCGCCGGCCATCTGGTCGGCGACGGCGGTGTGCCGGAGCTGATGCGCCAGGCGGGCTACACGGTAGAGCGAATCGGGGACGTGCCGGCTCCGAAGCCGATCGCCGCCCCCGACGCGAGATCGGTCAGACCTCGCTGAACTTCGTCCACTTGCCGTCGGCTTTGGACGAGGCGACGGAGGCCATGATGAACTCCATGCCTTCGACGCCATCGGCGAGCGAGGGCAGCAGGGGTTCGAAGTCCTGGCCCTTGCCGCGAATGACGTCCGCGAACTGGTGGTACAGCGTCGCAAACGCCTCCAGGTAGCCTTCGGGGTGGCCGGAGGGGATGCGAACGTTCATCGAGGCGGCGGGCGGAGCTGAGATGGCGCCACCGCGCGTCAGGAGCTGCTTGGGTTTGCCGAACTCGGTGAACCACATGTAGTTCGGGTTGTCCTGCCGCCACTCGAGGCCGGCCTTTTCGCCGTAGACGCGGAGCTGCAGGCCGTTCTCGCTGCCGACGGCGACCTGACTGGCCCACAGCATGCCACGGGCGCCGCCCTCGAAGCGCAGCAGGATGTGGACGTTGTCATCGAGCTGACGACCCGGGACGAAGCTCTGGAGGTCGGCCGAGACCGACTCGGTCTTCAGCCCGGTGACGAAGCGCGCCAGATTGTAGGCGTGGGTGCCGATATCACCGATGGCGCCGCCGGCACCGGAGCGCGCCGGATCAGTGCGCCACGAGGCCTGCTTGTTGCCGGGATCGGCGGCGTTGGTGAGCCAATCCTGAGGATACTCGGCCTGGACGACGCGGATCTTGCCGAGCGCACCTGAGGCGACGAGATCGCGGGCCTGACGGATCAGCGGGTAGCCGGTGTAGTTGTGGGTGAGCAGAAACTTGGCGCCGTTTTTCGGCTTCACGTCGCGCAGCGCGCGGGCGTCGGCGATCGAAGCGGTTAGCGGCTTGTCGCAGATGACGTGGATGCCGGCCTCGAGGAAGGCCTTGGTCGGGCCGTAGTGCACGTGGTTGGGCGTGACGATCGACACAGCCTCGATGCCGTCCGGACGGGCCGCCTCCTTCTGTGCCATCTCCTCATAGGAGGTGTAGGCGCGGTCGGGTGCGATGCCCAGGTCGGCGGCCGACTGGCGGGCATTGTCGGGGTTGGACGAGAGCGCGCCGGCGACGAGATCGTAATCCCCGTCGATGCGCGCGGCGATGCGGTGGACTGCGCCAATGAAAGCGCCAGCGCCACCGCCGACCATGCCGAGGCGAATGCGGTTTGCCATTGTTGTGTCTCCCCTCAGCTCAGGCCGAGAATCTTGCGATTGGCGGCCGTGTCGGTGCCCGAAGCAGCGAAATCGTCGAAGGCCTTTTCGGTGACCTGGATGATGTGGCTGTCGATGAACGGAGCGCCTTCGGCGGCCCCCTGCTCCGCCGACTTGATGGCGCATTCCCATTCGAGCACGGCCCAGCCGTCGAAGCCGTAGGCCGAAAGCTTGGAGAAGATGCCGGCGAAATCGACCTGGCCGTCGCCCAGCGAGCGGAAGCGGCCCGCGCGGTTCACCCACGACTGGAAGCCCGAGTAGACGCCCTGCTTGCCGGTCGGATTGAACTCGGCGTCCTTGACGTGGAACATCCGGATCCGGTCGTGGTAGAAATCGATGTACTGCAGGTAGTCGAGCTGCTGCAGCACGAAATGGCTGGGATC
Source organism: Pseudomonadota bacterium (assembly GCA_023428425.1). Lineage (GTDB taxonomy): Bacteria > Pseudomonadota > Alphaproteobacteria > Rhizobiales > Devosiaceae > Devosia_A. The sequence goes on from JAEYYP010000086.1 coordinate 4,484, forward strand.
GTAGAGCAGGTTGGCGCGGGCGTGATTGTTCACGCGCTCGAGGAACATCTCGTAGGTGGCGCCGTCGAACAGGTCTTCCGACGGATGAATTTCGTAGCAGAGATCGACACCGTGGCGGTCGAACTCGTCGAGGATTGGGGTCCAGCGGCGCGCCAGCTCATCGAAAGCTTCTTCCACGAGGCCGGCGGGGCGCTGCGGGAACGGGTAGAGATAGGGCCAGGCGAGCGCACCCGAGAAGGTCGCGTGGGCGTTGAGGCCGAGGTTCCTCGAGGCGGCGGCGCAATGCTTGACGTGCTGCACTGCCCATTCCTGCCGGGCCTTCGGATTGCCGCGAACCGCCGGAATGGCGAAGCCGTCGCTGAGCGTGTCGTAGGCCGGATGAACGGCGACGAGCTGGCCGATTATGTGGCTTGCAAGCTCGGCGATTTCGAGGCCATGGCTCTCAACTGTGCCTTTGACCTCGTCGGCATAGGTCTTGGAGGCGGCTGCCTTCTCGACATCGACGAAATGGGTCAGCCAGGTCGGGATCTGAACACCCTTGTAGCCGAGGTCGGCGGCCCACTGGCAGATGTTGTCGAGAGTGTCGAACGGCGCCTTGTCGCCGGCGAACTGGGCCAGGAAAATGGCGGGCCCCTTGATGGTGCGCATGCAGGTCCTCCCTATCGCGGCACGTTTCGGCCGCTCCGATTGTGTACGTACCTCAGGTCGACTGATTGCCTCAAGCCCGCCCTGACATGTCAGGGCGTTACCTTCACTGCGCTAGTGGAACTGTCAAGGCGCACGGGGCTGAGCGACGCTGTCCGCACCCAGCGGGCCGAACCCACCGGTCGGGCCGAAGGTAAATCCTGTCACAAAGCCTTCACGTACAAATGAAAAAAGCAGGGCCTAAGCCCTGCTTTGATGAGTTGCTCGACAATACACTGGTCTTAGGCACACGATGAAGTGGCAGCCAGCGCTCCTCCCTTGACGTTGTCGACGTCCGGCAACTTGTGGGTTGCCTGTGTTCTTATGGCCACGGACCCTACTTAATGATTCCTGACCTGCCAAGCAGATTCTGCATGGCTGTTCTCGCATTTTTACATGATCGCAAGCGACCGCTGCACCATTGAGCGATTCCGCCTAAACGGGCTGCAGCGCCTCGCATTTGCCCAAGAATCGCGCTGCTGTGGCGCACATTAGCGGCTCCACTTCGGGCCGCTTTACGCTATAGGGGAGCCAGTCGAATCCGGCGCGTTTCTCCGAGGAGGGTCCATTGCGTCTCAGCCGTTACTTCCTGCCCACGCTGCGAGAGACGCCGAAAGAAGCCGAGATCATCTCGCACCAGCTGATGCTGCGCGCCGGCATGATCAAGCAGCAGGCCGCCGGCTCGTATTCGTGGCTGCCGCTCGGCTTCAAGGTGCTGAACAAGGTCATCCGTATCATCGAGGAAGAGCAGAATCGCTCGGGCGCCGTGCAGCTTCTCATGCCGACCGTGCAGTCCGCCGACCTCTGGCGCGAATCCGGCCGCTACGATGACTACGGCAAGGAGATGCTGCGTATCCAGGACCGCCACGAGCGCGATATGCTGTTCGGGCCGACCAACGAGGAGATGATCACCGACATCTTCCGCACCTATGTGCGCTCCTACAAGGACCTGCCGCTCAACCTCTACCACATCCAGTGGAAGTTCCGTGACGAAGTGCGCCCGCGCTTCGGCACCATGCGCAGCCGCGAGTTCCTGATGAAGGACGCCTACTCGTTCGACCTCGACGAGGCGGGCGCCCGCAAGGCCTTCAACCGGATGTTCGTGGCGTACCTGCGGACGTTCTATCGCATGGGCCTGACCGGCATTCCCATGCGCGCCGACTCCGGTCCCATCGGCGGCGACATGAGCTACGAGTTCCACGTGCTCGCCGAGACCGGCGAAAGCGCCGTGTTCCTTGATGCCGACCTGCTCGACAAGCCGATCCCGCCCATCGACACCGATTTCCGTGGCGATCTCGAGCCGATCTTCAACGACTGGACTTCGCTGTTCGCCGCTACCGACGAGATGACCGACGAGGCGACCTTCCGCGCGTCCGTCTCGGGCAACAAGCAGCTGGCGGCGCGCGGTATCGAAGTCGGCCACATCTTCTTTTTCGGCACCAAGTATTCCAAGCCCATGGGTGCCAAGGTCACCGGCCCCGACGGCAAGGATGTCGAGGTGCAGATGGGCAGCTACGGCATCGGCCCCACCCGCCTCGTCCCCGCCATCATCGAGGCGAGCCACGACGAGAATGGCATCGTCTGGCCGGTCTCGGTCGCGCCCTTCGAGGCCGTCGTCATCAACCTCAAGGTCGGCGATGGCGAGAGCGACAAGGCTGCCGAGGGGCTCTACGCCGATCTCCTCCGTGAGGGCATCGACGCGCTCTACGACGACCGCGACATGGGCGCCGGCGCCAAGTTCGCCAATGCCGACCTGATCGGTATCCCCTACCACCTGATCGTCGGCCCGCGCGGCCTCAAGGACGGCACCGTCGAGCTCAAGCACCGCAAGTCGGGGGAGCGCGAGACGCTGAGCGTCGAGGCCGCAGTCGGCCGCCTCAAGGGGCTGATCGTACCCCAGCGGCGGGACACGGTTTGAGCGACGCGCCGGCGCAGCTGCGGCCGCCCGGCCCGTTCTCGCGCTTCGAGTTCCTCGTGGCGGGCCGCTACCTGCGCGCCCGCCGCAAGGAGCGCTTTGTCTCAGTCATTGCGCTGCTGACACTCGTCGGCGTGGCCCTCGGGGTGGCGACGCTCATCACCGTGATGAGCGTGATGAACGGCTTCCGTACCGAGCTGCTGGGCAAGATCCTCGGACTGAATGGCCACTTCGTCGTCGAAAACGTCCGTGGCCCATTCACCGACTACGACGATGTCGTCCGCCGCCTCGAGGGCGTTCCGGGCGTCACCTACGCCATTCCTTACGTCGAGGGTCAGGCGCTCGCTTCCGGCAACGCGGACTCCACCGGCATCGTCGTGCGCGGCATCGACGAGCAATCGCTGAAAAAGCTAACTTTGCTCGACAACGCGGCCGCGCTCGGCGGCTGGGGCCAGTGGGACGAAAGCCAAGGCGTCGCCATCGGCGACCGCCTCTCCGACCGCCTCGGCGTCGGGCTCACCGATCCGGTGACCATCGTCAATCCCGACGGCACGATGACCCCGTTCGGCCAGACCGCCGCCATGCGCTCGTACCCGGTGAACGTCATCTTCGATCTCGGCATGCCGGAGCAGGACAATTTCTATGTCTACATGCCGATGCAGGCCGCGCAGGTGTACTTCAAGCAGTTCGCCGACCAGTTGAAAGCCGGGGCAGCCATGCCCGACGTCATGGCCACGGACGAGGAGATCGACGCGGCCTACGAGCGCATCTACTCGGCCTCCGGCGTCGAGGTGTTCGTCGACAATCCAGACAATATCACCGGCATGAAGCAGCGGCTCGAGGCTGCCCTCGACCGGCCATTCCACATCACCGACTGGCAGCAACGGAACGCCACGTTCTTCTCCGCCTTGCAGGTTGAACGCGTGGTGATGTTCGTAATCCTGTCGCTCATCATCCTGGTTGCCGCCTTCAACATCATCGCCAGCCTCGTCATGCTGGTGAAGGACAAGGGGCCCGACATCGCGGTGCTCCGGACCATGGGGGCAACGCGTGGTGCCATCCTGCGCATCTTCTCGATGACCGGCTTCGCCATCGGCTTTTCCGGCACCATGCTCGGTCTGGTTCTCGGCCTGCTGGTTGCAGCCAATGCCGAAGTGCTCCGCTCGGGAGTATCGAACCTCCTTGCCATCCCGATCTTTCCGCCCGAGCTGTTCATGATGAATGAGCTGCCGTCGCGCATCGACGAGGGCGAAGTGGTGCTGGTGGTGATGCTTTCGCTCGGCCTCACCTTCCTCGCGACGCTCTACCCGGCGTGGCGCGCCGCTCGGCTCGACCCGGTGGAGGGCCTGAACCAGTGACAGACATCGCCCCGTCTCCGGCCGGCGATCCCGGCCCGTTCTCACGCTTCGAGTTCATGGTTGCATGGCGCTACCTGCGCGCGCGCCGCCGCGATCGCTTCGTTTCGGTCATCGCCAGCCTTACCCTCACCGGCATCGCGCTGGGCGTAGCCGCGCTCATCGTCGTCACCTCGGTGATGAACGGCTTCAATGCCGAGATCGTCAACAAGCTGCTCGGCCTCAACGGCCACTTCTCCGCCTACCCCATCGAGTCGCGCTTCACCGACTACGATCAGTCGGCGGCGGACCTGGAGAAGGTGGAGGGCGTCGTCGCGGCCATCCCGTTCGTCGAGGGGCAAGGACTCGCCTCTGGGCCACGCAGTTCCTATACCGGCGTCATCGCTCGCGGCGTCACGCAGGCGTCGATCGACAAGCTGACCTTCCTGCGCGATGGCGCCATACTCGGCTTTTGGGACGGCTGGGACGCGGGGGAAAGCGTCGCCATAGGCCGCCGCCTCGCCGAGAAGCTGAAGCTCAACGTCGGCGACCCGCTGACGCTGCTGAGCCCGAATGGTCAAGAGACGTCGCAGGGCCGCACGTCGCGGACCCGCTCGTACAAGGTTGCCGTGATCTTCGATCTCGGCATGACGGAGTTCGACAGCTTCTACCTCTACATGCCGCTCAGGGCTGCTCAGGACTACTTCAACATGTTCGACCGGGTGCTCAAGCCCGGCGTCGAACCGCCGCCCTTCGACGCGCCTGACGAGGAGAAGGAAGCCGCATACGACCGCGTCTACAAGGCCACCGCGGTGGAGGTGTTCATCACCGACCCCAATGCGATCGGGCCGATGCGCCTGAAAATCGGCAACGAGATCGAGCGGCCGCTGGTTCTCAGCGACTGGCAGCAGCAGCACCAGAACTTCTTCGACGCGCTGCAGACCCAGGGCACGGTGATGTTCGTCATTCTCAGCTTCATCGTGCTGGTGGCGGCCTTCAACATCATCTCGTCATTGATCATGCTGGTGAAGGACAAGGGCACCGACATCGCGGTGCTTCGCACCATGGGCGCGACGCGCGGTTCGATCATGCGCATCTTCGGCATCGCCGGCGTGGGCATCGGTGTCGGAGGGACGCTGCTTGGTCTGGTGATCGGCGTGCTGATAGCCAGCAACGCGGAGGCGATCCGAGCCTTCCTCTCCAACCTCCTGGGCATCACGATCTTTCCGCCCGAGGTGTTCTTTCTTTCATCGCTGCCGAGCCGCACGAACCTGTCGGAGGTGACGCTCATCGTCACCGTCGCGCTGGTGCTGAGCTTCCTCGCGACCCTCTATCCGGCCTGGCGCGCCGCTCAATACGATCCCGTCGAGGCCCTCCGCTATGAATGACGTTCACCTGAGGCTCTCGAAGGTTCATCGCCACTACGGAGAGGGCGAACGAACAGTCCGCGTGCTGGAGGCGGCGAGCCTCGAAGTGCGTGGCGGCGAGATCGTCGCGATCGTCGCCCCGTCGGGAGCCGGCAAGTCGACGCTGCTGCACCTCTCTGGCCTGCTCGAGCGGCCGCAGGGCGGCGAGGTCGAGATTACCGGCATTGCGACCAGCAAGCTCAACGAACGCGGCCGCACGCTGCTGCGTCGGAACACCATCGGCTACGTGTACCAGTTCCACCATCTGCTGCCGGAATTCTCGGCGCTCGAGAACGTCGCCATGCCGCAACTGATCGCAGGCGTCGAGCGTGCCGCAGCCGAGCGGCGGGCGCTGCAACTGCTCGACATTCTCGGTATCGCCCCGCGGGCCCAGCATCGTCCGGCGGAGCTCTCCGGTGGAGAGCAGCAGCGGGTTGCCATCGCCCGGGCGGCGGCCAACCACCCGCGGGTCATCCTGGCGGACGAACCCACCGGCAATCTAGATCCCGCCACGAGCAATGTGGTGTTCGATGCCCTCGCCGAACTGATCCGTGAGGAAGGTGCCGCAGCGCTCATTGCCACGCACAACTTCGACCTGGCCCGCCGCGCCACCCGTATCGTGACGCTGCGCAACGGCCTGATCGAGGACACGACGCTCTAGACGCGCTATTCCAGAGGGCGTCGGCCGCTGGTCAGCTCCAGTAGCGGACCAGCCATTCGGAGCTGAGCAGCCACATCAGCAGCGCAGTCAACGGAATGGACAAGAGCGTCGTCCAGATCAGCTTCGGCAGGAAGCGGAACAGCGCGGGCGCGCCAGGGTCAGTGCCCTGGATGCGAGTGCCCTCGTCGACCTGGTTGCGAACACCGAAAGGCAGGACGAGGAAGAGGCACATCCACCAGACGATGAAGTAGATAGCGAAGAATGTTGCGACTTGCATGATGCCTGATCAGATCCGGTGGACGAACACCGAGACATTGGGTTTGCGACCCCAGTAGGAACTCACTTCGGAGCGGATAGCACGCGTGAGCGCGGTGTGGACCAGTTCAGGGTCCGAGCGGCGCTTGGGCGGAATCGACTTCAGCGTGCCCGAAACCGAACGCTTCACAACATCGCCCAGCGACTCGTCATCTTCCTCAACGGCGGGCAGGCCCTCCATCACGAGTTCTGGTCCGGCGACGATCTGACCGTTGCCGTTGACGCACAGACTGACGACGATGTGACCGCCGAAGGACAGGCGTCGGCGGCCCTTCACGCCCGATTCCTCGGGGGTGCAGAGGATATTGCCGTCGAGATAGAGCTCGCCGACCCGGACTTCACCCGGGAAGTGGGTGGTTTCGGGGAACAGGCGCACCATGTCGCCATTGCGGGCGTGGACGACCGTCTCGATGCCCTGCTCCCGGCCGAGCGCGGCGTGCGCCTCGAGGTGGGCGGCCTCACCGTGGACGGGAACCAGGATGGACGGCTTCAGCAGGTCATAGAGACGACGCAGCTCGTCGCGACGCGGATGACCCGAGGTATGTACCATGGCGTGATCACGCGTCACGACGTCGACACCGCGATCGATCAACAGGTTCTGGATGTCGATGACTTCGCGCTCGTTGCCGGGGATGGCCCACGAGGAGAAGATGACCCGGTCACCGGCGTTGAGTGCGATCTCCGGATGTTCCTCGCGGGCGATGCGGGCGATGGCGGCGCGGGCCTCGCCCTGGCTGCCGGTGCAGAGCAGCACGACTTTGCTACGCGGCAGCGTCTTGTACTCGTTCTGATCGAGGAAGGGCTGGATGCCTTCCATGAGACCGAGTTCGCGGGCGATGCCGGTGATGCGGTGGAGCGCCCTGCCCGACATGACGACCTGGCGGCCGGCCTTCTGGGCGGCGCGGGCAACAGCAATGACGCGACCGACATTTGAGGCGAAGGTTGTAACGGCGACGCGATGAGGTGCGGAGGCTATCAGTGCCTCGAGCCCCGCCGACACTTCTTCCTCGGAAGGGCTCTGGCCCTCCTTCATGGCGTTGGTGGAATCGCAGATCAGCGCCAGCGGGCTCGTCCGATCGTTGCCGACTTCGGCGAAGCGCTCGACATTGGTGGGCGGGCCGCCCACTGGATGCGGATCGAGCTTCCAGTCACCGGTGTGGAGGACACGTCCGGCCGGCGTGGTGATGAGGAGCGCGCAGCTTTCGGGGATGGAGTGCGCGACGTTGATCGGTTCGATGGTGAACGGGCCGAGCTGGAAGGCCTTGCCCACCCACATCTGCCTGATCTCGACGTTCTCGACTATCGCCTCGGTCGCACGCTTGGCGCTCAGCATCGCGGCGGTGAAGGCAGTGGCGTATACCGGCAGGTCGAAGGCGGGCCAGAGGTCCAGCACGGCACCATAGTGATCCTCGTGGCTGTGCGTCAGCACGAGGCCGAGGATGTCGTCGGCGTTGTCCTCGAGGAACGCCGGATCTGGGAGGATCAACTCGACGCCCGGTTCGTTCGGACCACCAAAGGTAACGCCGCAGTCGACCACGATCCACTTGCGGCTGCGCGGCGGGCCAAAGCCGTAGGCCGCCATGTTCATGCCGATTTCGCCAACGCCGCCAAGCGGCACGAAGACCAGTTCGTCGGCCCGTGCATTCGCCATCATCAGTTCCTTACGCTTGCGGTAGCACCGAAATGGACATCGCCCGCGGTGATGGCAACACGCCGATTGTCATTGGCGCGGACAATAAGTCTCCCCGCCTCGTCTATGGTCTCGAAGACGCCGCGCACCACTTCGCCATCGCGCTGCACGGCTACCTCGGCCCCTATCCCCGCCGCCGCCTCGCGCCAGAGAGAGAGGATGTCCGAGATGCCTCGACCTGAGTTCCAGATCTCGACGGCATCCACCCAGGAATCGGACAACGCGCCAAAGATGGTTTCCGCTGACAGGTCGTAGCCCAGCGCCCGCAAGGATGTCGCCGGGTATGGCAGTCCCTTGGGGGCAGAGACGACGTTGACGCCCATGCCGATGACGACCGCCAGGCTGCCATCCGGACGCTTCTGGGCTTCAAGCAGGATACCGGAGAGCTTCGCACCATCTGCCAGCACGTCGTTGGGCCACTTAAGCGCGATCCGCGTACCGTTCTGGCCGTCCGCACCGTCGATGCCCTGCCTGACGATGGCGTCGGGCACGAGATGGCGGAGGGCATTGTTCATGGCCACGCCAGCGACGAACCCGAGCGTGGCGGACACTGAAGGATCACATTCCGGAACGACGAGCAGGCTGGCGGCGAGATTGCCGTGTGCCGTGTGCCAGGCGCGGCCGCGCCGCCCCCTGCCCTCGGTCTGCTGCAACGCACAAAACCAGACATCGCCCGCGTCGCCCGAAGCGGCAGCGCGGGCGGCCTCGGTGCTGGTGGAACCGATGCTGTCGTAGCCGTGCAGGCGATAGCCCCGCGTGGCCGCCCTTGGCCCGAGCCAGAAGCCCGGCACTAGAGGCTTCCGGCGGCGAGCGCGGCCGCTGCGGTCAGCGGAGCGCCGACGGTGACGAAGTAGGTGACGACGAGGAAACCGATGCCGCCCATGACGACGCCGAGTTCAGCCGGTACCGCCGCGAATTCCTGCGTCGGCTCGTCGAAGTACATCACCTTGACGATGCGCAGGTAATAGAAGGCGCTCACCGCCGAGGCGAGCACGCCGAGCACCGCGAGAATGAAGAGGTTCTGCTCGATGGCGGCGAGGAACACCTGCCACTTGGCGAAGAAGCCGGCGAGCGGCGGCAACCCGATGAGCGAGAACATCAGGATGGCGAAGATCGCCGCCACGAACGGCCGCTTGCGGCTGAGACCGGCAAGACCGCCGATGGTCTCGATCGGTGCGCCGTCCGCAGTCTTGAAGGACAGCAGGCAGGCGAAGACGCCGACGGTCATGGCGACGTAGATCGCCATGTACACGGCGACGCCTTCGGCGCCATCCACGGTGCCGGCCGACAATCCCACAAGCGCGAAGCCGACGTGGCCGATGGAGGAGTACGCCATCAGTCGCTTGAGGTTGCTCTGGCCGATGGCGGCAAAAGCGGCAAGGCCCATCGACGCGATCGACAGGAAGATGACGATCTGCTGCCAGTCGCGGGTGACGTTCTCGAACGACACCATGGTGACGCGGACGAAGAGCGCCATCGCCGCCACCTTCGGAGCGGCCGCGAAGAAGGCGGTGACCGGGGTCGGAGCGCCCTCGTAGACGTCGGGCGTCCACATGTGGAAGGGCACGGCCGAGATCTTGAAGGCGACGCCGGCGAGCAGGAAGACCATGCCGAAGACGAGTCCGACCGAGCGGTTCTCGGCGGTGATGGCCACAACGATCTGATCGATCTGGGTGGTGCCGGAGAAGCCGTAGACCAGCGAGGCGCCGTACAGGAGCATGCCGGAGGAAAGCGCGCCGAGGACGAAGTATTTCAGGCCCGCTTCGGTGGCGCGCGCGTCATCGCGCTTCATGGCCGCGACGACGTACAGCGCGAGCGACTGGAGCTCGAGGCCGACATAGAGGCTCATCAGGTCGTTGGCCGAGACCATGATCATCATGCCCAGCGTGGCGAGCAGGATGAGGATGGAATACTCGAACTTGTCGAGCCCGTGCGCGCTGGCGCTCGAGAGCGAGATGAGCAGGATGAAGGCCGCGCCGCCGAGGACGAGCGCCTTCATGTAGCGCGCAAAGCCGTCGACGATGAACACGCCGTTGAACAGTACGCCGTCACCCGGCTGGAGCAGCAGGAGCGCCAGCGTGGCGCCGATCAGCACGATGGCCATGCCCGCAATGACGCTGGAGCGGTGGTTCTTCCAGAACAGCGAGATGAGCAGGAGCGCGACCGCACCGACCGCCATCAGCAGCTCGGGATAGGCGGGCGCCAGCGAGGCGAAGCTCGTGATGTCGGAGCTCGTGATTGCGGACTGCATGCCCGTCTCCTAGTGGCCGGTCGCCGCGGCAACCACCGAGGGGGCGGCACCGATGGCGTTGGCGAAGTTTTCTGCGACGAGGTTCACAGATGCGGCGGTCGCATCGAGAATAGGCGCGGGATAGAAACCGAAGAGGATGGTGAGCACGATCAGCGGCACCAGCACGACTGCCTCGCGGGCGTTGAGATCGAGGATACCCTTCAGCGAGTCCTTGGTGAGCGCGCCGAAGATCACCCGGCGGTAGAGCCACAGCGCGTAGCCCGCCGACAGTATCACGCCGAAGGCCGCGAAGAAGGCGACCCAGGTGTTCACCTGGAACACGGCGAACATGGTGAGGAACTCGCCGATGAAGCCCGACGTGCCCGGCAGGCCGACATTGGCCATGGTGAAGACCATGAAGGCGAAAGCGTAACGCGGCATGCGCTCCACAAGACCACCATAGGCGTCGATCTCGCGGGTGTGCATGCGGTCGTAGACGACACCGACGCAGAGGAAGAGCGCGGCGGACACGACGCCGTGCGAGATCATCTGGAAGATGGCGCCATGGATGCCATAGATGTTGCCGGTGAAGATGCCCATGGTGACGAAGCCCATGTGGGCAACGGAGGAGTAGGCGATCAGCTTCTTGATGTCGGTCTGCACCAGCGCGATGAGCGAGGTGATGATGATGGCCGCGATCGACAGCACGAAGACGAACGTCGAGAACTGATGCGATGCATCAGGGAACATCGAGATCGAGAAGCGGATAAAGCCGTAGCCGCCCATCTTCAGCAGGATGGCCGCCAGGATCACCGAGCCGCCGGTGGGCGCCTCGACGTGGGCTTCGGGCAGCCAGCGGTGGAAGGGCCACATCGGCATTTTCACTGCGAAGGAGGCGAAGAAGCCGATCCAGAGCCAGGTCTGCACCTCGGGCGGGAACTTGAAGGCGAGCAGCGTACGGATATCGAGCGTGCCGGCCTGCCAGAACATGTACATGATGGCCAGCAGCATCAGCACGGTGCCGGTGAAGCTGTAGAAGAAGAACTTGTAGGTCGCCTGGATGCGCCGCGCCCCGCCCCAGATGCCGATGATGAGGAACATCGGGATCA
>JAEYYP010000117.1 GCA_023428425.1 Pseudomonadota bacterium
TTCTGGCGGGGGGGGCGGTGGGGCGCGGCCACGACCGTGTCGCTGCCCTTGAGCACCATGATGGCGCCCGAACGGATGGCGGCTGAGCGGGCGCGCTCGACCTTCGAGCCGTCGACCTTGCCGAACAGCCGCTCGAACTCGCCTTCGTGCGGGGTCAGTATCACCGGGCGATCGGGATGGTACTTGATGGCCGAGAACAGGATCTCCGGGCTGTCCTTGAAGCTGGTGAGCGCGTCGGCATCGAGCACCGTCGCCGGCCCGCCGCCGAGCACCGCGAGCACGTTGGCCTTGGTGGCTTCGCCCACGCCGGCGGCCGGGCCTATGGCGAACGCCTTCACCTTGTGATCCTGCAGCAGCAGCGACAGGCTCGCCACCCCATCGACCGGCTTCAGCATGATCGCGGTGACGTGGTTGGCCTGCACCAGCAGCGAGGAATGGGGGCCGGCGAGGGTCACGAGCCCTGCCCCGCTGCGCAGCGCAGCGATGGCGGTCATGCGGCTCGCACCGGTCTGCAGAGGGCTGCCGGACATGACGACGGCATGCCCGCGGGTGAACTTGTGCCCCTCAAGGTCGGGTTGCGGCAATGGCCAAAGGGCGGGACCGTTGACCCTGAGGTTCGGCCGGATGTCGTTCAGCACCGTGTCCGGAATGCCGATCTGCGCGAGGACATTCTCGCCGCAGCGGGCGCGGCCGGGCAGCAGGTGGTGGCCGGGCTTCAGGCGGAAGAAAGTGACGGTGACGTCGGCGCGCACGGCGACGCCGCGCACCTGACCCGAGGCGCCGTCGACGCCGCTCGGCACATCCACCGCGACCACCGGCACCCGAGCCCCATTGATGGCCTCGATGATCTCGCGGAGCGCGCCGTCCACGTCGCGGTCGAGGCCTGCGCCGAGGAGCGCGTCGACGATGACGGCGGCGCCGCGAATTCCGTCGGGCCGGGCCTCCTCGACCGGGCCGTTCCACAGGTCGTGGAAGAAGGCGGCGTCCCCTTTCAGGCGGTCGCGGCTGCCGAACAGGGCGACGCGGACGTCACGCCCGCGCTCCTTCAGCTTCTTGGCTGCGACGAACCCATCGCCGCCATTGTTGCCGGGGCCGCAGAGGATCAGCACCTTGCCCTCCGGGTAGCGCTCGGCGACCGCGTCGGCCACGGCGGCCCCCGCGTTCTCCATCAGCTTGAAGGACTGGATGCCGGCAGCCACCGCCAGCTGGTCGGCGCGGCCCATCTCGGACGGGGTGAGCAGCAGGCTTTCGCTGTTTGCAGGCATCGATCCCTCCCCGGACTCGCCGGACAGCCTAGCCCATGGCGCTTGCAGGGAGAATGCCGCTCAGCGTGGCAGGTTGAGCGCGGCGTGCCAGTCGCGCAGGTCGGCGGCAATGGCGTCCTGCGGCACGCCCTTGCGGTTGAAGCCCCACCAGATCTGGGCGCCCTGCCACTGGTTGACCATCTGCCGCCCCAGCCTGCGGCGAAGCGTCGGTTCGCGGGTGAGGCGGCGGCCGAGCGCCAGCGAGAGCATTTCGAGCCAGGCGATGCCACGGGCGCGCAGCACCGGGTCGCGCAGGTCCTCGCGCAGCAGCAGCAGGCCGCCATCGAAGACGGGGGACGAGTCGGACGACGGCGACAGGGCCGCGATGATGGCGAGTGCGCCCTCGAAGGTTTCGGGCTGTTCCTCGTCTGCCCTGAGGGTCGCTTCGCCGAGCTGGTCCCAGGCATGTTCCAACGCCGCACGCTTCAGTGCGTCCTTGGACCCGAAACGTTGCAGCAGGGTGGCCGCCGAGAGGCCGACTAAACCACCAACTTCTGCCAGTGTCAGCGCATCGGGGCCGAGCCGGGTCATCAGCGATAGTGCTGCTTCTACAATGAGTTCGTCGGGGAGAGTGCGTTGCCGGGCCATTGTAAGTGAACGTTCATTTATATATTCTGCATCCTAGCTCAGGAGAATCCGAATGGCCAGAATCATCGGTTACATCGCCGCCAGCCTCGACGGCTTCATCGCCGACCCGCACGAGGGCCTGACCTGGCTGACCGAGCGGAAGGACCTGGAGCTCGGCGAATTCGACTACAACCTGTTCATCAAGCGCATCCGCACCGTGGTGATGGGACGGGCAACATATGACTGGCTGGTGCGCGAGGGGATAAGTTGGCCCTACGCCCAACAGCGCGTGCTGGTCGTCACGTCGCGCCCCCTGCCCGACCCGATTGGCGCGCTCGAAACGCGGACCGATGTCGATGCACTGATCGCCGAACTGCGCGCGCTCGACGACGGCGACGTCTGGATGCTGGGCGGCGGCAAGCTTCAGATGGCCTTCATCGAACGCGGCGCGCTGGACGAGCTCGAGGTGTACGTGATCAGCCAGCTCCTCGGCGGCGGCTACCCGCTCTTCCCGCCGACGGGGTTCTCACGGGAGCTTAAGCTGCTGTCGGCGCATGCGCTAGGGAGCGGCGGGGCGCGGCTGCACTACTCGTTCGAGTGAGCGGGCATGACGACCAGGGAGCGAGCAAGAGATAGGCCCCGGGGCAGCGTTCGCACCGGGGCCAGAGGCCTAGGCCACCTGCCTAGTCGCGACGGTCAATTGCCACCTGATGGGTCCTAGCCCCGGCCGATGCTGGTGGTGATTCTGCGGCGGCAGCGGATCGCCCTTGTTTGCGGCAATTTCGTCGCCGCAGACAACGCATCGGTAGATGCCAGAGTAGATGATACGAAACCCCGGCTGCAAAGCCTCATCAAAGGCCGCGCCGCTGATCTGAGTGACGGCATTGGGGTACTTGTAGATAGCCATTTCTTGAATGTCCTTAGGCTTGCGAGTGTCGCCTTCGGGCACTAGGTTCTGATTTGTGAGAGTCCGAACCGAGCTTTTTTCTCCGCCTTGCGGGAACACCGCTCGGAAGAAGACGAAGGCAGAGCACGACATCGCGCTCTGCCTTTTTTATTGCTGAAGTTTCGAAGCGTGTCCAGCCTCTGAGGCGCCAACGCCGTAAGAGGCTGATAATGGAAAAATCCGGCAATGTCAACCGAATCACCCGATAAACTGGGGAACTCGTAGCTCGAGCGCGCGTACCTCACCCCCTCACAGCTCCCTCGCCTCCACCACGATCTGCCACTGGTGGCCGATGGCGACCTGCAACTCGGAGATCACGAAGGGTAGCAGGGCGTTGAACTCGCGGCGGTCGCGCTCGGAGAGGCGCCAGGTGGGGTCGGAGGGATTGTCCCAGTTGACCTGGCGGTCGTAGAGCTCGTTGAGGCGGGCGAGGCGGCGGAGGATGTCGTTGGAGAAGCCCCAGAACGCCAGCTCCGTGGCGACGCCGTCGACATAAAGCGGCGCGAGGCCGTGGCTGACCATGCCGTGATCGAGCTGGAACACTACCTGCTTCATCGCAGGACACCCTCAACGCGCGACGTTCATCCCCGGGGCAGAGCGGCCGCCCATCCACTGGCCGGCCTTGTCCTTGAGTTCGGTGAACTTCCGCGACACGCCCGAAATCCGCGCGTCCCATTCAGGGTCCGGAGTCTGGCCGGCGGTGGTGCGGAAAAACACCTGCAGCAGGCAGGCGATGGCGAAGGGCTCGATGAGCGCCGCCTTCACCGCCCACGCGAAAATCAGCGCGAACACCACGCCCGCCGCGGACCAGCCGCCCGGCATCAGCCAGACGATCGCCGCCGCCGGCGCCAGCATGACGAGGAACACGATGAAGGCCAGCCCGTAGGTGATGATGGTGAGCCATGCCGCGTTCTTCAGCATGGTCGGATAGTTCTGCGCGTAGAGCACGAGCGCCGTCTGCGCGGAAGCCCAGGGGTTGGTGGCGTTGGTGCGGATCGCGTGGGCCAGGATCACCTCGTCGACAAGGCCGACGGCGATCTTGAGGAAGGCGCGGACAAGCTGCACCAGGTTGGTGAGGCCAGGGATCGGCAGGAAGCTGGCGACGCCCTGCACGAGGCCGACAATGGCGTTCAGCACACCCTTGACCAACTGGTCGACGGCGAACAGCACATTGGCCTCGACGAACCGCTCCTTCACGATGGCGGTGGCGTAGGTAACCTGGTTCTGGCCATCGGGCACTGCCTCGCCGTCGATCAGCTTCACCAGCACGGCGATGTGGCCGGCCTTGACGATGTAGAGGATGTACTCGCGGGCGAAGTAGAGCACGCCGGCCGTCAGCGCGAAGCCGATGCCGCCGCCCCAGATGGTCGAGCTGGCGCGAAAATCCTCGTCGCCGAAGGCTCCGATGCCCCAGCCGACACCGGCGCCAACACCGGTCACAAGCACATAGGCGATGGCAATGCCGGCATAGACGAGCACGCGCAACGCGATGAAGGGCATGGTCCGCCCCATCAACGCCAGTGCCTGCCCGATGGAGAAATCCCACATCGGTTGTTCACCCCAAGTCACGCCGCCCGCGTGGCGACGACGTTAGCCGTTACGTAGTGTTACGGCAAACCGGCTTGGGTTCAGCGTCGCCACCCTGTGAACAACTCTCACGCAATGACGACGGCTATTGCCGCGACGACCGCGGGAATGGTCTGCACGAACAGGATCTTGCGCCCCACCGTGGCAGCGCCATAGAGCCCCGCGACGGCGACGCAGCCGAGGAAGAACAGCTTGATCGGGTCGCCGGATTCGCCGAGTACGATGCCCCAGATCAGGCCTGCCGCCAGGAAGCCGTTGTAGAGACCCTGGTTGGCCGCGAGGACCTTCGTCTGCGCCGCGAAATCCGGCTTGGTGCCGAACGCCTTCATGCCCGGCGGCTTGTCCCACAGGAACATCTCGAGCACGAGGATGTAGAGGTGGATGAGGGCGACGACGCCCGCGAGGATACTGCCGACCATCTGGCGACTCCGCTTCAGGACGATCGAGCATAGCAAAAGGCCGCCACTTGGGCGGCCTTTCATGAGACGCTGCGGCGCTTCCGCGATTTGCCTGATCGGCGTGGTCTCCGTGGCGATCGGGACGTTGTGCCCCCGCCGACCCGGTTCCCACGCCGGCGGAGCAATCGCGGTGCCGCGCCGTGCGCGGCTTTCTGGCGGGCGCTTAGTGCTTCAGCGCATCGCGGGCGGCATCCTTCACCTTGCCCGCGGCTTTCTGCACCTTGCCCTCGACCTTGTCGGCGGCGCCATCGGCGCGCAGCTTCTCATCGCCGGTGACCTTGCCGACCGCGTCCTTCACGTGACCGCGGGCTTCCTTGGCGGCGCCCTTGACTTCGTCCTTGTGCATTTGGGTATCTCCCTGTTGCGTTGTGGCGAAGAAATGCGGGACCGAACCAATGCGTTCCGGCGCTTTGCAGATTTAACGACCCGGACAGGATCGGGCTTCAGGTGCAGCCGGCAACAAGCTTGTCCAGGGCGACGGCAGACCCCTCGAGGGAATAGGTCTTCACCGGGTAACGCCCGGGCACATCCGAGATGGTGACGGTGTCGCCAGCCTTGAGCAACTGGATGAGGGGATCGTCGAGCCCGGCATCGGCCGCGTGCATGCCGTCCATGGCCTGGTAGTCCATGGCAATCGTAACCGCGTCGCTACCCGTTGAGAAGGTGACGTCCGTCACTTCGTCGAGTTCGGGGGAAGCCTCGGCACCGAGCCCGAGGTCGTAGCGGACGAAGAGGCTGCCCGAGAAGCAACTGATCACCAGGTACGCATCGGGGCGATCCGACGAACATGCCTGGGCGGTGAGCACCTCCCCACCCTCGTCCTCCACCATGCCGACGGTCCACGTGGCGCAAGCCACATCCTGGGCGAGCGCCGACGGCGCCGCCGGTGTGCCAAGGCCAAAGGCAAATACCCCGGCGGCAATCGCACGAAACCTCATGGAGCATCGCCCAGGTAGCTGACCTCGATGCGCTGGAAGATCGGGCCTTCCTTCATC